>JAZSOL010000228.1:0-10090 GCA_045536915.1 Clostridia bacterium
ATGTTCTGCGGTTATCAGGAAAATTTATGGTAGTAAAATCAGGAAGCTTACCCTCCTTACCACCTGTAACAACATATTTTATTTCCTCATCGCTGCCGATAATATCATTGCATAGGTCGTACCAGCCTTCAATAACATAGATAAGACTTTTAAATGGTTCTGTAGTATCTCCGATATTATAATCACAACCCGTAGGACTTAGTGTATAATAAAAAGTCTTCATAAGCTTATACAAAACATCATAAGAATTTTCCGACAATGGTAAAGGTTCTCCTGTGGCATTACGTATATTATACAAATCAGTAATGGTACGAAGCAAAACATGGTGATACCACTGAGCAAGTTCTACGCAGGAATCATCATTGATTTTAAACTCAGAAATAAGTCGTTCATTTTCTTTAATGGTAATATTACGCCATTCATCGTGAACCTTGATTTCTTTAAAAAATGCAGTTACGCAAAATACACCTTCCGTAGCATAAGATGCCCAGTTATTGTTTACCTTACCATAAAAATTGTGTAACAACCAATCCGCCATCTTATAAATGTTTTTGAATATTGCAACAAAATATTCTCCTGTCATATATTTGCTGTCTATTATCTTGAATAAATCTCTTGTATGTATATCGATGTGTCTGCCCATATCAAGCTGATTGAAAACTTCAGGATTGCAACCAACATAATGCACTATTGCCATTGCATTACGAATAAAAGTATAGGCATATTTTTCATCACCGGTTTTAAGATACATTTGTGCAGGTGCTGAAAGTTCGGGACTTCTGTGATAAAAACATATTTTACCTTTTATTGATGTCCGATGGCTTGTTATAAAATCCCATGAATTCATATCATTACATGAAAAACAAAGCTCGTCCGTAACATTGTCCCAACAGAAGGTTTTTTCATCCCACGCTGATTCAAACTCGTTGTATACAAAAATTTCTTTTTCTCCACTGCAGGACTTACCATACACATTAAGTGTTGCACCGCTGATTACATCATCCTGCTTTATAAAGCTTAAATCAAAAACAAAGTATGCCCTTTTCATTTTTTCATCGTGAAAGTGGTAATAACCACTTTCGCACACTTCAAAAACCTCTCTGTCGCCATAATTTACAGAAGAATTATCACCGGCAAATACCATTGTATCCTTAAAGCATTCCACCTTAACCTTTTCACCATTTATAATAAGTTCAAGATACGGCTTGTATTCAGATTTTCTTGAATAAAATTCCGCACAAATATCTGTTTTATCAACAGACATAAGCTGATATGCTACATGCACTACACTTCCGTACAAAAGTCTTTTAATGAAAACAAAAACATCTGCCGAATGCCACATAGGCTGCTCACCTACATTTATAAATCCCATAGCCTTACCATTCATACAGTTTACTGAATATACATTTTTTTCAAGGGCCGAACAAGATATATCAAGGTCGGGATTTTGGTCAACATTTAAAACACCGCCATTATGTCTGATAAGATGTTTACGGTTGAACTTTCTGTAATATTCAAGCAATTCATCCTTTGCAAGCTTATAATTTTTTGCTTTTACTGCATCTATTACCAAAGCAAGTTCTTTTGAATATCTGTCATAATCTAAAGCACCTTCTATTTCCCATGCTTGTTTTTCACTATCCCACACACCGAAAAAATCAGAGTCTGTCCATCTCATAGGATCTTTTAATATTTTGTAATTAAATGTGCTACTCACAATAAATTCTCCTTTATTTATCAATAATGTATTTTGAAACCGCTTTTCCATTCTCATCTTCACACACTATCATATTTACGGCAAATTCCGAGTATTTGCCTGAAGAAATTTCTTTAACCTGATTATTACTGTGTGCAAAATAATATGTTTTTGAAACCCCGTTCTTGTCAGTAATTTTTGCGACAAAGGAATTTACATTATCGTAATCTGTACACTTTGATTCAACTTTAAAGTCCTCACCTTCATTTATTGGAATAATAAGTGTACTGAACAAAACTTCGCCTTTTTTATTTTTAACAAGTTTTGCCTTTTTACTGTCTACTATAACTCCATGACCCGGCGAATATTTGGAAGGTATAATCTCAGAATTTTCAATTTTCCCAACAGGTACAATCATTACGTTTATACCGTCGGCAAAATTACTTTTCAGCACATTTTGTTCCCCGATGGATATATTTGCTTCAGGTAACATATGCCAGTATTGTGTGTATTTTGTGTCTTTTTCACAATTAATCGGTTTTATGTAATCTGTAACAATCCAGAATTTATCCTCCTTACAGAAGGTAACACTTCTATTCTGTACGTCAATTATTTCATTATTGGCTCCGGAATATTCGCAGTAATCAAACTTGTGATTTGTGTCAAAGCCAAGCTGTTTTGAATCCTTACGCCATGTATTTTCCACATCATCCGCAAGTACTACATTGTGTGAGGATGATGCCATCATCATTTCACGAATTCCGCCTGTAAGCAATGCACCATAACCCTGGTCGGTAACAAGATGCTTACCGTATGCCATCATAGCTATTGAAAAAACATCCTCGTGACCGTGGGAACCTTCACGCCTGCCGTTAACAACCATTGCAAGGGCATCCCTTGACCAGTCTGTTTTCATATAAGTTCTTAAGTTATATGGGAAATTTATTGTTGTAAAATCAGGTAGTTTTCCTTCCTTACCATCTGTTGCAACATACTTAAGTTCCTCATCATCCCCCAAAAGGTCGGGATATTTATTATACCAGATAGCAACTCGCTCCTTGAGATTTTTAAACGGGTCTGTGGTATCAGCAATGTTATAGTCGGAACCCGTAGGACTTAAGGTGTAATAATAATGCTTTATAAGCTTATGTGCAATATCAAAAGCCTCATCCGACAAAGGCATTTTACTACGGTTAAGCTCGTGAATACTATAAAGTCCCGTAATAGTATTTATAAGTGTAGACTGATAACATTGACCAAGCTCAATATTTGAACCGTCCTTGCCAATAAATCCTCTTATAAGTCTGTTATTTTCATTGACTGTTATATCAAACCATTTATCGTAGGATTTAATTTCAGAAAAAAAGCCAATGAAACAATATACACCCATAGTTGCAAATGATGCCCAGTTGTTTTTCTTTACTCCGTAAAAATTATTTATAAGCCACTGCGCAATAGAATATATGTTTTTTAAAATAGCAACAAACCTTTCCCCTGTCATATATTTACTGTTTATTACACGGAACAAATCTGTTGTATGTGAATTACAATGACAGCCCATATCAAGCTCATTAAAAACTTCTCTGTTACAGCCTACATAATGAACTATTGCTATTGCGTTGCGTATAAAAGTATAGGCATATTTTTCATCCCCTGTACGTCTGTACATATCTGCAAGCATAGAAAGCTCAGCTCCACGATGATAAAAGCATATTTTTCCCTTAATTGTTGTGACAGAGCTGGTTATAAAGTTCCAGGAATTCATATCATTGCAGGAAAAAATAAGCTCGTCTGTAACATTGTCCCAGCAAAATGTCTTTTCGTCCCAGTTTGCTGCATGTTCGTTGTAAACGCAAATTTCCTTTTCGGCTTTATTGGATTTTCCGTATAAGTAAAGCTTTGCAGAAGATATAACATCATTTTTATTTATAAAGCTTACATCAAATGCAAAGTAGGCTCTTTTCATATTTTCATCATGATTATGGTATATACCGCTTTCACACACTTCAAAAACCTTGTTTTCACTATAGTTTACAGAAGAATTTTCACCTGCCGACACCATAGTGTCCTTACAGCATTTCACCCTTACTTTTTCGCCGTTTATCACAAGCTCAAGATATGGACTGTGATCAGATTTCCTTGAATAAAATTCTGCTGAGATGTCTGCTTTATCAACAGACATAAGCTGATATGACACCTTAACATCACTGCCGAAAACCAATGAGTCCATTGAAAAGCCAACATCTACACTGTGCCACTTTAATTCTTCATCCACAGTAAAAAAATCCATAATATGACCATTCATTTTATTGACGGCATACACGTTTTTTTCCAGTGCCCTGCAACAAAGTTCAAGCTTTTCCGTACATGCGGGATAAGGCTTAACCTTAATATCCTTATATTTTTCACGGTAATATTCAAGCAAGTGATTTTTCGCAAGCCTGTAATCCCCTGTCTTTACTGCATCAATTACTGATGCAAGCTCTATTGAATATTTATCGTAATCTAAAAGTCCCTCATTTTCCCACCTTTGACTTTTTTTGTTCCATAGTCCAAAAAAGTCAGAATCCGTTATTTTCATAGGATCATTTAAGATTTTATAATTATATGTTATGCTCATTACAAATCTCCTACAATCAGCAAAGAAATCTTGACTGAATTTGTTTTTTAAAATATTAAAATTCAAACTCTCTGATAATTTTAGCAATAATAGTTGCTGCCTCTGCACGTGTCAGATTATCTAAAGGTCTGAATTCATTGTTGTAGCCCTCTATCAATCCAATTGATTTCATAAAACCGACAGAATCCTTTGCGTAATCGGAAATACTATTTTCATCTACAAATTTATCAGTTTCAAATTCAGTTGTTTTTACGTTAAGCTTATCTATAATACGTGATATCATAACTGCCATATCCTGACGTGTTATGTTTCTTCCTATACCAAACTCACTGTCAGAAATACCGTTTACTATACCGAATTTTTTTGCTTTTAACACATAAGGCTTATACCATGCATTTTCATCAACATCGGCAAATGTATTTTCACCTTCTTCAGTATCTATTCCTGTTGCCAATATTAACATTTTAAGGAATTGCTCCCTCGTAACATTGTTATTTGGTGAAAAAGCACCTGTACCGTCTCCTGATACAATATTTTTTTCGCTTAACAACATTACATCGTTATAATACCAAGCATCTTCCAAAACATCATTATAAGAAGGCTTAATTGTCGGATTGGTATCCGCAATATCTTCTTCCTTATTTTCAGGGTCATCAGCAGCATTATTGTCATCCTTATCAGGAGTTATCGGCTGAACGCCACCTGCTCCGCCTGATGACGAACCTCCTCCGGAACTACCTAAACCACCACCGGATGACGGACGACCACCTGTAAAATCACCAAATATTTCATCAGATGTCTGATTGTCAGAATCAGGTGTAAAATCTTCGGTACATTTTACTATTGGTTCATCTCCAAAATACAGATATGCTCCATCCTTTTTGGTATTTATGTTCTTACCGTTAAATGTAATTGACTTTATGTCATAACCTGCATAAACAGTAATATCCTTCAAAGTTCTTTCATCAAAGTCATTTGATGAGAATTCAGATATTTCACCGGATGCCATATCTACGCCAAAAGTAACATCACCTGCATTACTCTTGAACAGATATTCGTCTTTTATTCCATATTTTTTAATGTAGGAACCATCGTAAATAAAGAACGAAACAACCTTGCCGTTTTTATCCTCCTGAACAAGGAGTGATGTAGCATCGGTTGTATAATCTCCCAATACAATTTCCTTCTTTTGAGAAAGATCACTTAAATGATAATAGTAATAATTCTGTGCATCATCTTTTCCCGGTGTGTTTATAGTAAGGTAGAAAGCTGATGCTCCGTTATTTTCTATTCCTACATCAATTTCTTCGGTAACAATAGAGCGTTTTTCGCCAATATTAAGCGGATACAAAATAGTGCCATACTTAGCAGTATCTCTTGTAGTACGTTCATAAACACCCTTTGGTGTTACAACATATACACCTGCGGCAACACCCTGTTCAACATCTGTAAAATAGATATCCGACATTGAAGCTGAATCAACCGGTGAAACAATTATATTTGCACCACTTTCAAAATTACTTACAAACTCATTATTTTCACTAAGGCTTATATAAGCTTCAGGTGACATATGCCATGCCTGCGCAACCTTGTTGTCCTTTGTCTTATCTTTTACCTGAATATAATCGGTTACTATAAAGAATTTCTGGTTTTTAAGGAACAGAACAGTACGTTCTGTATTACTTGCATAATCAACATACGCGGTTGTATATGTAGTGTGATTATAAAGGTCATTGATTTCCTGTTCTTTTTCTACACCATCATTTCCGGCAGTCTGATTTTGAATGTTTCCGTTATTTACCGTTATTGTATTATGCATAGCTGCACTAACATCAGATCTTCTTCTATCACCTGCATATTCGGCTCCGTATGAATCAACAAGCAAATTCTGTCCGTATGCTTTTAGCACCAAATGAAGCTGATCACGATGACTGTGAGTTACTTCGCCGCCCTTATTTGTGAATGCAAGCATTACATCATTTTTGGTCCAGCCTGTTCTCATATAAGTTCTGAGTGCAACAGGAAAAGAATTAGAAGTAAATTCCGGAGCTGTACCGCTTGTACCGTTAGTTGCAACATATTCAAGATATGGATCATCTATACCAAAATCAAGCAGCAAACCATACCAATTTGTAAGAAAGCTTTTAGAATTAAAGTTACTGGAGTCACCAAAACCAAATTCTTCATATTCCCACGCGGTTGAATAAAGAGCATTGATAAGCATATTGCGGATAATTTCTCCGGTCTCTCTATCTGCATACATACCATAGTACGGATTTTTAATCTTAGTATAAATTCCAGCGTGTGAAGTACTTATATTTCCACAAAAAGTTTCAACATATCCCGCAGCCTGTTCTATACAACTACCATCAGCAAGTGCTCCATCCTCAACAATCCATTTATATGAATATTTAGTTATATCATACCAATAGTCAGATTTTTTAAATTCCGGATACCACATACTAAAGGAATAAGTCATACGAGCCAAGTTTGTAGCACCATTTGCTGTACAATCCTTTGGTACCAACCATGTTTCACAAGCTAAATCTGTAACAAGATAAAAATGCTTTAAGGCAGCTGTAAATATTTCTGGGGTCATATACATACTGTCCCAGCAAGCAATAAAACAACCACCAACATTATATACATGGTTTGACATATCAAGATGATTCATAACATCAGCACGGTTGCTTACATTAGTAATTGTGCTCATAAGCTCACGGAGAAATGTATATGCATATCTTTCATCCTTGGTGTTATTAAAAACTCTTGAAAGCGTCTGTAGTTTTGCTCCTCTGTGAAAATAACAAATTTTACCTTTTTCTGTTGTGTTTTCGCTCGTTAAAAAACTCCACGTTTCCTGTTCATTGCAAGAAAAAAACTTCCAGTCATCAAAACTGTTCCATTTAATTGTATTTTCTTCCCAAGCAGAATCATCCCAACCATATATGAACAATTCTTTTTCAGTTAGGTCACCACCGTCTTCCGTACGAGCTGTAAAAGTAAGCGATGCAGAAGATACATCGTCGGTAGATTTTATGTTAGAAACATCAAACTTAAAATAAGTTCTTCTGGTAGGGTTAGCTTCACTTGTCCAACGATTACTCTTATCACTCCAGTGCCCCACATATCCATATTCCTGAGCATAAAGAATTTCTTCATTACCATAGTTGGTATTTGCATTATCTACAGGACTGATATATGAATCTTCAACCGCCGTATATTGTCTCTGCACATTATTTACGGTAATATTAAGTACCGGAGGAGAGTCTGTATCTCTGGATTTTATTTGTGCAGCAGTATTACTTTTATCCATAGAAGCAACAACCAATGTAACATCAGGACTTGTTTTAGCCATCGATGTTACATAAGAAGATAAAATACTGGAATTTGCAGTAATCGTCTTCCAATCCTGAGTTACCCAATCAGTTACATCCAAAGGTTGTCCGTTTGTAGATGCTGCATACATATTTCTTTCTCTGAATTTAATTTCAAAAAAAGATTCATCATTTACAGACATGACTTTAGAAACTTTATTGTATTTTTGAGGTAAATAATATTCCATTAAGGCTATTTTAGCGCCGTAGTAATCACCGTTCTTTGCAGCTTCTTCTATCGGATCAAGCCCAGGGAAGTCTTTGTCACCGTATTTTAAAAGTGGTTCTATATCCCATGCTTGGGTATCCTCATCCCATTTACCGAAAAATTTTTCATCCGTTATATACTGTGGGTCATTCTGGATGATTTCAAAATCATAGGTACTTGTTCTATATATATATTTTCCTTCGTCATCATACGCTCCTGCAGCAAAAGCAACGGGCAAACAGGAAGCTATAAAAACAAATGTCAAAATTATCGAAATTATCTTTTTCATAAATAATTATCCTTTCTTTTATTTGATTTCAGGGGAGATTACTCCCCTGAAAAACTTCCTATTTTAAGTATTCCAACAACATAAAGATTACTTTTGTTGCTTCGGCTCTTGTAAGATAACCTGAAGGTTTAAATTCACCATTTTCATAACCGTTTATCAAACCAAGCTGCTTCATAGCATAAACCTGATTATATGCGTAATCCGCAATGTTATTATCATCGGCAAACATTTCTGTATTTTTAACCACATCATTTTCAATACCAAGTACATTATATATCATAACAGACATATCCTGTCTTGAAATTGTCATACCTACGCCAAATGAATTTTCACTCATTCCGTTTACTATGCCGGTTTCCTTTGCAGCATAAACATAAGGAGCAAACCAATCATCAGCTTTTACATCTTCAAAGCCATCAAAAGTATCAGACAACTGAATGTTTGCAGCTACAACAAGCATCTTAAGGAATTCTTCTCTCTTAACAAAGTTGTCAGGATAAAAATTACCGTCATCAGAGCCGTTAACAATTCCTGTTTCCTTAAGACTTACAAGATATTTGTAATACCAATCATTCATTTTTACATCTTTGAATTCTGTTTTAAGATTTTCTGTAGATGGTGTCTGAACTATATCTGTGTCTACCGGTAGTGAAATTGAAGGTACTACGCCGTTGTATCCGCCGCCTGAGCCACCTGCACCTCCGGATGAACCACCTGCACCACCACCGGAATTACCTTTTCCGGGGAAGTAGTATGTAAATGATTTTGAATATGTATTCCCATTGTTACTTGCTGTAACTGTTAATACAACTTCTGTTCGACCTGATGGTACATTGATTTTACCATCAAGAGAAATAACACTCGGATCGGATGATTTCCATGTCATTACCGAACCATATAAAGCACCTACAGTCGGCAATGTCAATGAAGAAACTTTAAGTACACGTTCAGTAGGCATATTAAGAGCCATTACATCAAGATATGCTGCATCATCCGCTGTGTATGTTATATATCCCTTTATTTCATCCAAAACAATCTTCTTGTCTTTTGCTGAAATATTTGTAATTTTTATATATCTTACATCTTCTTTATCAAATACAACATAGTTACTTTCACCATCTGCAAACTGTGGTGAAGCAACAGGCTTTGATGACCAATCTGTTCCGTCTTCTGACAGATAAATATCACATGACAACATTCCCTTATCCTCAATTGACTGGAAGAAGAAAAGTGAACCGATAGTCTGTACAGAACCCATATCTATAATGACATAGTCATTTTTACCTGAAAGAGTTGCTTCCATATAAGTTTTGAAATTTTTATCAAACAATTTGTTTGTGTTGTTTACAATATCCATACGCATATTTGAAGATGCAGACGCTTTATTCAAAAGATTATCATCTTCAGTCGGAATTGCGGCAAGTGTCATTTTATTTTCATATACCGCACCGTTTGTATTTGTATTGGAAAGCTTCAATGTAATATCGAAAAATTCCACCTCAAATGAAGGTGTATACACCCCTTCAGCTGATACAGGAGCATCTTCTGAAATAACCCATTCAACCAATACTCCGCCTATAGAATCTTTTGCAAATACAACATCCTTAGTAATATAAGGCTTCGTGAATTCATCATAATAATCAAAAACCTTAATGTTGTAATCATAAAGTGAATACTCATCAAACACGACACTATCACTTATAATAATTCCTGCTGTTGCCTCAGCTGATTTAAAATTATTTACGGCAACAATGTAAGGAACATAGTCGGCAACCAACACACCGTCAATAAATATTGAAGCACATTTGTCTGTGGAATTCATAACAACATCAAGTTTAAAATCACTTCCTCCCACAGGGATAACTGCACCTTCAGCACCCTTGTATTCCAAAGTAACTTT
>JAZSOL010000193.1:0-8315 GCA_045536915.1 Clostridia bacterium
ATGTAGGGGACGGCCTCCCGGACAAAACCGGAAAAATCATTTTGCTACAGCCTCTTTTTCCTATTCCCTTTTTTATGGATAATTAATATTTTATTTCTTCGTATATTGCCATATACTTCTGAGCAGGTTCCCTCCAGCTCAGGTCAAGCTTCATAAGGTCTTTAATCTTTTTGGTGAGCTTGTTTTTTTCGTAGAAGAAGCCTTCGGCTCTTTCCATTGCGTGAAGCATATCGTGGGCATTAAAGCCTTTAAACGTAAAGCCTCTGCCTTCTAAGGTTTCGGTGTTGAGCGGTGCCACGGTGTCAACAAGACCCCCTGTTTCTCTCACAATCGGAATGGTGCCGTAGCGCATTGCAATCATCTGCGAAAGTCCGCAGGGTTCACTCTTTGATGGCATCAGGAAGAAGTCGGAGCCGGCATAAATCTGATTTGCCAGAGCTGCATCAAACATAATGCATCCCCTAACGTTATCGGGATGAGAATATTCTAAAAATCTCATCATATCTTCAAATCTGTTGTCACCTGTACCAAGCACAATAAACTGAATGTTTTTTCCTGCAATCTCTTCTGCCACTCTTTCAACAAGCTCCATACCCTTGTGTTTAACAAGTCGTGTAACCATTGAATATATGGGAATATCCGGGTTTACGGGAAGTCCGAGTCTTTCCTGCAATGCCGCCTTGCATGCCGCCTTGCCTTTAATGTCGGTTGGCTTAAAGTTTGCCGCAATAGTCTTGTCGGTTCCGGCATTGAAAAGGGATGTATCAATACCGTTTATGATGCCTGTTCGTTTATAGGCGTTTTCAGCAATGATACCCTCTAAACCGTGGGCAAAATATGCATATCCAAGCTCGTGAGAATATGTTTCGGAAACTGTTGTGAGCTTATCGCAAAGCACTATCGCCGTTTTCATTGCGTTTATCATATTGTCGGTTGTGCAGATGTTGCGGTAGCTTTCATCAACACCCAGAACTTCCGAAAGAAAGCTTGGCATAGCCTTGCCCTGATATTCGATATTGTGAATTGTGTAAACTGTTCTGACTTTTTGAAGCTTTGGAACGTCTTTATAGAGCGATTTCAAAAACAGCGGCACAAATCCCGTCTGCCAGTCGTTGAGATGAATGATGTCCGGGTCGAAATCAAGATTCACCAATGCTTCAAGAACTGCCTTTGAAAAGTAGGCAAATCTTTCGCCGTCATCCTCATAGCCGTATATGCTTCCTTGACGGTTAAAATATGATTCGTTATCTATAAAATAATAAGTTACGTTTGAGCTTTTCTGCCTCGGAAGACCTTTCTTTTTGAGAGTTGCTTTAAAAATTCCCACATAGGTATTCCTCCATGCAAGAGGCATCCAGAATCCGGTCACATATTCGGTTTCAAAATCCGGATTATATTTAATGCTTCCGTAGTAGGGCATAATAACTGCAACTTCAGTTTCAGGAAGTCTTGAAATTTCGGCAGGCAGTGCACCCATAACATCGCCTAATCCTCCTGATTTGGCAAATGGAGCTGCTTCACTTGTTGCAAATAAAATTTTCATATGTTGTGTCAGTTTCCTTTCGTGTAATATTTTATGTTTGCTATTTGCGTTTTGATTTATAAGGGAGTTTGATAATGAAATCAACGTGGATATGTCGTAGGGGACGGCGTCCTCTACAACGCACTAACCTTGTTTCATCACCCCTACAAATCAAAATTAAATTGTTTCGCCTTTATGCACAATAACCGGTGACGATGAACCGCCAATGAGGGTTGCGCCGGGAGTGATAGTTGCATCCTTGTCGATAATGGCATTTTCAATTTTTGCGCCTTTTCCTATTATTGAGCCCTGCATAACTATTGAGTTTTTGATTGAAGCGCCTTCTTCAATTTTAACATTTCTGAATACCACACTGTTTTCAAGCTTACCGTTTACCACACAACCGTCTGCAATAATGCAGTCATTTACCGTGCCGGTTTCACTATAGAAGGTGGGAGATTCATCGCGCACCTTTGTGTAGATGGGATGACGCGGATTAAACACATCTGCTCTTATGTCTTCATCGAGCATTTTAAAGTTGTTTTTGAAATAGGATACTGTGTTGTGGTTTCTTAAAACGGGACCTTTAAATTCAAAAACATTAATTTTGATGTTGTCGTCGGTAAAGCGTGAGAGGAGGAAGTCTTTTTCAAAGCTGTAGCGTCCTCTTGCAACGTAGTTGTTGATAATGCTTATGAGGAATTTTCTTTCCACAATAAACATTCCCATACCGATTAGTGAATCAACACCTAAGCTCTGCCCTATTGCCATATCCTCGGCAATTCCGTTTTCTCCGGCTTTCAGAAACACGTCGTTGCTATCGGCTTCATATGCCGCAATTTCCCTGTTGGCAATGGCTGTGACGTCTGCGCCTGATTTTATGTGATTTTCAAGAGCATCCTCAAAATTTATGTTGCAGATAACCGTTGTGTCACACATCACAACGTAGTCGGGCTTGTTGGATTCAAGGAAGCGAACTGCGTTTGAGAGTGCTTCAAGATTTCCGCGATACACATTCGTTACACCTGTGGCAAACGGCGGGAGAATATAGAAGCTTGCATTTTTGCGGCTCAAATCCCATTCAATACCGGAGCCCAGATGGTCCATAAGCGACTGATAGTTGTATTTGGTGATGATACCGATTGAAGAAATGTTGGAGTTTACCATATTGGACAAAACAAAGTCCACAAGGCGGTATCTTCCGCCGAACGGAAGCGATGCAACCGTGCGGTGCATTGTGAGGTCTCCGAGCGACGTATCATAAACATTTGAAAAAATAATTCCTGTCATTTTCATTTTATATCAATTCCTTTCCGTGCCTTATTCAATAACTTCGCCGGGATTAACATATGTTCCCTTACCGATGGTGCAGATGCTTCTGTCGGCGTTTTCGGGAATTTTTCCAACCTTTGCATTTTCACCAATAACGCATTGCTCGCCGATTATTGAGTATTTTACCACAGCCCCGCTTTTAATAGTTGAATTAGGCATAATCACGCTGTTTATAACAATTGCGTCTTCTTCTATAACAGAACCGGTGGAAACAACGGAATTCTGAATTTTTCCTTTAACAATACATCCCTCGCCCACAAATGAGTTTTTAACCTCTGCGGATTTTTTAATAAGGCATGGGGGTTCTGCGTAGTTTCTTGCATAAATTTTAAAATCCTTGTCTTTGAGTTCAATGGGAACGCCCGGGTCTAAAAGGTCCATATTTGCTTCCCAAAGGCTGTCGAGAGTTCCAACGTCTTTCCAGTAGCCGTCAAACTGGTAAGCAAAGAGCTTTTTGCCGTCTTTTAAAAGATTCGGAATGATGTTTTTACCAAAATCGTTTGAAGAATCCGGGTCTTTTTCATCATCAATAAGATACTGACGCAAAACCTTCCAGGTAAAGAGATACACACCCATCGAAGCCTTTGTGCTCTTTGGCTTTTTGGGTTTTTCTTCAAATTCGTAAATTGAGTTATCGTCGTTTGTGTTCATAATACCGAAACGCGAAGCCTCTTTAAGCGGAACATCAAGCACGGCAATTGTGCATTCTGCGCCTTTTTCCTTGTGGTATGCAAGCATTTTGTCGTAGTTCATTTTGTAGATATGGTCGCCCGACAAAACGAGAACGTATTCGGGGTCGTATCTGTCAACAAAATTTATGTTTTGATATATTGCATTTGCAGTACCCTTATACCATTCGCTTTTTTTGCTCTTTGCATATGGGGGCAAAATGTGAACACCGCCGAAGTTGCGGCTTAAACCCCATGGAGAGCCGTTTCCTATGTAGTCGTTGAGTTCAAGCGGCTGATACTGGGTCATAATTCCCACTGTGTCGATTCCTGAGTTTACGCAGTTTGAAAGCGGGAAATCGATAATGCGGTATTTCCCTCCAAACGGAACCGCAGGCTTTGCGGTTTTCTCCGTGAGAACCTTGAGTCTGCTTCCCTGGCCGCCTGCAAGCAGCATTGCAATACATTCCTTGCTCTTTCCTCTTATCATAATAAAATCCTCCTGTATATAGATACTTGTGATGTTTTGAACTATTTTAAATCTTCGATTTTGTAATACGAAACCGACATCGCCGGAACTGTGATTTCAATTGAATGCTCATATCCGTGCATTGGCTGAGGTTTTGACTTCACTCTGCCAAGTCGCGTGCCTTTTCCGCCGTAGATTGCTTTATCACTTGTAAACACGCATTTGTAGTATCCTTTTTTCGGGGCGCCAATGCGGTATTTTGTGCGTGTGACGGGGCAGAAGTTGCACACAACCACAACCTCGTTGCCCTCTTTGTCGATTCTTCTGAATGATATAATGCTCTGGGCGTTGTCGTCGAGGCTTATCCATTTAAAACCGTTCCAGTCGGCATCATTTTCCCAGAAAGCCTTGTTTTCAAGATAGAACTTGTTTAAATCGCAAACAAAGCGATGCATCTTTTTGTGAGGCTCGTAATCAAGCAGCAGCCAGTCGAGCTCCTGAGTGAAGTTCCACTCAATAAACTGGGCAAACTCGCTTCCCATAAAGTTGAGCTTCTTGCCCGGATGCGACATCATATATCCGTAGAAAGCTCTTAAGTTGTCGAATTTTTCTTCGTAGCTGCCGGGCATCTTATTTATCATTGAACATTTCCCGTGCACAACCTCATCGTGCGAAAGCGGAAGAATAAAGTTTTCGGAAAATGCATAGGTGAGCGAAAATGTGAGGTTATTGTGCATACCTTTTCTGAATAACGGGTCTTTCGACATATATTGAAGCATATCGTTCATCCAGCCCATATTCCATTTGAAATTAAAGCCCAGACCGCCGTCGTAGGTGGGTTTTGTAACCATTGGAAACGCTGTGGATTCCTCGGCAATCATCATAACCGTTGAATCGTTTTCAAATGCCGCACAGTTGAGCCTTTTTAAAAACTCTATTGCCTCAAGATTATAGTTTCCGCCATACTTGTTGGCTCTCCATTCGCCGTCTTTTTTGCCGTAGTCAAGATAAAGCATGGAAGCAACGGCGTCAACTCTGAATCCGTCGATGTGATACACGTTTTGCCAGAAAATAACGTTTGAAATCAGAAATGCCATAACTTCATTTCTGCCGTAGTCAAAAATTCTTGTGTTCCAGTCGGGATGTTCATTTTTCAACGGGTCGGAATACTCATAGCAAAAATCCCCGTCAAAAGAGGCAAGACCGTTTTCGTCTTTGGGGAAATGCGCGCCCACCCAGTCGAGAATAACCGCAATTCCCGCTTCGTGACATTTGTTTACGAAATACTGAAAATCTTTTGGTGTGCCGTAACGTGATGTGGGTGCATAGTAGCCTGTTACCTGATAGCCCCACGAAGGGTCAAACGGATATTCGCTCACAGGCATAAGCTCGATGTGGGTATATCCCATTTTCTTAACATATTTAACAACCTCGTCGGCGCTTTCACGATAAGTAAAATAGTTGCCGTCGGGATGCTTCATCCACGAACCGAGATGAAGCTCATAAATATTGACAGGCTTCTCTAACCAATTTATGCTTTCTTTTGATTTTAAATAACCTGAATCTGTCCATTCAAATCCGGAAATGTCATAAATTTTTCCGGCATTTTCGGGTCTGGTGCAGGTGTGGAACGCATAAGGGTCGGTTTTCAAAACAATTTTCCCGTTCTGACTTTCAACAGCATATTTATAGTTGTCATATTCCTTTGCATTCGGAACGTATCCTTCCCAGATGCCGTTTTTGACGTAGTTCATTTTGGATGAGTTAAAATCCCAACCGTTGAAATCACCTGCGATTCCCACGCTCTTTGCGTGAGGCGCCCATACTCTGAAAACGTATCCCCCGTCCTGAGGGTGCGCGCCCATATATTCGTAAGCATTTGTTTCGCCACCTCCGGAGAATGAATCAATTCTTCCGATAAGGTCCAAAACGCTTGCATTTTTTGTCATTGTGCTGATACCGCCCTTCGTAAAATGTAAAACTTTTCTATATCATTTTATTTGTATCATTTATTATACCACAATCAGGAAATCTTTACTATATTTATTCTCCACAAATAATTCGCTATTTTTTCGTTAAAGTTAACAAATGAAATGTCGAAAGAAAAATGATTATAGGGCAAAATAGTGTAAATTTTTCTGAAAATGCTAACAGTGGAAATTTAAACAGACTTTAAATTTATTTGTCAGCATAAGTGCGGATTTATGTGTGAAAGATAAAAAAGCAAATTAAATTCATTTTCAAAAGAAAGGAAAAGTTATGAAATTTTTTAAGAATAAATATTTCGCAATATCTTTGACTTCTTTTGTTATTTTTGTCATTTCTGCTTTTTTTATTCTTTCGGCATCTATTCCCGACAACCTTTTTGTAACATCAGACGACACAAACGGCAGATGGATTCCCCGTGGATGGCAGTGGATTGTGTCGAGCGAGGGAAGCGGGTCGGAGCCGGCAATGGAAAACACATCCGGGAGGCGGATTAATGAGCAGAGGGATTCTCTTTCGGAAACGGTGTATCTGTGTGGTGTGATTCCTGTAAAAACCGTAAACCTTTCCATAACGGACGAAATGAAGGTTGTTCCGGGCGGAGAATGCATAGGAATAGACCTTAAAACCCGAGGAATTCTTGCGGTGGGGCTTGAGCCTTTTGAAGGCGAATCGGGCAAACGCATATGTCCTGCAAAAGACTCAGGCATCAAAGCAGGAGATATAATAGAACGCATAAACGGGGTCAGCGTGAAGAGGATTTCGCAGGTTCAGAAAATTATTGAATCATTTTCAGGCGGTTCCCTTTTGTTTGAGGGAACCCGCAACGGCAAAGAAATAAGCTGGAATGTGACTCCCGAGCCTGCAAAAAACAGCGATAAAAAGCTTATCGGAGTGTGGCTCAGGGAAAGCGTTGCCGGAATCGGCACTCTGACCTTTTACCACGACGGCACATTCGGTGCGCTCGGCCATGCCATAGCCGATGCCGACACGGGTGATGAAGTGTCTGAAAAAGGCGGCACAATCTGTTCTGCCGGAATCATTGGCATCAGTAAAGGCGAAAAAGGCGAACCCGGCGCTCTCAAAGGCATTTTCACCGGAGTGGAAAAAGGAAAAATAATATCTAATTCCCCTGTTGGTATCTACGGGACAACGCCCTGTGCACCTAACGACTCCGCCCCGGTAGAGCTTGCATCAAGAAAAGATATTCACCCCGGAAAAGCTCACATAATATGCGACATCGGAAACGGCAAAAGTAACTTTGGTATTGAAATCCTAAAGGTTTTTCCGTCCAGCACAGACACTAAAAGTATGATTATCCAAATAACAGATAAAAATCTTATTGAAAAAACAGGCGGTATTGTTCAGGGGATGAGCGGCAGCCCCATAATCCAAAATGGTAAACTAATAGGTGCTGTAACACACGTTTTTGTGAATGATCCAACAAGAGGGTATGGGATATTTATTGAAAATATGCTTGCGGAAGCAGAGAAAATTAAATAAGATGATAACCCCTCGATTTCGAGGGGTTATGTCAAAATGGGTCGTATTTGATTCCTTTTAATAACGTTTGCAAGAAAATCTATTGACTTTCATCATAATATAATATATAATATTATTATCAAAGTCAACAAGAAGGTGAAGTAATGGATTATATGACAGAACTTAAATCAATAGCAAAAAATAATGGCGGTATTATAGAAACTAAAACTGCTGCCGAACATGGTATATCTAAGGCAATGCTCTATAAATTGTGTAGTGAAAATAAAATTCAAAGAATTGTAAAAGGTCAGTATATCCTTCCGGATGATATGCAAGATGAACTCTTATCTATAAGTAAGCGTTCCGAAAAAATCATTTTTTCACATGAGACCGCTTTGTTTTTACATGGAATTTCTGACCGAACACCTTTTGAACACAGCATTACTGTACCTTCCGGGTGTATTCCGTCTACATCAATTAAGACAGAATGCAAGGTGTATTATATTAAACATGAACTATTCTCTTTAGGAAAGACAATTCTTAAAACTCCTGCAGGAAATAGCGTGCCGGCATATGATATGGAAAGAACAATATGTGATATAATTCGTAGTCGTAATAAAATCGGAACCGAGACCTTTTTATCAGCACTCAAAATGTATGTATCAAATCCAAAAAAAGATTTAAACAAATTAAATAAGTATGCAAAAAATTTGAGAGTTGAAAAGCTGGTTCGTCAGTATTTGGAGGTGCTTTTATGAGTAAAGCTATGAGTTTAAAAGCTAAAATTCGAAATATAGCTAAATTGCAAATATCTCACGCGAAGATGATGTGAGCTTCGATGTCGGAAAAATTGCGC
>JAZSOL010000236.1:0-20628 GCA_045536915.1 Clostridia bacterium
ATATTACGATCTTATTTTGACAACAAAAAAGAAGTTTTGGGAACGTCTTGGCGCATACGAAGCACCGGAAGAATACAAGCTTTATCTTGATTTAAACGGCATAAGGCTTGTTATTGATAACGGAGAACTGGATGGGTGGTATGAGCCATGAAAGATTGGACAGGAAACGCAAAAAGCATTTTTACCTGCAACGGTGCAAGCAACCACACCGAAGAAGAAAGACAGCCGGAAGATTATTATGCAACAGAGCCAAAGGCTGTTGAAATTCTTCTCGAAAATGAAACGTTTAAAAATGATGTTTGGGAACCGGCTTGCGGAGGGGGACATATAAGCGAAGTGCTTAAAGCACATGGCTACAATGTTCTTTCTACGGATATAATTGACAGGGGTTATCCCGAAACGGTTATTGATGATTTTTTTACAATATCGAAAGATGATAATTTTCTTTCGCCGGATATTATAACCAATCCGCCATATAAATATGCGAAAGAATTTGTTGAGCACGCATTAGAAATCAGCAAAGACGGAACAAAAATTGCAATGTTTTTGAAATTGACTTTTCTTGAAGGTAAAGCAAGAAAGAAAATGTTTGAAGCAAATCCGCCAAAAATAATTTATGTTTCGTCTTCCAGACTTCAATGCGCAAAAAACGGGGACTTTGAAAAATACGGAAAAGGCGTAGGAACGGCGGTTGCTTATGGTTGGTATATTTGGGAAAAAGGATTTAAAGGCGATCCAATAATTAAATGGGTAAATTAAACTGTTTTTATTTTTAGGAGTTGAAGAAAATGGAAAACCGGGACAAAATCAGCAGAAAGGAAGTTTTAAGACTTTTGAAGTTGGATAGGCTTAAAGCCACAGGAAAAACAATTACCATTTCCGGAGTGGTATATGTTCCGGAAGAATACGTCAGAAACATAATTAAAGCAACGAAAGGGGTTTAACAATGATCAAAAAAATTAAAAAAATCTGGAGCGAATTATGGCTGCCACTTTTGGGAGCGACAGCATTTGTGGGTGTGCTCTTTGTATTTGCGCTTCTCTGCGGCGTATTTCTTATGGATTACGACCCTCAAATAATGCTTGACGGAATAATGCAGGATTTGAAGAATATTTTTAAATAAAAAAATAATTTAAAAATTTTTCAAAGTGCCGTACTTGGGCACTACAAATGTGCTAAATTTATATCATGAAATAATAAAAAGTTTCATTTCTCATTCCTCTTTTCAAATTTCTACTGGCAAAGCGGAAAGACGCTTGGCAACCGGACAGACGGCAATTTGTGCAAATGGCGGAACTGGTTAAACGCGCGGACAAAGTGGTCCGTGAGATGGCGGCCAAATCTCTTGCAAGTTCGAATCTTGCTTTGCACACCATAACGGAAAGCCTATGCCGCAAAGTTAGGACTTAAAAAAGCGGTTTCTTCGCACCGAAAAGCGAAGATTTATTGGAGGTTAGTATAACGGAAGTACAAAAGGCCTTGAACCTTTTGGAGCGGGTCCAACTCCTGCACCTTCAACCAAAGACTATGCTTTTTGCATGGTCTTTTTTTATTTTTGAGTACGAGGCGGTCCAAACTCCTTCCGCCGAAAGGTCAAGTGGGATATAACATCACAGTATAACCGAAGATTTAATCTGTCGGTAAGTCAGAGGGCGGGTGACGTGATGTATAACAAGGAGAAAAATGAAAGATTCTGAATTAAAAAAACTTCAAACGCTTATTGAAAACGGAACGCCGGAGAAGTTTTATGATTGGCGTGTTTGGCGAAGACTTCGGCAAGAAGTTTTAAAGCTGGATAATTTTGAATGTCAGCACTGTAAAGCAAAAGGCAGATACAAAAAAGGTTATATCGTTCACCACATAAAACATTTGGTGGACAGACCCGACCTTGCGCTCAGTATATTTGACGGAAAAGAAAGACAGCTTGTTACTCTTTGCAAAGACTGCCACGAAAAAGAACATCCGGAAAGTTTAAAACAATTTGCTCAATGCAACGAGCGGGTTACAGAGGAACGGTGGGACTGATACCCCCCTCAAAAAAATCACTTTCGAGCGGGTTTCTGCCTACTCGCGGTGGTCCGTGACAATTTAGATTTTCTATGCGCGCGTGCGCGCGAATTTAGATAACAAAAGGAGAAAACGCCAAAAATGGGCACAAATAAAACAAAAAGGAAAGAAAAAGAACTTAAACAAGCTCTTTTGGATAATTTAACCGCAAGAGGACTTGTTGAAGAAGTTTACACCGATAAGGTCAATGAATATATGGACCTTTGGCGGCAAAGAATGTTGCTCAAACAAGATATTGAAGAAAGAGGAATATCTGTGTTTGATTTGAAGCGTGGAGGAATTGTTGAAAACCGCAGCGTTTCGCTGGAAGTACAAGTTTCCCGCCAGATGCTTGCTATTTATACCGCACTTGGTTTTAAAGACATTTCCGCCAACGCAAAAGTAACTTGCGGTGGTGAGGACGATGACCTCTAATATTCCGCCGGAGGTTCTTGAATATATTGAACTTGTCGAAAAAGGAATACATCGAACTTGCGAGGAACAAAAAGCGCTTGTTAGATACATTCGTAATTGCTTTGCAACGGAAGACATCCATGTTGACGTTGTACAGCTACATAATTATTTAAAACTTGTAAAATATTTTCCTTACGATGATTTACTACCGTGGGAAAAATTTATAATTGCGCTGTGGGATTGCACATATACGGCGGACGGCGATCCGCGGTGGGATACGCTTCTTTGCATTGTTGGCCGTGGCGCAGGAAAGGACGGATTAATTGCTTTTGATTCGTTCTGTTCCGTTTCGCCATATAACCCAATCGCAAAATATAACGTTGATATTTGTGCGAACAACGAAGACCAGGCAGTAACGCCGGTTAAGGATATTGCGGAAGCTCTTGAAAACCCGGCTTTTGAAACGAAACTGAAAAAACATTTTTACCACACAAAAGAAGTTGTTCAAGGACGCAAAAATGGCGGCGTTATTAAAGGCAGAACAAATAACCCGAAAGGCCGTGACGGTATGCGAAGCGGCAAGGTAGTGTTTAACGAAGTTCATCAATATGAAAACTACGATAACATTACAGTTTTTATTACCGGCCAGGGCAAAGTTCCGCAACCGCGAATGGGCGTTTTTTCTTCCAACGGCGAAGTTAACGATGGACCGCTGGACGATTACCTTTCCATTGGCCGAAGAATTCTTTTTGAGGGCGAAGCAGACGACGGCATTTTGCCGTTTTTTTGTTTGCTTCCAAACGAAAGCGAAGTTGACGACCCGGAAAACTGGTATAAGGCGAACCCTTCGCTTTATTATTTTCCGCATTTAAAAAAAGAAATTGAAAAAGAATATAGGAAATGGAAGAAAAACCCGGAAGAAAACAGCAGTTTTTTAATTAAACGCATGGGAATCCGGAAAGGCTTTAAAGACATTGCAGTAACCGACTATGAAAAGGTTAAAGCAACAAACAAAGAATTACCGGATTTGACCGGTTGGACTTGTACGGTCGGAATAGACTATGCGGAACTTTCGGACTGGGCGGGAGTTAACTTCCATTTCAGAAAAGGAAACCAACGTTTTGATATAAACCATGCGTGGGTTTGCTTGCAGTCAAAAACGCTTCCGAAAGTACACGCGCCATGGCAAGCCTGGGCAGAGCAAGGGCACATAACTCTTGTTGATGATGTTTCCATTCCGCCGGAAGTTATTTCCGAATATATAGCAATTATGGGAAGAAAGTACCATATAAAAATGCTTGCAATGGATAACTTCCGTTGGGCGCTTATGGCAGACGCACTTCGGAAAATCGGTTTTGATGCCAACGATAAAAAACGCGTGAAACTTATTCGAAGCAGCGACATTATGAAAGTTGAACCGGTTATCCAGGAATGTTTTGACCGCGAATATTTTACATGGGGAAACAACCCGGTTTTGCGCTGGGCGGTCAACAACACAAAAAGAGTGCGAAGCTCAAAGAAAATCGGTTCCGATACCGGGAACTTTTATTATGCAAAAATTGAAGCAAAAAGCAGAAAGACGGACCCTTTTATGGCGCTTGTTGCTTCGATGGCCGTTGAAAATGAGCTTGGAAGCGGAAAAACAATTGCCCCGCCGAAGATTGGCGCAATGGCAATTTGAAAGAGGTGTTTAACATTAACTTTTTTAAACAATTTATAGAACCCAAAACCGAAAAAACGGTTATAAAAGAGGTTTCCTGTAAGGAACTTTTTGAAAAAGCCGCTGAATTTGAATTCAGAAAATTAAGTTTTGAGCTTTGCGTCAATATGATCGCAAACGCGGTCAGCCGTTGCGAGTTTAAGACTTATGAAAACCGGCAAGAAGTGCGAAACAGAGAATACTGGATTTGGAACTTTGAACCGAACGTGAACCAAAATGCAACAACGTTTTGGCACAAACTGGTTTACAGCTTATATTCAAAAAACGAAGCGCTTGTTTTAGATATTGGAAAAACCGAGCACGAACCGGTGCTTGTTGTTGCGGATGAATGGGATTCTTCGGGATTTTATCCGAAAAAACAAAAAGAATATTTTAACGTTAAAGTTGGAGAAGTTGATTACAAAAAAACTTTTAAAGAAGAAGATGTTTTGCATTTTCAGCTTTACAACGAAAATATTGCAAAAGTGCTTAAAAAAATAAACAACGCTTATGAAGAACTTATTGCAAGCGCTGCAGCAAATTATACCTGGAGCAAAGGCCAGCATTGGAAAGTTCACATTGATTCTATTGCGCAAAATCGTGAAGACGGAGATTTTGAAAGCACTTTTGCAAAAATGCTCGAAGAACAGTTGAAACCGTTTTTTGGCAGTTTCAGAACAATTCTTCCGGAGTTTGACGGTTTTAAATACACAAATGAAAACGGCGACGTTAAACAAGATGTTGAAGAATTCAGAAAAATGGCTGAGGATATTTTTGACTATACCGCAAGGGCATTTTTAATTCCGGCTGTTCTTGTAAACGGAAAAGTTGAAGCAACCGCAGACGCAAATAACCGTTTTTTAACTTACTGCGTAGATCCTCTTTTGGACCAGCTTGACAGCGAAATTAACAGAAAAATATATGGTTATGACGATTGGGCGAAAGGCGACTATTTGAAAGCCGATTCTTCGTCCATTATTCATTTTGACCTGTTCGCCAACGCCGCCAATATTGAAAAAATTGTCGGTTCCGGCGCTTTTTCAATAAATGCAATTCTCAAGGCGGCCGGGCAGGAGCCTATTAATGAAGAGTGGGCAAACCAGCACTATATGACGAAAAACATCGGAACGGTGCAGGAGCTTACAAATCAGAAAGGAGGTATAAGCAATGAAAAGAATGTGGGAGCTTAAACAGTCTGCAAATCTTGATGTAGTTGACCTTTATATCTACCAAGAAATTGAAAGCGACGGTTATGACTGGTGGGAAAACGAAGTTATTGAAAGTGAAACCAGCGCAAACCATTTTAAAAATGAGCTTGCAAAATATCCAAACGCTTCTCAAATCAACATTTACATCAACAGCAACGGCGGAAGCGTTTATGAGGGAACCGCGATTTATAACCAGCTTAAACGCCACCCGGCGCATAAAACTGTTTATATTGATGGTTTTGCTTGTTCTATTGCATCTGTTATTGCTATGGCGGGTGATGAAATCATTATGCCGCGAAATTCTCTTATGATGATTCACAACATGATGATGGGCGTTTTTGGAAATTCGAAAGAAATCCGCAAAGCCGCCGATGACCTTGACACAATTAATGCCGCAGGCAGACAGGCTTATCTTATGAAAGCCGGCGAAAAACTTTCCGAAGAAAATCTCATTGAAATGATGGATGCTGAAACCTGGCTAACTGCGGAACAATGTATTGAATACGGCCTTGCCGATAAATACGCGGAAAAAGATGCGGACATGGAAAAGGCAAAACAAATGCTCCAAAAAGCAAACATGAGCATTGAGCAGCGTATCAATATTCAAAAAAGCCTTGCGGCACAGCTCCGTGAATTAACCGAAATCCCCAAAAATCCTGTTAAACAGGAAAAAGAAATTAAAGAAACCGAAGAAAAAACCGGAAGCATTATGCAGATGCTGGCCGGTTTTTTTAATACTTAAAAGAAAGGAAGATTTTTTTAATGAAACACAGTGACATTAAAAACAAAGCCGATATTCGTGCACTTATGCAGAAAGCACTTAAAGAAAACGATGCGGAAGGTTTTTCTGCTGCTTTTGACGATATGCTGCAGTGTCTCGGCGCAGAAGTTAAAGCTGAGTACGAAGAAAACATTGCAGAACTTAAAGAAAATTACAACAACGCGGTTCTTTCCGCAAGAGGCTGCCGTCTTCTTACTATTGAAGAAAAAACCTATTACACCAAACTTGCAGAAGCAATGAAAGCAGAAGACCCGCGCCAGGCTGTTAACAACCTTGATGTTGCAATGCCGGAAACCGTAATCAACAGGGTTATGGAAGACCTTGAAGCCGAACATCCTCTTCTCAGCAAAATCAATTTTATTGCATCCAATGGCGCAATTAAAATTATGATGAACACCAATGGCGAAGAAATGGCGGTTTGGGGTCCGCTTTGTGCAGACATTGTAAAAGAACTTACCGCAGGATTTAAAGAAGTTGACGCAAGCCTTCTTAAACTTTCCGCTTTTATTCCTGTTTGCAAAGCGATGCTCGACCTTGGCCCCGAATGGCTCGATAACTTCGTCAGAAGAATTCTTTACGAAGCACTTGCTAACGGACTTGAATACGGTCTTGTTGACGGTACCGGTAAAGATATGCCTATCGGTATGACCCGCCACGTTGGCGAAGGCGTTACCGTAACCGGCGGCGTTTATCCCAGAAAAAACAAAATTAAGCTCAACGCACTTACTCCCGACGCAATCGGCAATCTTCTTGGCCTTGTTGCGGTTGACACCAACGGCAAAGCCCGCAAAGTAAGAGACGTTATTCTTCTTGTAAACCCTGGCGATTATTTCAGAAAAGTAATGCCCGCAACAACTCTTATGGCACCGGACGGTTCTTACAGAAACGATGTTCTTCCTTATCCTATGGCCGTTATCCAGACCTCCGCGGTTGACCCCGGCGAGGCGGTCCTTGGTCTTGCATACAGATATTTTGCCGCCGCAGGTTCTTCCACCAAAGGCAAAATTGAATACAGCGACGATTACAGATTCCTTGAAGATGAAAGAGTTTATATCATCAAAGCATACGCAAACGGTATGCCTATGGATGATAACGCTTTTGTTCTTCTTGATATCTCCGACCTTAAACCCGCAACCTGGAAAGTTGAAATGGTTGAAGGCGGAGAACCTTCCGCCGTTGCAAACCTTGCAACCCTTAAAATTGGTTCTGCGGCAATGACCCCTGCTTTTGCCGCCGGCACTACTTCTTATGAAGCAACCACCACCAACGATAAAAACGTAATCAACGCTGTTCCCGAAGATGCCGAAGCAGAAATCAACATTACTGTAAACGATGCGGTTGTTGAAAACGGAACCGCAGTAACCTGGAGAGATGGCGCAAACACCGTTAGAGTTGAAGTAACCGCACCTTCCGGCGCAACCAAAACCTATACCGTCACCGTAACTAAAGGTTAATGGTTGACAGAAACAATTTGCCGCCCGGACTTCTTGAAGAAGTTAAAAACTATTTAGATATAACATGGGACTGCGAGGCTACGGATTCAAAAACCCGTAGCCTTGTTGCTTCCGGAATGGCTTATATCAACGGAAAATACGGCGGCGAAGCGGATTATATTGCGGACGGCTTTCCGCGGACGCTTCTTTTTGAATACGTCCGATACGCAAGGGACAGCGCGCTTGATGTTTTTGAAAACAACTATCGCGCGCTGATCCTCGGAATGCAAAACGAAAGGCGGGTGGCGCTTTATGTGGAAAGCACCGCACAGACCGAAGAATGAAGTGTCGCAAGGTTTTAACAGCGGAATTGTGACGGTATATTCCGTTGAGGATTCGGCAGAACCAGGATATAAACCGGTTAAAAAACTTACCGAAAAAGCAAAATTGCGATACGAAGAAAGAAGGCTTGGATTTCAGCGTTTTTATTCCGGAATGCAAAACATGATTCAAATTGAAAGAGTTATAAGAGTTCCGAAATTTAATATCACAAATCAGGACGTTGCGATTACGGAGGACGGAAAGGAATACCGAATAAACCTTGTTCAAAAAGTTCCGGACGTTTTCCCGGAATGTCTTGACATTTCTCTTTCAAAAATTGAGCAAAAATTTACGGAAGGGGAAAAGCCTTGTGGAATGGTATAAAAAAATAATCGCGGTGCACAGAGCCGTTACCGACAGCGTAAGCCATTCCGAAAGGCTTAAATCTGACCGTTATTTTGTTTGGCAGGAAGAAAGTTCCGCGGATTTTATTGCTGACGGAATACACGCAGAAAAAGCGATTACCGGAACAACGGATTTGTTCACCAAAACTGAATTTGACCCTTGGAAGGAAGAGTTTGAAAAGGCTCTTAATGATTCAAAAATTCCTTGGGAACTTCTTTCAATCGACCACGAAGAAGACACCGGATTTTACCATTACGAATGGGAGTGGACGGTGGTTTGATGGCTTACCTTAAATTTAATGGATTAAAAGAATATGAATTAAAACTTTCAAGACTTGAAGCCAATACGGAAAAAACAATTGGTGAAGCTATTTATCAAGGCGCAAAAATTGTTGCCGATGAAATAAAAAGCGGAATTGAAACTCTTAATGTTGAAAAAAGCCGAAAAGGGAGCGAACAAAACTTGCTTTCCGGAATTACGCAAGACCAAAAAGAAGGTTTAAAAAGCGGTTTTGGTATTGCACCGATGGAATATAAAAACGGATACCGTAGCGTAAAACTCGGCTTTGATGGATATAACAACACAAAAACAAAAAAATATCCCAAAGGGCAGCCAAATGTTTTGATTGCAAGAGCCGTTGAAAGCGGAACAAGTTTTCGCAAGAAAACTCCTTTTGTAAGGCCGGCAGTTAGAAGAACAAAAACAAAAGCTGAACAGGCTATGGCAAAAATTATTGATGAACAAATCAGCAAAGATATGAAAGGATGATTATATGGCAGCAGCAGGCAGAATTATCAAAGGCTTTAGCCTTCCTTATGTTGCGCTTTATCATAACGATAACGGCAATGTTACTTACACCGAAGGCAGAAAACTTGCCAGAGGTGTTGAAATTGGCGTTGACGCAGAGACCACCGAAGAAAACAACTTTTACGCAGATAACCGCGTAGCGGAAAGCGTTCCGGGTATTTTTAACAGCGGTACTCTTACTCTTACCGTTGACGGACTTTTCCTCGAATCCGAAAAATTCATTATGGGCATTACCGCGGAAGGCGAAATTACTGTTGGCGACGAAACAGTAAAAACCACCGACTACGGCGAAACGATGTCCATTCCTTACGTTGGCGTTGGCGCAATTGTTCAGTATCAAAGCGAGGGTGTTGACTCTTACGAACCGGTTCTTTTTACAAAAGCTCGTTTCAACGACACCGGTATTGCCGCAAGGACTATGGAAGGTTCTATTGAATGGCAGACAAAAGAACTTACCGCAACACTTCTTCGTGATGATACTCCAAATCATAACTGGAAAAGAATTGCCGAATCCCAGGAAACGGAAGAAAAAGCGGAAGCGGTTATTAAAGCATTCCTCGGAATTACGGAGGCGTAATAAATGGTTGTTCACGGAAAAGAACGTAAATTCCTTTATACAGTAAGAGCCGCGCAGGAAATTGCGGCTCTTTGCAAAGACGGCGATATTTCCAACCTTATGGAGCTTATGGAAAACGGTTCCGCAACAGGAAGAATGGAAACTATCATAAATATTCTCATTATTCTTAACAAGGGATATGAGCAGTCGAAAGAATTTGAAGAACCGGGTTACAAAGCTGATTTTCTTACAAAAGAAGAGCTGGAATGTGTTCCGCTTAAAATGCTCCACGAACTTGAAATGGAAGCGTTTGAGGCTTTCGGTGAAGGAACAAAAACCACGGTTGAAGTTGAACCCAGTTCGGAAAAAAACTGACAGCCCCGGTATAGAATTAAATCTTTCGTGGTTTTTATTTTATGGAAGAATGTTAAACATGAGTAAGCAGGAGATTATGTGCACGCGCTATGGCGAAATGCTCGACATGATCTCCTGCTTTTCTATACACAACGGGGCGAAACCGAAAAAACAAAAACACAAAATAAGTGATTTTGAAAAAGCTATGATGTTGAGGTGATTTTATGGCGGTTAATATAGGACCCAAAATCGGCATCGATGGCGAAGCGGAATATCGAAAACAAATAAATAACATAATACAGCAGGCAAAAACGCTTGACAGCGAAATGAAAGTGGTTGCTTCCACTTTTGGGAAAAACGCGACAGCACAAGAGAAAGCCGCAAAAAGCGGAAATGTTCTTGCACAACAATTTGATGTTCAGCAAAAACGAGTAAAACTTTTGGCTGATATGCTTGAAAAATCCGCAAAAAAATTCGGGGAAAACGATAATGCCACGCTTAAATGGAAACAGGCTGTAAACGAAGCAACGGCGCAGCTTAACCACATGGAAAGAGAAATGAAGGAAAACGCAAGCGCCGCCGACGATTTGGGCGATGAGCTTAATGAAGGCGGGAAAAAAGCAATTTCTTTCGGCGATATTCTTAAAGCGAACATTCTTTCCGAAGCGGTAATCGGCGGTTTCAGAGCGCTTGGCGGCGCGATTCGTTCCGCGGTAAATGAGTTTGCGAGTTTTGCAAAAGAAGGAATCAACCTTGCCTCCAACCTTGAAGAAGTGCAAAACGTTGTTGACACAACTTTTGGGGACGGTTCAAATCAAATTGACCAATTTGCAAAAGGAGCGGCAACGGCTTTTGGCATGTCGGAACTTTCCGCAAAGCAATTTACCGGAACAATCGGCGCAATGTTTAAAAGCATGGGCGTTGCAAACGATGCCGTTTTGGAAATGTCAACCGGAATTGCGGGGCTTGCCGGAGATATGGCATCTTTTTATAACCTTGACCCACAGGAAGCGTTTGAAAAGCTCCGAAGCGGAATTTCCGGCGAAACCGAACCGCTTAAACAGCTTGGTATCAATATGTCGGTTGCAAACCTTGAAGCGTATGCGCTTGCGGAAGGAATTACAAAGGCATATAAAGATATGAGCCAGGCGGAACAGGCGACTTTGCGTTATAACTACATAATGAAAGCCACGGCGGACGCGCAAGGCGACTTTGCAAAAACTTCCGGAAGTTATGCCAACCAGCAAAGAATTTTGCAGCTTAACATCGAAAACTTAAGCGCTTCGCTTGGTAAAAAACTTTTGCCGACAATAAATGAATTTACAACAGCGGTAAACGGACTTCTTTCCGGAAACGCTTCAATGTATGAATTTACCCAGCAGATGAGCAATCTTGCGGTAAGCGCGATAAGGTCTTTTTCTTCCGCGCTTCCGGGAATGCTTCAAGTTGGCGGACAACTTATAAGCACTTTGATGACCGGGATTATGGAAGCCGCACCACAGCTTTTGGGAGCGATTTTTACCGTTACAAACACTCTTGGCGAATCGTTGACAACCTATCTTCCGATTATGGCGGATTTTGGAATGGATATCATCACAACTCTTGTGAGCGGTATCGGAAACGCTTTGCCGACCCTTATTCCGCAGGCGGTTGAAGCCATTATGGGAATGTTTGACAGCGGAATTATTGGTAACCTTGATTCCATAATCGAGGCGGGTTTTGACCTTTTAATAGGACTTGTGGAAGGCATTTTGAACGGTCTTCCTAAGCTGTATGAAAGCGGATATAAAATGATCGGTAAATTAATAGTGGGTCTTGTTGAAAATTTTCCTAAAATTATTGAAATGGGAATGGAATTAGTAAGCGCTATTGTTTCCGGAATTATAAAAAACGCACCAAAATTGGTTGAATCTGCGGGCAAAATGCTTACGTCTGTTGTTCAAAAATTCAAAACAATAGACTGGAAATCTTTGGGCAAAAACATTGTCCAGGGCATTATTAACGGTGTTAAAAGCATGGGAACTGCGCTTTGGAACACAATGCGCGATATGGCAAGCAAAGCACTTGACGCGGCGAAGGATTTTCTCGGAATACATTCTCCATCTCGTGCTTTTGAGGAGCAAATCGGCCGTCAAATCCCGCCCGGAATTTCCGCCGGCGTATCAAAGGCTTTTCCGGCTATGGTAAAAAAACTTGGAAACCAGTTTGCGGAGCTTCCCGGCCTTACCGTTCCGAAAATAAACGTTCCGGCAAACAACACCATGAATATGGGCGGAATTTCAATCAACGTTTACGCCGCCGAAGGGCAAAACGCAAATCAAGTGGCGGAAGCGGTTGCCGCAAGACTTCAAGCAATCGTTGACAGGAGAAAAGAGGTGTTTGCGTGATTTTTTGGGCAGGAAAAAGCTCTGACGACGTTAACACCTTTGTTGAGCATTATCCAAGTCAAATAAGACCGGCAAAAAAATATAACAAAACAAGTGTTCCGGGAAGAAACGGCGATTTGATTTTTGAAGAAGGCGTTTTTGAAAATTATATTCAGCCTTACGATATTTATATCAGCGCCGAAAAAACAAAACTTCCCGGAGCGGCCAAAGCCGTTGCGGAATGGCTTTATGCGCCAAAAGGATATCAAAAACTTGAAGACAGCTACGACCCGGATGTGTTCCGTCTGGCGTTTTTCAGCGGACCCGCTGATATTGAAAATATCTTAAATATTTTCGGAAGAGCGACCGTTGAATTTGACTGCAAACCGCAAAGGTTTTTGGTTTCCGGCGAAGAAGCAACAAGATATTTTTCCGCAACGACCATTACAAACCCAACGGCATTTACGGCGCTCCCGCTTATTACTGTTTACGGAAGCGGAGCGGGCGCTCTTAACATCGGCGGAACGGTGGTTAATTTTAATTCCATTGACGAAAGCATAGAATTAGACTGCGAAACCGAAAACGCCTACAAAGGCGTTACAAACCTTAATAACACTATTGCTGCACCGAGTTTTCCGAAACTTGTTGCGGGCGCAAACGAAATCTCCTGGAGCGGGGGAATTGAAAGCGTAAGAATAACACCAAGGTGGTGGACTTTATGAATCCAAGGCTTTATCAACCTACAACAAAAGATTTCAGCAATAACGGCATCGGAGTGCTTTCCGATGCCGCTTTTTGTAAAGTAACCGAAGAACGCAACGGAATTCTTGAATTAGTCCTTGATTATCCGATAAATGGAATACATTTTTCCGAAATAAAACAAAGATCGATTATTACCGCAAAACCAAACCCGACAGCGGACGCACAGCCCTTCCGCGTTTACCGCGTTACAAAACCGCTTAACGGAATGGTTACTGTTTTTGCACAGCATATCAGCTATGACCTTTCGGGAATTGCGGTAACTCCTTTTTCCGCAGGAAGCGCGGCGGCGGCTTTGCAGGCACTTAAAACAAATTCCGTTGTCGAAAATCCCTTTGAGTTTTGGACGGACAAAAGCACCGTTGCGGAAATGAATGTAAAAACTCCCGCTTCCGTAAGAGCGATGCTCGGCGGCGTTCAAGGCTCGGTGCTCGATACATACGGCGGAGAATATGAGTGGGACGGTTTTACTGTTAAGCTCCATAACGAAAGAGGGCAAAACAGAGGCGTTTCCATTCGTTACGGAAAGAACCTTACCGACCTTGAGCAGGAAGAAAACTGCACCAACGTTTATACGGCGGTTATGCCTTTTTGGGCGGACAGCGAAGGCAATTATACAATGCTCACGGAAAAAATTGTTGAGGTCGAAGGCAATTTCGATTTTGTTCGCGTGCTCACACTTGACCTTTCGAACGAATTTGATGCTCAACCGACACAAACGGAGCTTCGGGAACGTGCTCAAAATTACATTGAACAGAATAACATCGGCATTCCGAAGATTTCACTTCGGGTTTCTTTTGTTCCGCTTGAGCAGACGGAAGAATATAAAAACATTGCGCTTCTTGAACGAGTTAACCTTTGCGACACGATAAATGTTGAGTTTGAAAAACTCGGAATTTCCGCAACCGCAAAAGTTGTTAAAACGGTATATAACGTTCTTCTTAATCGTTATGAAAGCGTTGAACTCGGCGACGCAAGAAGCAATATTGCCGACACCCTTGTAAAACAGGAACAGGCGATTAAAGACGCACCCAAAAAAGCAATAAGCCTTGCGGCACAGGCGGCGGAAAAAGCAACACAGCTTATTACCGGAAACCGCGGCGGATATGTTGTTATCCATTCTTCTACCGGAGCTTCCGAACCGGACGAAATTCTTATAATGGATACTCCTTCCATTGAAACAGCAACAAAGGTGTGGCGCTGGAACAACAGCGGACTTGGCTATTCCGAAAGCGGTTATCCGGGGCCTTATACTTCCGCTTGGACTATTGACGGTGCTTTTAACGCCGATTTCATCACCGCCGGAACAATTTCCGCAAACCTTATTAAAACAGGACTTTTGCAAAGTTTAAATAAAATGTCCTCTTTTGATATGGATTCGGGAAAACTGAAAATCAAACTGAACAATGAAGAAGTTGAAATGAGCCTTTCCGCAGACGGAATCTCCTATGACGGATTAATTCCGGCAGGAGATTTAACACTTGTTAAATATCTTGGAGGAATAAACGCATACCATAACGCAGATGTAGGAAGTGGATTTTATCCAACTTCAAAAATGAGCATTTATGATGTTTACGATGCTAATTCCGAAAAGGTATTAGGAAAACTTTGGAACAACGGCGGAACACGTTCACAACTTGATGCAGGCGGCGTTTATCTCCGAAAAGCTGATGATATGGACACGGAATATGGTTCGCTTTCGTTCCACAATAACGCAGGAAGCCTTTGGCTTTGTCAAAACGAAGGGCATCCGTGGCTTGATGCTTATGTCGACCAAAACGGCAACAGCATTTTTAGCTTGAGCGAAACAGACGGTTCCGGATTAGGTGTTCACATAGCGGTTGCGTACGACGGTGGACAATTTACTGTATTAAGCAAAGGCTCTATAAAAGGCGGTATGATAGCAGACCCACAAGGTTGCGAATTAAGAATTGGCGGCGGAACATCTTCCTATAATATGGCATGGAACAAAGGAGAAGGTTCACACCTTCAAGCAGACCATCACCACTTTTTAGGCAAAAGCGAAGGTTTGATACAATACCTTGGTTATTCGGGAAACATTAGCGCACCTAAAGATGAATATTCTGCATTCATTGTAATTGCAAGACCTATTACTGGCGATTACATTACATCAATAATGATACCTTCGGAACAATTCAACGATTTGAACTGGCAGGTAGCTTCAAACAAAGGTTTTTGCGGAATTTATTATGACGGAACAATCATTAGAAAAAACGGCGGTTCTTCCGGTTCGGAACTTTGTGCCGTATATGGAATAAGATAAGGAGGAGTTTTTTTGTTTACAATTTTTGACGGAAGAAAAGAATTCTTCCAATGGGATTTAGCCCAAAAAGTTGTGATTAATGAAGAATGCACCAACGTGCATTTCGTAATCAACGGAAAAATTGAAGCAACGGCGGTTAAACAGGAAAACGGAAAATTTGTTGCCGAAGTTCCAAACAAACTTTTGCAATATGCCGGAAAACTTGTTGTTTTTGCCTTTGTTGCTTTGGAAAACGGCGGTTTTACCAAAAAGGAAAGCTGTTTTGAAGTCAAGGCGAGACCAAAACCCCCAGAATATGCCTATACCGAAACGGAAGTGCTCGGATATGAGGCACTCAAAAAAGAAATTTTGGAACTTGAAGAAAGAATAAAAAAAGTTGAGGAAACCGGCGGAGGCGGAACAGGCGCTTCCGGCGGTTATTATATTCCCAATGTGTCCGAAGATGGCGTTCTTTCCTGGACTGCAACCGAAGAAACAATGCCGCCGGTGCCTTCCGCCGATATTACCGGACCGGAAGGACCCGAAGGCCCACAAGGTCCGCAGGGTATTCAAGGCGAAAGAGGCCCGCAAGGTCTTCCGGGAGAAAAAGGCGAAACCGGCACACAAGGACCCAAAGGCGACAAAGGCGACACGGGACCGCAAGGCGAACAAGGCCCTAAAGGAGACAAAGGCGACACCGGTGCTCAAGGTCCGCAGGGTTTAAAAGGTGATACCGGCGCAACCGGTCCGGAAGGTCCTCAAGGTCCACAAGGTCCGCAGGGAATTCAAGGGATACAAGGGGAACAAGGCCCGAAGGGCGACACCGGGGCAACCGGACCCGAAGGACCGCAGGGCGAACAAGGCCCTAAAGGCGACAAAGGCGACACCGGAGTTCAAGGTTTACAAGGCGAACAGGGTCCAAAAGGCGACACCGGGGCAACTGGACCGGAAGGTCCGCAGGGCCTCCAGGGAATCCAAGGCGAACCGGGTACTCCGGGCGCTGACGGCGTTTCGGTTGTTTCTGTCGAGCAAACTACCACTTCGAGCGCAGACGGTGGCGAAAACGTTGTTACCGTAACACTTTCCAACGGTGTAAAGAGCACGTTTAAAATTAAAAACGGAAGCAAGGGTTCAACCGGAGAAAAAGGCAACGGCATTAAATCCGCCGTGCTCAACGCGGATTATACTTTGACGCTGACCTTTGACGATGGAACAACTTACACAACACCGAGTATAAGAGGTGCTCAAGGGCCAAAAGGCGATTCCTACGAATTGACCAAAGCGGACAAAGCGGAAATTGCGGAAACAGCAAAAGGCAAACCTTATAAAATTCTTAATGTTGCTCACCGTGGCGGTATGCCTACGGAAGCACCTGAAAATACCCTTGTTGGCTATGCAAAAGCGGCTGAAATGGGCTTTGATTATATTGAAGTTGATGTGCGTATGACTTCCGACGGCGAAATAGTAATGCTGCACGATGCAACAATCAACAGAACAGCAAGAAATGCAAATGGCTCTATTGTTTCGGGAACGGTTAATATCGCTGATATTACCCTTGAACAAGCAAAACAGTATGTTTTTTGTGGTAGTCTTTATGAAACATATCCGAGTGTCAGGATACCGACATTTGAGGAAACAATAGCATTGTGCCGAAGCGTTGGTATTAAACCGTGGTTTGATATGTATGTCGAGCCGACAACGGAAATTCTTAATACAATGTATGCTATTTTGGATAAATACGGTATGAGAGATAATGTTGTTTTTAGTTCAAGTACATACAACTGGGTGAAAGCAGTTACACAATATTATCCTAAAGCAAATGTTTGCTCTCGTACATCAACATACAACGATACAACTTCAATGCTGAACGGTTTTGCAAATCTTTCGACAGGACAAAACAAAGTGTATGCTATTGTTGATATTGAGAATATGGCAACATATTCGCCTTTGCTTCGTGAAAATGGATATGAGGTTATTGCTGTAACACCGTCAAAAGAGGATTTTATTTCCGTTTATCCGTTGGTAACAGCCGTGATGAGCGAAGATTATCTCGCAAGCGATTATGTTATCGAATATATGCTTACACAGTACGGAACAGATGTTATTGTTCCTGAAGCACCTTTATTTACTTTGGACAGAACACAGGGAACAGGGTGGACGAATGAAAGTATATATATCAACCCGGCAAGCTATGACAGTACGGTAATTAGTGGAACACCTTGCGCTATTTCTAATCTTACGGAAAATTCTATCACAATGACCGAAAACGGAGCGGGCGGAAAAGGTGTTGCATTTCCGTTTAACTTGGCAAATCGAGCTGGTAAAACCTATCAGCTTACCTGGAACGCAACCGGCACAACCGATACCCGTTTCCGCTTGATGATGAGTGACGGAAGCAGTTTGCAGAACGCTGACCTTGATAATAAGAACGGCGCTATTACTTCCGCAACCATTGCAATATCGGCAGACGGCAAAACAGTTACAGTTAACGGAGTGGCAAAAACTTTCAGCTCTACTGTTTCTTGGATTGCTTTCTTCTTCGGTGCGGCAACTGGAAAGACTGTAAGTTATACAGGCGTATCGCTTGTTGAAGTTGAATGAGGTGCATTATGGAAACTTGTATTTGTTGCGGAGAACCTATTCCCGAAGGGCGGCAAGTCTGCTTTTCTTGCGAACATAAAATCAACGAAGCGGAGGAGGACAAAATGGTAAGTGATTAATTTAATATTTACTTTTGCGCTTGTTTTCGCATTTGGCTTTTCCATAGGCTACACCACCGGGCTTTTAGTCCCGAAGAAAATTCCAAAAGATGAGGGAGGGGAAACCGATGGATAATGAAGAAATCGCAAGAGAGCATCAAATGATTCTCGACCTTGCAAAATCGAACAAAAAGCGCATTGATGCCATTGAGGAAGAACAGAAAGAACTGCGAAATCTTACGGCGGCGGTTTCTGGAATGGTTGCAGAACAAAAAAATATGTGCGACGATCTTTCGGAAATGAAGACAGATTTGAAAGAAATTAAAGAAAAACCCGGCAGGCGTTGGGACAGCATGGCGGAAAAGGTTTTGAACCTTATAACCGCCGCCATTGTTGCTTTTATGCTTGCCAAAATCGGACTTTAAGAGAGGAGAAAATTTATGAACATTTTCAAAAACATCAACTGGATTGCAAGATTTAAAAACCCTGTATTCTGGACAACCATTATCCCGGCAATTACCGGAATGGTCTATGCCGTGCTCGGTGCGCTTGGCATTGTTCCTGCTCTTGCAGAAGACACTGTGCTCAACATGGCGTTTATGCTCATTACCATGCTCACTACCCTCGGCGTACTCGTTGACCCAACCACCGCCGGAATCGGCGACAGCAGAATGGCTATGACCTATAAAGCACCGAGAAAAGACGATTTTGGCGAGGAAGAAGGTCTTTAATTATGGCAAAAGTTCTTATTGGACTTGACGCAGGCCACGGCGGAAGCTCTTCCGGGACATACTCGGTAAACAGCACAAGGGACGGACTTTTTGAGAAACACTATGCCCTTGACCTTGTTAAACGAATCAACGAAAGACTTATTGAGCACGGCTTTAAAACCGTGCTCACAAGGACGGCGGACGTTAACCCCGGCAACGTTTCAAAAAGAGCGGAAATGCTCGTTAAAGCGGGTTGCGATTTTGCGCTTTCCGTACATTTTAACGGCTTTGGAAACGAAAGTGCAAACGGCTGCGAAGTTTTTGTTCCTTATGAAGAAAGAGCGGCAGGAATCGAGGCGGGATTTTACAAATATCTCGGAAAGTTTTTCAAACTTCGCGCACCTTTTGCCCGTAGCAACAGCTATTACAACCGAAACGATACTTTTGACAAAAAGCTGAACGTTTCCACCCGAAAGTTTGAAGCATACGATGATCAGAAAGATTATTTTGGCTTTGTAAGAACCTGTTGGGAAAACGGCGTTTCCGCGGATCTTCTGGAAGTTTGCTTCCTTACCAATCCCGGAGATTTTAAAACCTACACCGAAAAGACCGATGAAATTGCGGACGCTATTGCGAGAAGCATTGTCGAAGGTTACGGCGAGGTTTATAACGGCATTGAGAAACCGGAAGAAATTCCGGTGGAAACCGTTCCGGAAGAAAAGGCGCTTTACAGAGTGCAGGTCGGAGCATTTTTCGTAAAAGAAAACGCGGAAGCCATGCTCGACAGTCTTAAAGCGGCAGGATTTGACGGATTTATTGTCGGAGGGAAATAATGAATGAAGAAAAAGAGCTTGCAACCGTTCCTTATATAGTTTTTGCGGTGTCTGAAGCAAAATACCAAAAGTGAATAAAACTGCTTCTTTGGGCGCTCGCAGAAACAAACCTTTTCTGGATAATTTTATTTCTTATCGGGTGACCTTTTTTGAAATTCAATCCTTACGATTATAATTATTCATATTCCGAATGGGAACACATTATTGACGAATGGATTTTTAACGAGCGAGACAGAAAGATTACAAAAAGGCGGTTTCTTGACGACATACATCTTGAACCGCTTTCGGAAGAATTTGAACTTTCCGTCCAGCAGACAAAAACCATTTTACAGCGTTCTATTAAAATTTTAATAAAACACATATAAAGAAAGCCGAGGGCAGTTTTGCTCTCGGCTCTTTTTTTATGTCTTGATTATCTTAAAAATAATGTAAAACAAGGAAATATTACGCGGTTTTTAATGTAACGAAGTGGCAAAAGTTTCTATAAGCTCATCGTTTTGGTATAAACAGATTACGTCGGCCTTTATATAAATTCCGTCGGAAAAAGTTTTGCAGTCGGATTTTTCGCTTTCAAAAAATGCTTTTGCCTGTTGGTAATAATCAGATTCAAAAATAGAATCTTCGCAGCAGGGGTTTTCGGAAAGATACTGTTCGGTAATATCTTCCGTATCCCACAATATCTGTAAATTTGCTTTTGTTTCAAATCTTTCCAAAGTTACTTTGAACATAATATCACCTTCAAAATTATTATATAGCGTATTTTGGCAAAGTCAACCAAAAATCAGCCGTAATACAACCCAAAGACAGCCGTTCACTTGCTCGTGAGCGGCTCTATTTTTTTATACAATTTTCTTGTAAACAGGGGGTGATAAAACGGTTGAATACAATGCAAATCCGCTTAACAAAAGAGTTGGCGATTGCACGGTCAGAGCTATTTCAAAAGCATTAAATCAGTCTTGGGAAAAAACGTATAT
>JAZSOL010000131.1:0-23537 GCA_045536915.1 Clostridia bacterium
ACATCAGAAAAGTTATTCTCGGTGAAGAAATCGGAACTATTGTAGAATAATATTAAATTTATGGAGGTATAAAATTATGGCGGCTAATTTAAACGATTTTGAAACAAAAATGAAAAAAACTATTTCGGTTCTCACCGAAGACCTTGCTTCAATAAGAGCAGGAAGAGCAAACCCTTCAATTCTCGATAAGGTATCTGTTGAATACTACGGTGTTGCAACTCCTCTTACGCAGATTGGTAACGTTTCAGTTCCCGACCCTCGTTCGATTCTTATTCAGCCCTGGGATGCAAGCATAATCAAAGAAGTTGAAAAAGCAATTCTTGCATCAGATATCGGCATAACTCCAAATAATGACGGAAAATCCATCAGACTCAATTTTCCTCCGCTCACAGAAGAGAGAAGAAAAGAACTCGTTAAGGGAATTAAGAAAAAAGGCGAAGATTCCAAGGTTGCTATCCGTTCAATAAGAAGAGATGCTATGGATGCATTCAAGCTTGATAAGAAAAACGGAGAAATAACAGAAGATGACCTTAAGGAAATCGAAAAAGATGTTCAGAAAGTAACCGATAAATACGTTAAAGATATTGACGATATCGTTGCAAAAAAAGAAAAAGAAATACTCGAAGTTTGATTTCGGTTTTTAAGGACGGCATGCATTTTTGCCTGCTGTCCTTTTCAGTGTGGAGAAACAGATATGTTTAAGTTTTTAAAATTCTCAAAGAAAAATTCATATGATGAGCTTGATATGACGCGTTTGCCCGAGCATATCGGCATTATTATGGACGGAAACGGAAGATGGGCAAAAAAAAGAGGATTGCCCCGTTCCGCCGGACACCGTATGGGTGCAAAGGTTCTCGAACAGATAACGAGAGATGCAGGGCACCTGGGCATAAAATATCTCACCGTGTATGCCTTTTCAACCGAAAACTGGAATCGTCCCGAAGCTGAAGTAAATGAACTTATGAAGCTTTTGGGAGAATATCTTGATGATTATAAACGTCTTATTGGTGATGAGGATATCCGCATTCGTATAATCGGTTCCCAAAAAGGCTTAAGCGAAGAAATAATACAGAAGATTCACGTTGTTGAGGAAAACACCAAAAACAACAAAGCCATAACACTCAATATTGCACTTAACTATGGCGGACGTGATGAAATTGTAAGCTGCATGAAAAAAATTGCTTCGAAAATCAAATCCGGTGAGATATCAGAAGAAGATATAACAGAACAGTTGCTTTCGGAAAATATGTATACCAACTATATGCCCGATCCTGATTTTATAATAAGACCAAGCGGCGAGCTGAGACTGAGTAATTTTATGGTGTGGCAAAGTGCCTACAGTGAATTCTGGTATTCCGACATAAACTGGCCCGATTTCACCCGTGATGATTTAGTCAGGGCAATTATAGACTTCCAGAAGCGCAACAGACGTTTTGGCGGAGTCTGATAATACACAAAAGGAGTATGATGAAATGTTGAAACAGAGAGTAATATTCGGTGCATTGGGAGTTGTGCTTGCAGTTCTTGTTCTCACGCTCTGCAATGTCACAACAATAGGTGTTTGCGTGGCTCTGATTTCCATTATAGGACTTTATGAGTTTTTTTGCGTAACAGGGGTTTTAAAACGCAGATGTCCGGTTGTTGTTGCAGGTTTTGCGTTTTCTTTAGCATGCTTTTTTGCGGCAATATTTTTCCCTCAGCATCTTGGAGCATTTGCAATGCCCGCAATTGTTGCGTTTGTTTTTGTTGTTATGATGATTACGGTATTGTTTCACGGCAAAAACACTTTTTCCGACAGTGCGCTTTGTTTTCTCGGAACCGTGTATATATCGGTGTTTTTCATGCATATAATATTAGTCAGACAAAGTGAATTCGGAAAAATTCTGATATGGATGCTCTTTATCAGTGCGTGGGCAACCGATACCTTTGCATATTTTGCCGGAAAAGGCTTTGGCAAACATAAGCTGTGTCCTTCAATCAGTCCAAAAAAGACCGTTGAGGGTTCCGTTGGCGGTATTTTAGGTTGCATTGTGGCTATTTTGATATATTCATATATATGCGGTTCGTATGTCGGATGCGGCATAAATTATGTGAATGCAATTATCTATGCCATAGCTTCGTCGGTTGTTTCGCAGTTTGGCGATTTGGCGGCAAGCTGCATAAAACGTGAACACGGTGCCAAAGACTACGGCAATCTTATTCCGGGTCACGGCGGAATTCTTGACCGCTTTGATTCTACTTTGCTTATTGCACCGATGGCATATTATATGTTTATATATTTACCTGTTTTTGTTAAATAAAATGTTATGAGAGGAATATTCAAATGAAAAATATTTCCGTTCTGGGTTCAACGGGTTCAATAGGTACTCAGGCGCTTGAAGTTGCTGATATATGCGGTGATGTTTGCGTTAAGGGCTTGTCTGCCAACAGTAATGTGTGTCTTCTTGAAAATCAGATACGTAAATACAAGCCCGAAAAAGCCTGCATTATGAAATCCGAACTGTATGGTGAGCTGAAAATGAAAACCGCCGACACATCAACGCAGATTGTGTGCGGTGAGGATGGATTGTGTGAAATAGCGGCGCTTGAATCTGCAGATATGGTGCTTACCTCGGTTGTTGGAAATGTTGGTCTTGTTCCAACAGTTACCGCTATTAAAGAAAAGAAAAAAATACTCCTTGCCAACAAAGAAACTTTAGTTACATCAGGAAGCATAATTATGCCTCTTGCCAAAGAATACGGAGTTGATATCATTCCTGTAGACAGTGAGCACAGTGCAATTTTTCAATGTCTCAGAGGAAATGAACAAAATCGTATTTCCAAAATTCTTCTCACGGCTTCCGGAGGGCCTTTTTTCGGCAAAACACGCAGTGAACTTGAATATGTAACAAAATCGGATGCTCTCAAACACCCAAACTGGTCTATGGGTGCCAAAATAACAATTGATTCGGCATCCATGATGAATAAGGGTCTTGAAATCATAGAGGCAAAATGGTTGTTTGGTGTTGATGTTGATGATATAGAGGTGTATGTTCACCGTCAGAGTATTGTGCATTCAATGGTGGAATTTGCAGATAATTCGGTTATTGCTCAGCTCGGTATTCCGGATATGAAACTGCCCATTGTTTATGCAGTCAACTATCCTGAAAGAAGCACCGCGGTAAATGAAAGGCTCAACTTGTTTGAAATCGGTTCGCTTACCTTTGAAAAACCCGACACCGAAAATTTTGAGTGCCTTTTAATTGCTGTTGATGCAATAAAAAGAGGCGGCAGTGCACCTGCTGCCATGAATGCTGCAAATGAAATTGCGGTTGAGCGTTTTCTTAATGATGAAATCGGTTTTCTTGAAATTCCCGAAATAATAAAGCAAACCGTTGAAGCTCATAGGTTTATTGAAAATATAGATATTTCCGATGTTCTCAAAACCGATTCGTGGGCGAGGGAATATAGCAGAAATATAAATTCTCAGAGGTGATAATATTGCTTACTGCTGTTTGGGCAATTTTAATTTTTTGTGCGTTGATATTTATTCATGAATTCGGTCATTTTATTACGGCGAAGCTTTCGGGAATGACTGTTCATGAATTTGCAATAGGAATGGGTCCGAAGCTTTTCGGATTTTCCAAAAATAACACTCAATACACCGTAAGAATACTTCCGATAGGGGGATTTGTCAGACTCGAGGGCGAAGACGGCGACTCTTCCGACCCCGGAGCTTTTTGCAACAAATCTGCATTAAAAAGATTTGTTGTGCTTTTTGCGGGCGCATTTATGAACATTTTGCTCGGATTTTTGATTTTTACACTTGTTATTTCAACTGCCGATGGATTTGCATCAAATGAAATAGATTTCATTGCTGAAAATTCAGCTTTTGAAAAAGCCGGTATCGCTAAGGGCGACAGGATTGTGAGAATGGAAGGAGAAAACTATTCAACAGGTGTTCATTTTTATCAGGACATATATCTTTTCACAATGCTGAGCGGCAATTCAAAAGCAACAATAACCTTTGAAAGAAACAACGAAAGATTTGAAAAAACAATCACTCCGATTTTTGACGAAACCGCCGGAAAAGCTTTGTTTGGGTTCAAACCTCGTTTTGTTAATCCCGGATTTTTCGCTACTGTGTCCTATGCTTTTTGGGAATGCATATATGTTATAAAGTCTGTTTTCCTGTCTCTCTGGTGGCTTGTGACGGGCGGAGTTTCCGTGTCGGAAATGTCGGGTCCTGTTGGTATAGTAAGAGAAATCGGTTCTGCGGCAAAGGCAGGATGGCAATATGTTCTTGATTTTGCCGGATTAATATCTGTTAATCTTGGTGTAATGAACCTTTTACCCGTTCCGGCACTCGACGGCGGAAGAATTCTTTTCCTTTTAATTGAAAAAATCAGAGGCAAAAAAATGAATCCGGAAACCGAGGGGAAGATTAATCTGATTTTCTTAGGACTTTTACTTTTGTTTATGCTTTTTGTCACATTCAGCGATGTGATGAAGATATTTGGTTGAGTAAAATATGAATATTAATATTACATTTTTGTTAAAATAATTAAAAACATCTTTACGGATATGCATATAAAGTGTAAAATGAAAAGGTTGATTTGATCGGATTTGAAAAAGTATTAATTTTAATTATTTATTATGTGCGGACAAATTTTAATATGGAGGTATATTTGTGGCAAAAAAATCAAAATTGAAAATTATTCCGTTGGGCGGGTTGAATGAAATCGGAAAAAATATGACCGTCTTTTCCTACGGAAACGATATGTTCATACTCGATTGCGGTATGGCTTTTCCTGATGAAGATATGCTCGGAATTGATATAGTAATCCCTGATTTTACTTTTGTTGTTAAAAATAAAGATAAAATCAGAGGTGTTGTTCTGACCCACGGTCACGAGGACCATATAGGGGGGCTTGCGTATCTTTTGAAGGAAATGAATATTCCTATATACGGAACCAATCTCACTCTCGGACTTGTGCAAAACAAATTAAAGGAACATAATCTTCTTTCCGGCGCAAAGCTCAACAGACTTTCACCGGGAGATACAGTTGGGCTCGGTGCATTTAAAATAGAGTTTATACGTTCAAATCATTCTATTCCTGATGCGGTGGTTGTTGCTATTCACACTCCTATGGGAGTTATATTGCACACCGGAGACTTCAAAATCGACACAACTCCCATTCAGGGCGAAATGATTGACCTTGCAAGAATAGGTGAACTTGGCAAACGCGGTGTTCTGGCTCTTATGAGCGACAGTACAAACGCTGAAAGAAGCGGCTTTACTATGTCTGAACGAACAGTAGGGTTCACGCTTGAAAATGTTTTCAAATCAACTAAATCGCGTATAATAGTTGCAACGTTTGCTTCTAATGTGCACAGAATTCAGCAAATCATAAATGCCGCAGTAAATAACGGCAGAAAGGTTGCTGTGTCGGGAAGAAGTATGATAAATCTCGTTGAGGTTGCAACAGAGCTTGGATATATGAAAATCCCGGCCAATACTCTTATCGATATTGACGATATCAAAAAATACAAACCGCATCAGCTCACCATAATCACAACCGGCAGTCAGGGAGAGCCTATGAGTGCGCTCTACCGTATGGCATATTCCGATCATAAAAAGGTTGAGATTACCAAAGGCGACCTCGTTGTTGTTTCTGCAAATCCCATACCGGGAAATGAAAAGCTTGTGTCAAATGTTGTTAATGAGCTTTTCAAAAAAGGTGCGGACGTATATAACGACCCTGCGTGTGTTCACGTTTCAGGGCATGCGTGTCAGGAAGAACTTAAAATGATTCTCGCTCTTGCCAAACCGAAATATTTTATTCCGGTTCACGGCGAATATAAGCATCTTAAAACCCATGCAAATCTTGGTGCGCTGATGGGCATAAACCCCGATAACATATTTATTATGGATATTGGTAAGGTTCTTGAAATTACCAGAGACGGAGCTAAATGCACAGAAACTGTTCAGGCAGGTCTTGTTATGGTAGACGGACTTGGCGTTGGGGATGTTGGGAATATTGTTCTCCGTGACAGAAAACATCTTGCTCAGGATGGTCTTATAGTTATTGTTGTAACTATTTCTGCTCAAACCGGACTGGTTGTTGCAGGTCCCGATATTATTTCAAGAGGATTCGTGTATGTGAGAGAGTCGGAAGGTTTGATGGACGATATCAGAACCATTGCCAAAACAACTCTGCTTGTTTGCGAAGAAAATAAGGTCAGAGACTGGTCAACACTCAAAAACAGCATGAAATCAAAAATTTCTGAATATCTTTATCAGGAAACAAAACGTAAGCCAATGATTCTTCCGGTGATTATGGAAGTGTAAAAACAGAGAGGCTATAGCAAAATGAAAAATAACGGTTCGTCGGGGACGCCGAACCCTACAAATTGCTGTGTATATATACTATGTACACAATATATGTAGGGGACGGCCTCCCGGACGCCCCGGAAAAATCATTTTGCTATAGCCTCTTTTTGGGGAATGGGAAAAAATGATTCGGAATTGACAAATCATGCTTTTGACGTTCCGGACTTTTTTATTACATAGGAAATTGCGTCAGCAATTGCTTGTAACAACAAAATTTTCCTTATAAAATTGTGAGCGAAGCGAACAGTTAATTGACGAAGTCAATTTTGTTCCATTTCCCATTATATTAAATTATTTTATTATTCTATCGGTGCATCGCTTGGTTCAAAATCTATTTCATTTTGCTTTCGGCGAACACTCAACACAAGCCCTATAGCCATCAGGTTCGTCACCACAGAAGAACCTCCGTAGCTGAAAAACGGGAGCGGAATACCTGTTACGGGCATTAATCCGATGCACATTCCTATATTTTCAAAAATATGCGCCAGAAACATACATGCCACACCAATGCAGATATATGAGCCGTAAGCATTTTTTGCGTTTTTGGCATTGTGTATGCATCTGAATACAAGAGCGAAAAGGAGCCCTGCAACTAAAAGGCAACCAATAATACCGAGCTCTTCACCAACAACAGAATAAATAAAATCCGTGTGCTTCACCGGCAGGATTTCAAGCTGCGTTTGCGTTCCCTGTCCTAACCCTTTTCCAAAAAATCCGCCTGAACCAATGGTTATTTTAGACTGCATAACGTGATATCCGCTGCCGAGCGGGTCTGATTCGGGATTGAAAAACACTCTTATTCTGTTTTTCTGATATTCCTGCAAAACGAAATTCCACGCAACGGGAATTGCGGCGATGATGGCAAGTGCAGTTCCGATAATATATTTATATGAAATACCTGCCGTGAAAATAATTCCGCAGAATATAACAATAAATACCATCGTTGTTCCAAAATCAGGCTGAAGCATAATAAGACCTAAAAGAACGCCTGTGTAGATAACCAGTTTTAAGATGTTCTTTGGTTTGTTTATATCTCTTCCGTATTTGGAGCATAATTTTGAAAACGAAACAATAAATCCTATTTTAACAAATTCCGATGGTTGTATTCCAATGGGACCAAAACGTATCCAGCTCTTGCTTCCTGTTGATTCCCGCCCTGTTCCCAAAAGGAGAACGGCAACTAAAGCAAGTATGGAAAGAATGTAGATAAGTTTTATATAGCTACCCACTCTTTCATAATCCGACGAAGCTATTATCAGCATAACAAATCCGCCAACCAAAGCGGCAACAAGCTGAATCAAAACATAGCTGTTTGCACCATAGCTCTTAACTGCACTGTTTATGATAATGCATCCGAAAAGTATGCATATGGCTGTGATGCAAACAAGAACAAAATCAAATTCGTTTCTGTTTAACAGTTTATTTTTTTTCATTTTAATCACCTGAATATATGTATATATATAATTATATCAAAAATTTGAAAAATTACAATGTTTTATTTTACATAAAATTTACAATTTTTCTCTTGCATTTATTGCCCGGATATATTAAAATGTATATAATGATAGATTCGCATTATCTTGCAGATGTGTGTTTTGGAGAGATTTATTTTGTTTGGATACGTTAATATATATAAAAATGAATTGAAAATCAAAGACTATAATTTGTTCAGAGCATACTACTGCGGTCTTTGCAAGGCTCTTGGAAAAAGATATAATCAGGCATTGCGCCTCGGGCTTAGCTATGATATGACTTTTCTTGCCATAATTGCTGATTCGCTGAACTCATCAGAGCCAAAACTAATTAACGACGGATGCGTGAAGCATATAGGAAAGCATCTTATATGCACAAACAATAAATATATTGACTATAGTGCAGATGCCGGAGTTATTCTTTCGTACCATAAGCTCACAGATGATATAACAGACGATAAATCCGTTAAAGCATATATTGCCCGCCTTGCATATCTGCGTGCCGTTAAAAAAGCCTCCGGTTTGTATCCTGAACTTTCCGAAACAGTGAAGCAGAAATTAAATGAGCTTTCAGAACTTGAAAAAAATAAATGCGAAAGCATCGATATGGCGGCTCATCCGTTTGCATGCCTGACGGAGGAAATTTTTAAGATTGCAGATAATTCACTTGCAAAGCTTGGATATAATATCGGCAGATTTATTTATATTGCAGATGCCCTGAGTGATTTGAAAGATGATATCAAAAACGGCTCATATAATCCGTTTTTGTGTGCATATGGAGAAGATTTTATCAAAACAAAAGAATTCTGCGAAAGGGCACGGGGGAGCATTAATATGACTCTTTCAGCCATTAGCCGTGAATATGAATTACTTGATATTAAGAAAAACAAATCCATTACGGATAACATAATATATATGGGGCTCAGATTCACATCTGATTCTCTGTTTGAAAATATGGAGGAAGAAAATGAAAAATCCTTATGAAGTTCTTGGAGTTGCAAGAAATGCAACTGAAGATGAAATCAATACAGCCTACCGAAATCTCGTTAAGCAGTATCATCCTGATAAATACGTTGGTAATCCGCTGGCAGATCTGGCAAAGGAAAAAATTGCAGAAATAAATGCGGCTTATGATGCTGTTATGGAAGAGCGCAAGAAAGGAAATTCTGGCGGCAGTGCAGGTTCAGATAATAATTATTTTAATTCCAATGAAATAAGAATGCTTATAAATCAGAACCGTCTTGCGCAGGCGGAGGAGCTTTTGAACAGAGCATCAATAAGAAATGCAGAATGGCATTTTCTGATGGGAAGTGTTTTGAAGCGTAAGGGTTGGTATGATATGGCACATCAGCATTTTGAAAGAGCGGTGCAGATGGAACCTTCAAACGAAGAATACCGTAGTGCAAGAAATTCCATGGATTTTTCAGGGAATATATATCGCGGTATGGGTAATTCTGCAGGATATCAGGGTGATTGCTGTGATACCTGTCAGGCTCTTATATGTGCTGATTGTTGTTGCGAAATGTGCGGTGGTAATCTCATACCGTGCTTTGGTTGCAGATAATCTGAAAGGTGTGATTAAAATTAAAACAAACAAAATTACCGGAGGCGGAATTTCCTCGGCGCTGTGTGTGATTATGCTTTTGGGAGCAAAGTTTGTTCCGAATCTCACGCTTGCTTTTTTGTTTGCCGCTTCCATAACTATTGGAATATGTATTTTAAAATACAAAACACTTTGTGCGCTGCTGGCATATGTTGCAACTTCTGTTGTAACGGTTTTTATTGTTCCCGAAATGTCTTTGCTTTTTTCGGTGCTTTTCGGAATATATCCGATAATAAAGCTTTATATTGAAAAATTAAAAAATATCGTGGCAGAATATGTGATAAAATTTGTTTTTGCAAATGTTTTTCTAGTTGCGTTATATGTTGTTTTAAAAGCGGTTGATAGGGTTCATATATGGGATTTTGGACTTCCGCTTTTGTGGATTGTGGGAATTGTGGCGCTTTTGTTTTATGATTTGATGTTTACGGTTGTTATTAATGCTTTTTACAAAAGCTATTATAAATATTTAAAATAAGGAGATTAATTACTATGATTACAGGAATTGAACACGTGGCGGTATATGCCAAAGATACCAAGGCTTTAGCTGACTGGTATGTAAGAGTTTTTGACGGAAAAATTGTTTACGACAACGGCAAAGGTACATATTTTGTTGCTTTTTCCGACAAATCAATGATTGAAATATGCAAAAACGATGCTTTGGAAAATGTTCCCACAGAGCTCACAACTCCGGGCATCCGTCATTTTGCACTTTCCGTTGATAACTTTGATGAGGCTGTTGAAAAAATCAAAGCGGAAAATGTTGAAATTCTTGCAGAACCCACAGTGTCTGCAAAAGGTATTGCAACAATGTTTTTCAGAGATATTGAGGGAAATATATTCCATTTTATTTCAAGACCTGAACCTCTGGTATAATATTAATTAATAAATTTATCAACCCCGGCTTGGTTAGTCGGGGTTGTTTTATGAATTTGCATATATGGAGTGTGATATTTTCAAAATTCAGAACGTCAGAGGTATATTCGGAATATAATAAAGTCAGGGGGGAATATAATGTATAATGTTTTGATAGTATTTGCCTCTGTTACAACAGCAAACAGAGTAAAAAGCGTTCTGAATAAAAAATTCGGCATAAGAGCCGAGGTTGTTCGCGCTCCTGCGGCACTTTCGCCGGAAGGGTGCAGTTATGCAGTAAGAATTTCAGGGGAATTTGCAGAATCCGTGTGGAATATAGTGAGTCAGAGCGGACTTATGAGCAAAGGCGTTTACCGTGAAGATAATTTAAAAAGGCTAAAATAGGGGTGCTGACATTGATTTATTTTGATAACGCAGCCACAACCTGGCCAAAACCAAAAAGTGTTGTTGAAGCGGTTGTATCGTGTATGAAATACTACGGTGCAAACCCTGGGAGAAGTGCTCATGCAATGTCTATGCGTGCATCGGAAAAGGTGTATGAATGCAGAGAAGCAGTTGCTTCTATGTTTGATTTTGATAATCCCAACAATGTTATTTTTACCGCAAATGCAACTCAGGGACTCAATCAGATTATTATTGGTGCCCTGGGAAAAGGAAGTCATGTTATATGCACGCAAATGGATCACAATTCTGTTTTGCGGCCGGTATATTCTTCGGGAGCTGAGGTTTCCGTGGCACCGGCTGATTCAGAAGGCTATGTTTCTGCCGATGCAGTCCTCAGATTGATTCGCGAAAATACACGGCTTATTGTGATGACGCATGTCTCAAATGTGTGCGGTACGATTATGCCGGTTGATGATGTTGCTGAAATTGCAAGAAAAAGAGGGATTTTGTTTTTGCTCGATGCATCGCAAAGCGCAGGTATAATAGATATCAGCCTTAGAAAAACACCTGTTGATTTTCTTGTTTGCCCGGGGCACAAATCGCTCTACGGTCCAATGGGTACCGGAGTCATTTGCATCAATACAGATGCTCCGCTAAGACCTATCATATACGGAGGAACAGGAAGTTATTCGCATCTTATGACGCAACCCGATGAGCTTCCCGACCGTTTCGAAAGCGGAACTCTCAATCTTCCGGGAATCTGCGGACTTCTTGAAGGGATCAGGTATGTAAGCAAAATCGGTGTTGATTATATAAGGAATCACGAATTAAAGCTTACAGAATATTTTTTGAGCGGTTTAAATGATATCGGTAAATATCGCATTGCCGGAAAAAAAGGCATTTTGGGGCGAACCGGTGTGGTTTCGGTTGTTCACGCAGATAAAAGCTCATCTGAGGTTGCATCGCTTTTGAGTTCTGAATATAATATCGCTGTAAGAGCAATGTATCACTGCGCTCCCGGTGCCCACGAAGCACTCAGAACTTCAGACGGCGGAACGGTCAGAATCAGCACAGGCATATTCACTTCGCTTTCTGAAGTTAAAACTCTTCTGTATGCATTAGAGCATATATAACTCTTTACAAAACCATTCTGTTATGATATGATTAATAGAATGGTTTTGCTATGGAGGAATGACTTATGAAAATAAAAATAATATGTCTCGGTAAGCTGAAAGAAAAATACCTGAGAGATGCAATAGACGAATATTCAAAACGTCTCAGCCGTTTTTGCACTCTCGAAATCAAAGAGCTGTCCGATGAAAAAATTCCCGATAATGCATCTGCGGCTCAGGAGCAAAAGATTCTTGAAACCGAAGCCGGAAAAATAAAAAAATATGTTTCGGATGATGATTATGTTATCTCGCTGTGCGTTGAGGGAAAGCAGATTTCAAGCGAAGCGCTTGCAGGCAGAATTTCTGAAATCACTCTTTCCGGAAAAAGCACAATATGTTTTATTATCGGCGGTTCGCTCGGTCTCGACGAAAGCATAAAAAAAATGAGCGATTTACGTTTGAGTTTTTCGTTGATGACATTTCCGCATCAGCTTATGAGAGTTATACTCACAGAGCAGATATACAGAGCGTTTAAAATAAATTCAAACGAAAAATATCATAAGTAAGATTTAACAATAAATCCGGTGCACACTTGACATTGATTTGCCGGAGGAGTATCATAATATATATTTTATACATATTTTGCAGGAGGAAAAAAATGAAATACTCATTTGTTGGTATGTCATGGCCAATGAAAGCTGTAAATAGCATACTCAGGAAACGAATAAGCGAATTCCGCCGCAAATATCCGGGGGAAACACCTCCGCTTGAACCGGTTGGTATCTTTTCTCCGAATGTGACTCAGGCGGCGCTTTTTGCAGGCGATAATGATATGGAGATTCACTACACATTTTTTGATGTATTAAATTCGTCTGATATAATATTTGTGTTTCTTGGGGACAAGTCCCTTGAAAATCTTTCTCTTTCGTTCAATAAGTATGATATCAAAGGAAAAATACTTTGTCATGCAAGCCCGGCATTTACAGGTGATGTTTTAAATGTTAATTCATACAACACCTATGCATCTATGCTCATAACATCGGGTGCTGAAAAAGAATCTGCAGACTCCGGTTTCGGACCTCTTCTTCTGGAAGGCCGCGGCAGAAGATTTGATGAGTTCAAAAGTTCACTTGATTTTTTGGGCATTGAATACCATGTTGTAACGGCGGAAGAAAAAAGAGTGTATCTCACAGGGATAAACTTCATTAAAGATTTTCCGCCCATTATGGAAGAAATAGGCAGAAGACTTATCAGAATGTCGCTTGCCGGAATTCCCGATGTGCGTGATGAAATAATTGAAAATGTGAATTCCTGCATCAGTGAAATTACGTCGTATAATGCGCTTGAAAATGATAATAAGGATTATCTGAACCATCAGAAGGATTTGATGAAAAGCATAGGGGTTGAATCGCTGAGCAGATTGTTTGAAGCAATAGTTTCAATGAAAGATAATTAAAACAAATGGAGGCAATATGAAGCTTATCATAGCCGAAAAACCGAGCCTTGCACGTAATATTTGTGCGGCTATAGGCTCTTTTTCAAAAAAAGGTAATTATTTTATAAATAATGAATACATAGTCACATGGGTATTCGGACATCTTTTTTCGCTTGCGGATATTGAATTCTATAACCCCAACCCCGACGGAAGATGGACTCTGAAAAACATTCCCTGTTTTCCTGAAAAATTTGAATTCGAACTCAGGAAAGATTCAAAGGGAGAAGTGGATTCGGGAGTAAGAAATCAGTTTGAAACAATAAAAACTCTCTGTATGAGAGATGATGTTGATACCATAGTAAATGCAGGTGACTCCGACAGAGAGGGAGAAATAATAGTAAGAACCTGCATAGATAAAACCGGTGTGAAAAATAAACGCATTACCCGTCTGTGGCTTCCTGACCAGACCGAAGAAACCGTTCGTAATGCAGTTGAAACAATGAAAGATGATTCTGAATATAATAATCTTGCCGACGAGGGCTATGCCCGCACATATATCGACTGGCTTTTCGGCGTTAACCTTACAAGGTTTGCAACACTCAAAACCGGAACTCTTCTGAGAGTGGGCAGAGTAATCGTTCCGATTGTTAAGGCTATATACGACCGTGATATGGCAATTGAAAAATTTGTTCCCGATATTTACTATGGTATAGTGAGCAAAACAGAGATAGACGGTGAAACCGTTGAACTTGCAAGCAAGCAGAAATTCGACAAGAAAGACTATAATAAAGCTCTTGAATTTTGCACACGCTATAATGCCTGCAAAGCAGAGGTTACGGATAAAAAACGAAAAAAAGACAAGGTATCTCCCGGTAAACTTTATTCTCTTTCAAAACTTCAGAATGTTCTTGGGAAAAAATATAAAATGCCTATGGATAAAAGTCTGGCTATTGTTCAGGATTTGTATGAAAAAGGGTATGTTACCTATCCCAGAACCAATTCGGAATACCTTGCCACCGCTGAAAAAGATAAGGTTAAGGGAATCATAAAAGCAATATCACAGGTAGGCTATGATGTCACATTCAAAGATGGAAAAAACATATTCGATGATTCTAAAATCGAATCCCATTCAGCACTCACTCCAACTCACAAGATTCCGTCAAAAACCGCACTTTCGGAAGATGAGTTCATTGTTTACCGCACTATTTTGCGTCGTTTTGCCGCAGTTTTCTGCTCAAAAGAATGCATTGCAGAAAAATCTGAAATCAAAATTGACGTTGGAGGAATGGAAGAATTTTCACTTAAAGGAACGGTTATTTTAGAACCCGGCTGGACGGTGTATGATGATTATAATAAAAAGGACAAGCTTTTGCCAAAACTTGAAAAAGGCGATAAGTTTGATGTGAATTTTGCACCCGTTCAGAAAGAAACAAGCCCGCCGAAGCACTATACTATTGAAACCCTTAATAATTATCTTAAAAATCCTTTTCGTGATGAAAAAGCCAATATTAATGACGAAAATGATGAAGAAGAATATAAGGCGATGTTTCAGGGGCTCGAACTCGGCACGGAAGCTACCCGAACCGGAATAATTGACAACGCACGAAAAAGCGAATATATACAGTTGAAAAAAGATGTGTATACAATTTTGCCCGGTGGAAAATATATGATAGAGGCGCTTATTCAGATGGGAATAAATATGGATAAGTACAAAACATCTCAGCTTGGTGTTGCTCTGAAAAAAGTGTTCAGAGGCGAAATAACTGTAGACGACAGCGTGAAGCTTGCGTCAGATGAAATCCGGTCTGTTTTCGATAAAAGATATAATGATGACGATTATGCCAAAAATGATATCGGTTTTATGGGGGATGTGCTTGGGAAGTGTCCGCTGTGTCAAAGTGACGTTGTAAGAACCCGTTTTGGCTATGGTTGCAGCGGCTACCGGGACGGATGCAAATTTTCTGTTAATATGAAAATCTGCGGAGCGGTAATTTCCGGCAGCAATGTGAAAAAGCTTCTCGAAACCGGTTTCACGGATAAAATAGACACGTTTGTTTCTCAAAAATCAGGCAAAACATTCTCTGCCCGTATGAAACTTCAGGACGGAAAAACCGTATTTGATTTTTCATAATTTTTAAGTTATGAGACTTTATGTAAAAAATAACATAATAACAGGCAAAAATGTTGTGAAACATTTTTGCAAAAACATCTTGAAAAATGTGGAGAAACTTTATATAATTATATTATATGCTTAGTATATATGAAATCTGAAGCATATTGGCGAAAAAACAAACAAAAGGAGAAGAAGAAATGATAGCACACGGTAAAAACATCAAAATTTTCACCGCAAATTCAAACCCGGCATTTGCTAATGCAATTGTAGAAAAGCTTGGTTTAACACTGGGTAATTCCGAAGTTGGAAAATTCTCAGACGGAGAAATCTTTGTTAATATCAATGAAACTGTCAGAGGTAGCGATGTGTTTGTGGTTCAGTCCACATGCTCACCCGTTAATGACAATTTTATGGAGCTTCTTATTATGATAGATGCATTCAAACGTGCATCAGCCGGAAGAATTACTGCAGTTATTCCTTACTTTGGTTATGCAAGACAGGACAGAAAAGCTAAGAGAAGAGACCCGATTTCTGCAAAGCTTTGTGCTGACCTCATCACAACTGCCGGTGCCGACGGAGTCCTTACTATGGATTTGCACGCACCTCAGATTCAGGGATTTTTCAATATCCCCGTTAATCATCTCGTTGGTCAGCCAATCTTAAGTCAGTATTATAAAACTCTTTTTGAAGATCAGAAAGAAGATACGATTGTTGTTTCTCCTGACCTCGGAAGTGTTACCAGAGCAAGAAAGTTTGCTGATTACATAGATGTTCCCATTGCTATTGTTGATAAACGTCGTCCCAAAGCAAATGCTTGTGAGGTAATGAATATTATCGGAGATATCAACGGTAAAAATGTTATCCTCGTGGACGATATGATAGATACCGCCGGTACAATCGTTAACGGTGCAAAAGCTCTTATGGAAAGAGGAGCTAAGAAGGTGTATGCATGCTGTACACACGCAGTTCTCTCAGGACCTGCAATTGAAAGAATCCAGAACTCCTGCATTCACGAGCTCGTTGTTCTTGATACCGTTCCTCTTCCGGAAGAAAAGCGGATAGATAAAATTAAGGTTCTTTCCTCAACTCCGGTATTTGCCGAAGCAATAGAAAGAATATATGAAGATATTTCTATCAGTACATTAAATAACTAATCAAACTTTCAGCCCTGTGCATTAAAGTACAGGGCTGAACTTAACTTGAAGGGAGAGAACGCAGTGTTTCTTGTGGCGGGACTTGGTAATCCTGAAAAAAAATATGAAGATACACGTCATAATATCGGCTTTGAAGCGGCAATGCTTTTTGCTGAAAAAAACGGAATACGACTTAATAAAAGCAAATTCAAAGCAGTGTTTGGAGAGGGGAGTGTTTGCGGTGAAAAGGTTATTGTTGCACTTCCGCAAACCTATATGAACCTCAGTGGCGAAAGCGTTGGCGCAATTGCTTCGTTCTATAAAATCAATAGTGAAAATATAATTATTCTGCACGATGACATAAGCCTTCCGGTGGGTAAAATCCGAATCCGTCCGAAAGGCAGTGCAGGAGGTCATAACGGATTGAAATCCATAATTTCATGCATTGGTTCTGATACGTTTGACCGAATTAAAATAGGGGTGGGAGCACCTCAGCACGAAGATTACGATTTGGCGGATTATGTTCTCGGTAAATTTTCGGCGGAGGAGAAAAAACTCCTCGTTCCTGTTTTGGAAAATGTTTGCGATGCTGTGAAATGCATTATGTCCGATGGCGAACAAAAAGCAATGAATAAATTTAATTAACGGGGTTAGTTTATGTCGGGATTTGAATCTATACTTTCCAGTATGCCGGAATTCGGCGAAACTCTCGAAAAATTCGGTAAAGGCGGTCCGGTTCATATTACCGGAGTAACAGGCAGTCAAAAAAGTCATTATATTTATTCTGTGTGTAAATCACTCGGAAAAAAATGCCTTGTTATAACCTATGATGAAACAGAAGCAGGAAGGATAAGCAGAGACTTGTCGTTCCTTTTTTGCCGTGAAGTTAAAGTGTTTAAAAATAAGGACTATATTTTTTATGATATTGATGCGTCCTCGCATTCAGCGGAGCATTCGCGCATTAAAGCACTTTGTGCAATGAAAAATTCCGAGCCGGTTGTTGCAACTGTTGAAGCTGTTTCGAAATTCACAATTCCGCCCGGTGTATTCTTTGAGTATGTGCGTGAAATAAGAGTAGGGGACGTTGTTGATGTTCAGTCTCTTGCAGATAACCTTGTGAATATGGGATATAAGCGCACTTCTGTGATTGAGGGTGTGGGTCAGTTTAGTATCAGAGGTTCAATTATCGACATATTTTCGCCTCTTTGCCATAATCCTGTCAGAATTGATATGTTTGATGACGAAGTTGATTCGCTCAGATTTTTCGATAAGGTTACTCAGGTTTCAATTGAAAACACAGAGTGTTTTTCTGTTTGCCCTGTACGTGAGATTGTTTTGGATAAAAATAAAGCATACGAACTCTCGGGGTTAATCAGGAAAATGAAAAATGAAAATCTCATGAGAGATGCCGATAAACTCGATACTTTCGGAACGCTTTCTTCAATGGATAAGTATTTCCCGTATGTGTATGGTAAAATCTCCACAATCCTTGACTATATAGATGATGATACAATCGTTTTTCTCGATGAAGCAAAAATTCTTGCGGAAAAATCCAAGGTTTTCTATAAGGAACAAAACGAGATAATTTCAGACCTTCTTGAAAAGGGACTTTTCCCTAAAAACAAACATAAATATATGCTTGATTACACGTCGGTTGTTTCGGGAATGAATGAGAAAAATGTTTTTTCAATAAGCTCTCTGTCTCATTCGTGTCCGGGGTTTGCACCGTCATATCTGGGCTCTGTCACGGCCAAAACCGTGAATGTGTATCGCGGTAAAACGGATTTTATGTATGAAGACCTCAGATATTGGAAGAAAAACAATTACAAAATAATTATGGTTTTAAACGGCGATGCAAAGGTCAAAAACGTTTTGTCGTCTCTTAGCGAAGAGGGAATAGAAGCCTCCGAGGGAAGCAGAACGTCTGATTTTGAATACGGATGCATATATGTTTTAAACGGTGCTCTCGACAGGGGTTTTGAGTATCCCACGGTTAAAACCGTTGTTATAAGCGACGGCGAGGCAACTTCAAAAAGTGTGATGCGCCGTAAATTGCTCAGTAAGAAAAGCCATGATATCATAAAAAGCTTTGAGGATTTGGAAAAAGGCGATTATGTTGTTCACCATACCCACGGTATCGGGCAGTATGTGGGAATCACTCAGCTTGAAATCGACAACGTAACAAAGGATTATTTGAAAATTAAATATAAGGGAACAGATGTTTTGTATGTTCCTGCAAACCGCCTTGATTTTCTTTATAAATACACCGGCGGTGATACCGCTAATGTTAAACTCAACAGCCTCGGCGGTGCGCAGTGGAACAGAACAGTTGCAAAAGTAAAGGAAAGTGTGGATACCCTTGCAGAGGACCTCATAGCTCTTTATGCGCAACGAAGCAGTCTCAAAGGTTATGCTTTTTCTGAAGATACTGCGTGGCAAAAAGAGTTTGAGGAAAGTTTTATATATGATGAAACCCCCGACCAGCTCAGATGCATTAAAGAGGTTAAGGCCGATATGGAAACCGATAAGTGTATGGACCGGCTCCTTTGCGGAGATGTTGGCTACGGAAAAACAGAGGTTGCAATCCGTGCGGCTTTCAAATGCGTTATGGATGGACTCCAGGTTGCATATCTTGTTCCCACAACCATCCTTGCCCAGCAACACTTCAATAATTTTTCGGCGCGTCTTGGTGAATATGCAATGAAGGTTGAAATGCTTTCCCGCTTCCGCACGAAAAAGCAACAGGAAAAAACGGTTTCCGAAATCAGAAAAGGTTCGGTTGATGTTGTTATAGGAACTCACCGTCTCTTGCAAAAAGATGTGAAGTTTAAAAATCTCGGTCTCCTTATTATCGACGAAGAGCAAAGATTCGGCGTGGGTCATAAAGAAATGCTCAAGGAACTCAAGAAAAATGTTGATGTTCTTACTCTAAGTGCAACTCCCATTCCCCGTACGCTCAATATGGCTATGGTCGGAATCCGTGACCTCAGTGTTATTGCGGAACCTCCGAGCGACAGATATCCTGTTCAGACATTTGTTATGGAATATAATGAATCTGTGATACGCAATGCAATCCAACGTGAGCTTGACCGCAACGGGCAGGTTTATTATCTTTTCAACAGGGTAGACGGTATAGAAAGAATTGCAACTAAAATCAGAAATCTTGTGCCGGAAGCTCGAATAGCAATAGCACACGGGAAAATGAGCGAAACTCAACTTGAAGACATAATGATGTTGCTTATAGACGGTGAAATTGATGTTTTGGTTTGCACCACAATAATCGAAACCGGTCTTGACGTTTCAAATGTAAACACCATAATAATAGAAAATGCCGATGCTCTCGGTCTTTCACAGCTCTATCAGCTCAGAGGCAGGGTTGGACGTTCCAACAGACTCGCATATGCATATCTTACCTACAGTACCGGTAAGATTCTTGATTCCGTTGCTCATAAAAGGCTTCAGGCAATAAAAGAATTCACGGAGTTCGGTTCCGGTTTCAAAATTGCTATGCGTGACCTTGAAATAAGGGGAGCCGGAAATCTTCTTGGCAAACAGCAACACGGAAATATGAATCTTGTTGGTTATGATATGTATTGTATGCTTCTCGAACAGGCGGTGAAAGAGAAAAAAGGAGAAACATATGTTCCCGCCGTAGATATAATTATAGATATAAACGTTGATGCCTATATACCCGATTCATATATCGAATACGAACAGCAGAGAATTGAAATGTATAAGAAAATTGCCGCAATGGAAAATCTTGATGATTACTATGATATGCAGGGCGAATTTATAGACCGTTTCGGAGATGTTCCGAAAAGTGTAATGAATCTTCTTGAAATATCCTATATCAAAACTCTATGCCGTCAGTGTGAAGTGTCTTCTGTTTCCCAAAAAGACGGATCTCTGGATTTTGTTTTCACCAACAGGGCAAATCCTCAGGCTGTGGTAACTCTAATAGGAGAGTATAGCAGAAAAATGCGTTTTGTGGGTGGTGAAAGCTCAAAGATTATATATAAGTATGACGGCAATGTTATTGATAATATTAAGATTATATTACAAAAGCTGTCAAAAACGATACAAGAGCTCGGATAAGATGTATTATATGAATATAGTAATGTAGTATGTAAGTGAGGTGATTTCTGTGATTGGCAGTATCAAAAAAATTATGTGTATGATTTTAGCTGTTCTGTTTGTGTTTTCCTTAGTTTCGTGTACGGACGGCGGAGATAAATCTGTTTCAAATGATGAAAAAGATTTCTATATCAGAATTAACGATGAATTTGTGGAAAGCGGATATATTGGCTATTTCTTTTCTCTTGCTCAGCAAAATATGCTCGAAGAAGCCGGCTGGCGCACGGGCGAGAACGGCAATGCTACTGAAGAGGATATAACCCGCTATTGGGAAACAACCAAAATTGACGGAAAGGATGCTGTTAATGCCGCAAGAGACCTTGCAGCCGATAATGCCGTGAGGCAGAAAATTCAATACTATAAGGCGCTTGAAGAGGGGATAACCCTTTCATCGGAAGAAAAAGATGAAATAGATGCGCAAATTGAACTCACTGTTAATAATAATGGCGGTAAATCAGAATTTGTCAAAGCTCTCAAAGATATGAACACTGACCTGGAGTCCTATAGTCAGATTATAACAGAAAATGTTTATGCTCAAAAACTCTATGATAAATTTGATTCTATGGATAAATTCACTCCAACACCCGAGGAACTTGATGCATTTTCGCAGGCAAATGCCGATAAGATTTCGCCCGATGAGATGTATGATGCTGTTAAAAAGCAGAAATATAACGATATGATAACTCAGTGGGAAAAAGATTTTGACATAGAAATTAATGATGCAAAAATGAATGAGTTTGAAGTTTAATATGTTTCAGATTGCGATGCCCGATTAATCCAGACATTTTTTGTATCATAACAATATATACGAATATTGAATATTATATTTATTGAAGCCGGCTACCATTTAACTCGGAGGTGCAGTCAATGCCAACAACCATGCTTATAGAAAATCCACTTCCTGCATTTGCCTATGTGGCATATCAGGAATTTAAAAATTTGTATTCAACCGATAAAGCTCTCAAACAAGGCACGATTTTCAAAGATCTTGATGTGCCGTTTGAAAAATATAAAAATAATCCTATTATGAATCCGTTCAAAGACTAAGGAGGTATTTAATATGTTTTATCCCAAGGCAAACTGTTGCCCATTTAATACCGATGAAGAAAAAATGCCTCTAACCAATCAACAGGCAACTATGAGAGCAACCAATGAAAATGACTCGAAACCCGAATGCAAACCGGAAAATTCAGAGCCGTCAAAAGATTCAATGCACGATATGATGCGCAGAATTCAGGAAATAGACTTTGCTGTTATTGATTTGAATCTTTTCCTTGATACCCATCCCAACTGCAGGGAAGCTCTTGAACTTTTCACCAAACTCGCTGCCACATCCAAAAGTCTCAAAAATGATTTCCAGAGAAAATACGGACCTCTCTGCGCTAAGGATAGCCCCAACACAGTTCCGTTCGTTTGGGTGAGCGATGACAATAAATGGCCGTGGCAAAAACAGGAGGTAAAATAAATGTGGGATTATGAAAGAAAACTTATCTACCCTGTAAAAATAAAAAATCCAAATCCGGCTCTTGCAAAAATTGTTATAGCGCAATATGGTGGTGCAGATGGTAACTGTTTGAGTAAATCCCTTACTTCCAAAACACGCATTTGATAGTTTTTCCATCATCGCCACCTTTGACAATTTCCTTGAAAATAGTCCTTGCCACCTTGTTTTTTTCGACATTGCTTACACTTTCGTCTTTCAAAATTTCTGTTAATCTGCGAAGTTCTTTCTTGTTTATTTTTTCAGCTGCTTTGGGTTGTTCTTCTGCTTTCTTTTCCTTCATTAAAGCTTTCAAATTTGCAATTTCATCAAGGAGGCTTTTTTTATTTGCTTTATATTCCTGAAGTGTATCTACACCATCCTCGTAAGCTAATCTGACACGTTCCAAACGAATTTCAAGTCGTTGTATTTGAGTTGAAATAATTAAACTTTCATCTTCTGTTTCAATACGCTCAATATTTTCAGGTTCAGCAAATGCAAGCTTTACATTTGGAAGTGCAGCATCAGATAATGCATTTAAAACAATTCCATCCAACTTAGAGGTTTTTATGTAGCCAACACCTTTGCAAGTGCCTCTGCTTCGATTTGAGCATCCATAAAATCCCCCTTGATTAGACAATACAGCACCGCACTTTTCGCATCTAACGATTCCTACTAACCAATGAGATAATTCTTTTCGGTCAGGATCATAATACTTTCTGTACTTTGCTTTTTGCTCTTTCATTATTTCCTGAACTTTCTCCCATGTTTCTATGTCAATTATAGCTTCATGTGGTCCATCGCTTATAATCGCTGATGTAGCAGAATAATTTCTTGATAACTTTCCATCAGGATTCCAACGAGTTTTACCTATGTAAACAGGATTATTGAGCCAATATTCGATTGTCCTATTTTCTATTTGATTACCCCTATGTGTTCTTATGCCAATAGCATTTAAAGATTTAGCAATAGATAAAAAGCCTTTGCCATTTGCATAGTCATTAAAAACCTTACGGATGATTTCTGCTTCTTCCGGTACAATAACATATTTACCGTTTTCAACTTTGTATCCATATCCTGCTATTGATAACACGCCACCTCTTTTTGCCTTTTCTGTCATCCCTCGCTTAACTTCTTCTGCAAGATTGATACTATAATATTCATCCATTGCTTCAATCATAGCTTCAAAAAGTATTGCCATTTTGTCATCACCAACATCTTCGCTGATTGAAATAACATCAATGTTCAGCTCTTTACGAAGCATTGATTTATAAACAACACTATCTTCACGATTTCGAGCAAATCTGCTATATTCCCAAACCAATATTACGTCAAATGGTTTTGGATCAAGCTTTGCTAAACCAATCATAGCATTAAATGCCGTTCTTTTTTTCGTATTTCTACCACTAATACCCTCGTCCATAA
>JAZSOL010000030.1:0-2862 GCA_045536915.1 Clostridia bacterium
CCACCGAAAGCTTTGAAAGCGGCAAATATGCCATATATCTTTCCACAGGTGAGGCAAGTGCAGATGGTATTCTGAACTATGTTTCCGTTGAGGGGATTACAGATGCAATGAATGCCATAAGCGGAAAAACAGAATCCGAAGCTGTGGCAGATGAAATAAAGGCATCCGGCAAAAACCTTGGCATTGACGAAGATGTTGCCGATTCTGTGATTGAAAACACAGCGGCAATACTCGTAAGCCAGAAGGATGTTGACTACACTAATCCGGATAGGTTTTTTGCAAGCTTTACTGCATGCCTTGCGCATGCGTATCTGAATGAAACCTCTGATACATTGGATGTGTTGAAAAAATATGAATCCGAACTGGGAGTAACTCTTAAAGAACTTGAAGCACTCGATTCGCGTACATTCAATGCTCTTCTTGGCGGCATTAAAAATGCTGACTACACCAAAGCCCTTTTGCCATCTCAGCTTCCGGAGCTCACATTTGTTGCCGGAGTTAAAAAGAGCGAAACCTGGTCGGAGCTTAAATATGAGATTCTCGGTCTTGACGAAAACGGCAAAAAAACAAACAATAATTTTGAAATCTTAAATCCCGACACGGAGTATTATTCAAAGGTTAAAAGCGTTAACAATGTGTATAAGGCAATGTACGGCAAAATTGATGATGTCAAAACCGTTGAAGATTTAAGAAAGCTTTTTGAAGACTGTGCCTTAGATGTATACCGTGATGAAAAGGATTCGTCAAATGGTGGCGGCGGTGGGGGAGGTTCATCCTCCGGCGGAGGCAAGCTTGCGCTTACCCCATATGCACCGGTTGAGATTGTAACACCTCCTGAGCCTGATGCAAGGTTTTCAGACATCACTTCTCACTGGGCAAAGCAGGACATTGAAGCTCTTGCTGATTCCGGAGTGATTTCCGGCTATCCCGACGGCACATTTATGCCGGATAAGGCGGTTTCAAGAGCAGAGTTTGTAAAGCTAATAACCCTTGCTTTTAATCTTCCGGAAGCAGAAAGCGCATCGGATTTTGACGATGTGGCAAATGATGCATGGTATAAGACGCATGTTGATGCCGCAGTGGATGCAGGACTCATAAAGGGTGTGAGCGAAACGGTATTTAATCCCGATGGCATTCTTTCAAGAGAAGATGCATCCCTGATACTTTTCAGATACATAAGTGCAATGGGTGAGCTTGAAGCTTCAGCCGATAAGTTTACAGACGACAGCCTGATTTCAGATTATGCAAAAGATGCAGTATACGCACTTTCCGGTGCCGGCATCATAAACGGCATGGAAAACGGAAGCTTTGAACCTGCATCAGAGCTTACAAGAGCTCAGGCGTGCAAGCTTCTTAACGCAATTGATGCATATCTTGCAGATTCCGGCAAATAAGACAGGAGGGTTCAATTTGAAGAAAAAAATAAAAATCACTTCGCTTTTTCTTTGCATAATGCTTATGCTTTCAAGTCTTGCGTATGCATCGGGCATTGGATATGTAAGCCCCGAAAGTGCAGAGGGAATAATAAATGAGCTAAGCTCTGTTGCAAAGCTTGATTCCAAAAGTCCCACGGTTTCAAGAGCGCAGTTTGTGGCATTGCTTCTTGAAGCTGCCGACATGAGATTTTCCGCATCCGGCACTCATGAATTTTCGGATGTTACCTCGGAGCATGAATACTACTCTCAAATCAGAACAGCCGCAGAGCTTGGCTGGGTATCAAAGGCAGACGCATTTTTGCCCGATGAACCCATAACTCTTTCACAGGCTCTCAAAATCTGTGTTACGGCACTCGGCGGCAAAGAGCTTGCTGAGGAAAACGGCGGCTACCCCTTCGGTTACTTTACTCTTGCAAATTCTGTGGACCTCACAGATGACATCACGGTTACCGACACCAACGGTGCCCTTACCGGTGAAGATGCGGCAATTCTTATTTTCCGTACCATTACCTCCGAAACCTTTGAAGCCTATGTGTCAGATGGAAGCTTTTACGCCGAAAAATCTGCACGCACGATTCTTGGCAGCACAAGAGGAATGTATATTGTCGAAGGAATCTGCACGGCAAATTCTGTTACCGATATGAACAACGAACTTAAAGAAGATGATTCTGTTATCACCATAAGCGGTACTGACTATGTGGCAGGAACTTTAAATGATGATTTCGTGGGCTATAATGTTCTGGCACTTTGCAAAGAAAAAGGCGGTATGGACACAGTTGTGGCAATGGTAAAGGCAGATAACCGTGAAATAAGCCTTACGAATGATGATATCGACAGCATTCAGAAAAATGTTCTTACATATATAGCAGATAACAAAGAGAAAGACCTTAAGCTCGATTCTGAATTTGTGTTTGTAAGAAACGGTAGAGTGGATGCTCTCAAGGATGGCATAGAAAAAGCCTTTAAAACTCCGGCAACCTTCTATACTCTTATTGACAACAATTCCGACAATAAATTTGACGTTGTAAACGCAAGAAGCTATAAATACACCTATGTTGACTACATGAACCTTTATGACGGTTATATATATGATAAGTTTTCGTCAGCAGGTCTCATAGACCTTTCGGATTCCGAATGCCGTTACACCGTGTATGAATACTATAACGGTGAGCTTATCCAAACCAATATCGACTCACTCTCTGCCGGCACCGTGGTGGCTGTGGCTTCATCGGGTAACGGCAAGTTTGTGGAAATGATTGCATGCTATGACTTTGTTGAAGGCAAAATTGAAGGTGTAAATCAGGATAACGGCAAAATATGGATTAATTCCACCGAATATGAGCTTTCCGACTACTACCGTGCAAACTATATTTCCGAAATAGGCACCGAAGGTATATTCTATCTTGGCTTAAACGGTGACGTTGTA
>JAZSOL010000294.1:0-19280 GCA_045536915.1 Clostridia bacterium
TTCATGTTTTTCATTTCGGTACGAACGCCCAGCTTGTCGCTTCCTTCGGGGCGGATTGAGAGGTTAACGTCACATCTCATTGAACCCTGCTCCCAACGGCAGTCGGAAACCTTTGCAAATCTTAAGAGGTTTCTGAGTCTTTCAAGATATGCCACAACTTCTTCTGCGCTTGAAAGGTCAGGCTGACTTACGATTTCTATAAGAGGCACACTCGTACGGTTGAAGTCAACAAGAGTTGAATCCGTCCAGTCGTCGTGAACGAGCTTTCCGGCATCTTCTTCCATATGAATCTGCTTGATTCTTACTTTCTTTTCACCCTTTGAGGTTTTGATGTCTATAGCACCGTTTACTGCAACGGGCGCAAACCACTGAGTGGTCTGATAGGCATTGGGAAGGTCGGGATAGTAGTAGCTCTTTTTGTCGAAAGTTGTGGTACGGTTGATATGGCAATTGAGCATCATACCAGCTGTCATACCCAAATTCACAACCTGCTTATTAACAATCGGAAGCATACCGGGCATACCGCAGCAAGCCGGGCAAACGTGGTCATTTTGCTCTGCGCCGAATTTAGCGGAGCAGGAGCAGAAAATTTTTGATTCTGTTGCAAGTTCAACGTGAACTTCAAGACCTATGACTGTTTCGTATTTCATATTATTTGCCCTCCTTTTCTAAAAGCGATGCCATATCGAGAAGACTGTTTTCGCTAAATGCTCTGCCCACAAACTGCACACCATTCGACACGAGAGCCGGAAGACCGGTTATGGAAGCGGGAGCAGTGAAGAGACTTTCCTCATAGGCAATATAGGTGTTTGCTTTTGCGTCTTCTTCGGTGTAGGCTGTTTTGGAGCAAGCCGGAATCATAATTGCATCTGCATCTTCAAAGATTTTGCCAAAGGCTTCAACGATTACTCTTCTGATTCTGAGCGCCTTGTCATACACTTTCATATAGTTATCTTCCGAAAGAGTTTCGGAACCGAAAAGAACAGTTGATTTGAGAAGATAGCCAAAGCTTTCTGTTCTGGAATTTGTGTAGAGCTCATCAATATTGGTGTAGTTTGGTGTACGGTAGCCGTATTTAACACCGTCATATTTTGATACGTTGTTGCAAACCTCGGCAGACATAAGGATGTTCCATGAGGCCTTTGCCGCAAGGAGAACATCTGCACTGATTTCAACAACTTCAACACCTGCTTTTTCAAGTTTTGCCTTTGCATCGTCAATAAGCGTTTTTACGCTGCTGTCGGCTTTGTCGCAAAGTTCCTTTACAATTGCAACCTTTTTAATTTCTGCTCTTTCGGCAGAGCATTTCAAAAGTGCACATTCTTCTTCCGGAAGGCTTGTGCCGTCTTTATCGTCGTGACCTGCGAGAGCGCATATTACCCTGCGGCATTCATCGGCAGATTTAGCCATAGCGCCCACAGCTTCTCCGGAGCATGCTCCGGGGATTGTGCCGTATCTGGAAACCGTGCCGTAGGTGGGCTTAATAAAGTCAAGTCCGCTCACAGCTGCCGCACGTCGGGGATAACCGTTAACATCCATACAAACCGCCGCATCGACTTCATTATTTTTCACAATCTCAGCCGCAGCAGCAGAAAGATTGCCGTCAGAATCGGTGCACACACCGAAATATGAGGTTTCGCCGAGAAGGTCGATTGCCATTTCACCAACATTTGCCTTTCCGGCAATACCGTATCCGCATTTTTCAAGCTTTGAAATGATATCTGCATCAAAAAGGCTCATATAGCCGTCGAGCATTTTTGAACCTGCCGTGGTGGGCATAGATTTGGTGAGAATCATATCGTCGAGTATAACTTTTTTATCGGACGATACATCCGATTTTGATAAATATAATTTCATTTTTTCTCCCCCTCCCAATTATTCAACAAGACGCGGAACCTGCCAGTAACCGTCATTGGTTTCGGGCGCACCGCTCTGCAATTCGTCTCGTGTGAAGGGCTGAGAAGCAATATCTTCTCTGATGACGTTCTGCATGGGACGAACGTGGACCATTCTTTCAACATCATCAGTGTTTATAGCATTTAAAACGTCCATATCCTTTTCGCATGAAGCAAAAAAGTCAAGTATTTTTGTTTCTTCTTCGTCTGTAAGTTTAAGCTGATTTAAGCTCTGGAGTCTTGTTAAAGTAAGCTTATCCATAAAAGATGCTTCTCCTTTCAATAATTAATCTCTAACCTTTATGTGAACTTCTCTGAGCTGCTGCTCGGTAACTTCACCGGGAGCGCTCATCATAAGGTCCTGAGCATTTCCGTTTAAGGGGAATGCAATAACGTCTCTGATTGTTTCTTCTTCTGCAATGAGCATAACCATTCTGTCTACACCCGGTGCCATACCTGCGTGCGGAGGAGCACCGAATGAAAATGCCGTGTAGAGAGCGCCGAATTTTTCCTTGAGTGTTTCTTCGCCATAGCCTGCAATTGCAAATGCTTTTCTCATAATTTCGGGGTTATGGTTACGAACCGCACCGGAAGAAAGCTCAACACCATTACACACGATGTCATACTGATATGCAAAGATATCAAGAGGATCCTTATTGAGGAGTGCGTCCATACCGCCCTGAGGCATTGAGAACGGGTTATGAGTAAAGTCGATTTTTCCGGTTTCCGAATTGAGTTCATACATCGGGAAATCAACGATATAGCAGAAATCAAATCTGTCTTTGGCAATGATATCAAGAGTTTCGCCAAGCCATGTTCTGATTTCGCCGGAAAGACGGTCAACAACTGCTTTATCGTTGCAGATAAAGAAGATTGTTTCTCCTTCCTTAATACCAACAAGCTCTTTAAATTCAGCTTTCTGCTCGTCGGAAAGGAATTTTGCAATAGGTCCTTTGTAGTCGTCACCGGAAAGTGTGAGGTAGCCAAGACCTTTCATACCGATGCTTGTGGCAAATTTGAGTGAATCTTCAAAGAATTTCTTGGATTTACCTGAGCAATCAGCAACAATACCGCGAACCGGTTTGCCCTTAAAGAGCGGAAATTCAACATGAGAGAAGAATTCCGTGAGGTCCTGAATGATAAGCGGATTTCTAAGATCAGGCTTATCGGTACCGTATTTGAGCATTGCATCTGCAAAGGTTATGCGCTTAAAGGGCGGTTTGGAAATTTCTTTGTCGGTAAATTCCCTGAATGTGTTGTAGAGAACTTCTTCGGCAACTGCGAAAACATCTTCCTGACTTGCAAAAGCCATTTCAAAGTCGAGCTGATAGAATTCTCCGGGTGAGCGGTCCTGACGTGCATCTTCATCACGGAAGCAGGGCGCAATCTGGAAATACTTATCGAAGCCCGATGTCATAAGAAGCTGTTTGAACTGCTGAGGTGCCTGAGGAAGAGCATAGAATTTGCCCTTGTGCTTTCTGCTGGGCACGAGGTAGTCACGAGCGCCCTCGGGAGAGGAAGCTGTGAGGATAGGAGTCTGGATTTCCATAAATCCCATTCCTTCCATCTGCTTTCTTAAGTAGCTTATGATTTTTGAACGCAAAACTATATTATCGTGAATTTTCTTATTTCTTAAATCAAGGTAGCGGTATTTAAGACGAACATCTTCTCTTGTTGCAGTTGAGTTTTCAATTTCAAAGGGAAGTGCATTCTGGCAAGGTCCGAGAACTTCAAGTTCATCTGCACGAACTTCAACCGTTCCTGTTTCGAGCTTGGGGTTAAAGGTTTCTTCGTCTCTTTTGGTAACAGTACCTCTAATCTGAATAACCGTTTCTTTTGCGATTCCCGAAAGCATTGAGTCGTCGGAAAGCACAATCTGAGTAATACCGTAGTGGTCACGAAGGTCAACGAAAATAACGCCGCCGTGGTCACGTACTGTTTCAATCCATCCGGCAAGAGTAACTTTCTCACCGATGTTTCCTTCTCTTAATTCATTACATGTGTGTGTTCTAAGCATTTTATTTCCTCCTTTAATTTAGGCGAGAGATTTTATCTCTCAAAGAAACTCCGGAGCCGCAAACAAAAATAAGCAGTCTGCCGCCCCGTTTGGGACGAAAGACTGCTTCCGCGGTACCACCCAAATTGACTGCATACATTACCTATATGCAATCCGCTTAAATAACATACTGACGCGATTAACACGTGCGGTTCTAATAACACCCAAAAGGTGCGTTCTTCCGCAAGCTCCGGAGTGTTTTTCATCTGAGCCTTGCTACCGTATTCCCAGCACCAACGGCTCTCTAAAAGCTAAGCTTCTCAGACTACTCTCTCCATCATCACCTTTTTAACATAAAAATATTAACACAATAAAGCTTTGTTGTCAAGTAGTTTAATTATTTTTGTGAATTTTTTTTGCCCTGCATAAGATGGTGTGCAGGGCTTTTGAAATATTTGGGGGAATCAAATTATTTATTAGATAATTTATCATATTGTATTTTGGATTCGCCTGTGATTTTATTTGTTTTTTCTTTGTAGAGTAATGTCATTTTTGTTTGACCGTATGTATAATCAATGTTGCTTTCTTGTATAAAAGATTTGCAATACTGCTTTTCGGAATAATTTCTCTTTTCAATAAAAAGATAAAATATGAGTTCTTCATAAATGTTTTTTAATTCAAAGTCAGCAATAATCCTTGAAAAAGTTGCTATATTATTAGTGTTGCACTTAAATATTATATCGTTACTGTCAAGCATTGTTTCAAGTTTATCAAAATATTCAAATCTGTTTCCGAGTTTTTGAAAAAACTCACTTTTTGAAATGGTATTATAAGAGACTTTACCTGTTAAGCAATCGTCAAATAGTTTTTCTGTGGCTATATTGCCGTTTAGTACATCAGTAAGCTTGTGTAAGCCTATTAGGTGAGAAAAATCTGTTTTTTCAAAATCGATAACTAATTCTGTCTTTTTCCCTTTTCTTCCCAATATTATTTTATATTCATAATCTATTAGCTTTTTAAATGAAAAAGCTCTCTCTTGTAGTTTATCCATATTTTCCTCCACTTGCATATAGAACAAAATTGACTTCGTCAATTAACTGTTCGCTTCGCTCACAATTTTATAAGGAAAATTTTGTTGTTATAAGTAATTGTTGATGTAATTTTTTATGTAATAAGAAAAGCCCTACCATAACAGCAGAGCTTTGAATGTTTTCTGTCTGCACATCTTGTGTGCATAGAGTCAGCTTGCGGTTTACACATACAACCCACCCGAAGCTCCACGAAACACTGATTGCTGACACAGCCTTTCGTTTCAACGCTTTAACAGACACACCTGTTGCCTGTTGCTAATATTATTATACTCAAAACTTTAAAATATGTCAATAGATTTAAAGAGATTTTTTCGTTATGCCTAAAAAAAATTTTTAGTAGCAGTTTTTATCCATAAACACCCTTAATCTATCTGGCCGTTTATTATTTCCACAGTATACAGTTTTTTGATTTTTTCATTCGAAGTATCTCCCAAAGGTGCTGACAGACTATGTATAGGAAACTCAACATCCATACTCATTCTGACTCAATAATTGTCCTCAAGGTTTCAAGTGGTGCACCTTCTTTCCCGTCCATAACAGTGAATTCAACTTCAGCACCGAAGCCTGTCTGTTTCATAAGCGGTACATCAAGAGCGTTTACAAGTATAACTGCCACCTCACCTCTTGAAATATCGGATGCGCCTTCAAGGTATAAACTGTCAAACAATCCGAGTCTGTGTGCAGTAATCATATAACCGTGAGGCAATCCCCCCTGCTGTTCAGCTGTTTCTTTATATCCCAGAAGCGTAACAACCATCTTTGCAAATTCCTGTACGGTTACATTTTTCTCCGGTTCAAACTGTGTTTTATATGTTACCTCCGCCAAATCATTTTCAACAGCAAATGTTATTTCTTTTTCCGCCCAGTGGTTTTTGATATCATCAAATGCAGGTATGTATGAATGACCCCTTAATATTTCATTATAATTTGAATTAATTCTGACAATCATAACTGCAGCTTCAGCTTTGGTAATGGTGTCAGCCAGACGCAGACTGCCGTCCGGATCGCCGCCTATAACACTGTATTTTATCAGTTCATTTACCGAATTTATTTTATTTTCATGTTGCTGAGCTTTTTCATTTGCTTTTTCGTCTGCAATTGGTTCGGTTTCCTCTCCCTCATCAGGAATTAAGTATTTGCTTTTTAAAGTGTCAGCAGAAATTTCATACGTTACCGTTTCACCATAGGATGTCTGAACCATCAGCGGAACATCAATAGCCTTAATCAGAATTTTTGCTGTTTCTTCTTTGGTGAGCGGGTAATCTGTTCCGGCAGGAAACAATGTAAGACCGTGTTCATTTGCAACACGGATATATCCGGTGGGATATCCGCCCCTTTGCTCAGCAAGTGGCTCATACCCAAGCAAAGATACAACCGTTTTTAAAATCTCGTGATATGTTATACTCTCATCAGGGCAAAAAAGATTTTCGCCATATCCGTTCATTATTTTTTGCCGTGAAACAAAACTGATACTCCCCGCATATGGATTATCTGCCGCCACATCTTCAAAATCACAGTCTTCATAAATATCCGGCATAGCAAAAAGCTGTGTTACGATTTTTGACATTTCGCCTCTTGTTATATGCTGGCATGCTCCGGTCCCAACATCATTCATTACCCCAATATCTTCGAGCTGTGCAATCTCAGATCTCAGAATAAGAGTTCCGTTTTCAGATAAAGAGATTTCAGTAACATTTTCCGCAAACGTATTAAAACACGTAAACAGCATAATCCCACACAGTATAAAAGATATTAATTTTCTCATATGAATCTTCCTTTCTTTTTTACATTCATATATCCTGAATTTATTGAATTCTCCACACTTTTTACATAAACCGATACTTTGTATGCAAAATCTGCAAGCACCTCCTTTCACGCAATAAAAAAGCGTGGAATCAGAAATCTGAACCACGCATAAAAACGCGGCTGAGAATTCATGTTACCACACATTACACTCTTAATACGGATATTATATAACCATATTACAGCCAACGTTTTTTACAAAACGCAAAACGGTTATATTATACCCCAAAAAGAGCAACGCAAAATAAAGATATTTGCGTAAATATCCCAGTATTTTTATTAAGGTGTAATATGTGGTAATAATATTATACCACATTTTTCAAATAAATCAACAAAAATTATCACTCTACATCCTATTTAACCCACTAAAACTCAAAAAACAAAAAACAGATTGTAATTTCACTGAATTTGTGATAGAATAATATATATTATATTTAAGGATGATTAATATGGAAGAAATGAGACTTCAAAAATACCTTGCCGCATGCAATGTTGCTTCGAGACGTGCATCTGAAGAAATAATCTTAAGCGGCAGAGTAAAAGTTAATTCAACAACCGTAACCGAACTCGGAACAAAAGTCAAAGACGGCGACACCGTTGAGGTTGACGGTCAGGTAGTGAGCCCCGAGATCAAAAAAATCTACATAATGCTCAACAAACCCGTTGGCTATGTAACAACGGTGAGCGACGATCAGGGCAGACCAACCGTTATGGATCTTGTGAGCGGTGATATCAGAAAAAGGCTTTATCCCGTGGGCAGGCTTGATTTCAACACCGAAGGTCTTTTGCTCCTTTCAAACGACGGTGATTTTACCTATAAGATAACCCATCCCAAGCATAAGCTCGACAAAACCTATGAGGTCTGGGTTACCGGAAAGGCTGAAACCAATGCTATAAGAAAGCTTGAAACAGGCATTTTTATTGACGGCAAAAAAACTTTCCCCGCAAAGGTTGATGTTATGGAAAGCTCCAAAGGAAGCGCCGTGCTTTCAATAACCATTCACGAAGGCAGAAACCGTCAGGTAAGAAAAATGTGTCAGGCGGTGGGATTTAAGGTTATGGGGCTCAAAAGAGTGAGCGAAGGCGGACTTCATCTCGGCAATTTACCTGTTGGCAAGTGGCGTCATTTAAACGAAAACGAGGTAAGGCTCATTCTTAAAAATGCTCAAAGCGAGGTAAAGAAAAAATGATAGAAATTTTAAGATGCAACGATGAATCAGTGAAAGACGAATTCGGATTTGAAAATTCACCGGGACTGGTTGTTATGACTGCAAAAGACAAAGAGGAAATTTTTGGTGCCGGTGCAATAGATATTCGGGAAAACATAGCAGTTTTTAAAGAAATAAAAATCAAAGACGAATTTAAAATGCTTGGTTTAGAGCACGGAATGGGAAAATCTCTTTTGAATCTTGCTGATTTAGACGGTGTGAGATATGTTTTTTCCAATTCAGATGATGAAAGGCTTATGAAAATGCTCAGATTCAAAGAAAACTCGGCTGAGTTAAGAGAAAAATCAGAATTTTCATCTGATGAATACAACAGCTTCAGATATTTTCTTGACCTAAACGGTTATTTCACAGTTCACAGCTGCGACTGATAAAAAAGAAAGAGTGAATAATATGGCTTTAAACAAAGAAATAGAACGCAAGTGGCTTATCAAAAGAGAAAATATTCCTTTTTCTCTCGATGAATGCGAAGCATTTAATTTAAAGCAGGCATATATAAGCTTTTCGCCAACTATTCGTGTGAGGTCTGAAAATGACTCGAGATTTGTGCTGTGCGTTAAAACAAAGCCCATAAAAGGCGGACTTACGAGAGATGAATTCGAGTGCGATATTTCCCGTGAGGAATATGAATTTCTGCTGAAAAAAGCAGAGGGGATTATAATTGAAAAAACCCGTTACTTAAAAAAAGACGACTACGGCTACACCATGGAAATCGATGTTTTCAGCGGTGCTCTTGAGGGTCTTTGCTATATGGAGATTGAATTTAAGTCGGAGGCAGAATGCATTCTCTATAAAGCTCCGGATTGGGCAATAAAAGACGTCACATCTGACCCGCACTATAAAAATGCCGCTCTTGCAAAGTACGGAAAACTTATAGCTGAATAAACGCACGGGGAATGTAAAAAATCCGTAGATTTTTTGCATTCCCCGTATTTTTTATTACATAGGAAATTGCGTCAGCAATTGCTTGTAACAACAAAATTTTCCTTATAAAATTGTGAGCGAAGCGAACAGTTAATTGACGAAGTCAATTTTGTTCTTTTCCAAGCAATTTTTTAAAAACTTTAGTTATATTATTCACGGTTGAAAATTTGTTTTTTTCTCTTTATATTTATAAAAATAAATCGTATTTTTTGTAAAGCTACTGTAATAATAAAGCCTCTTTTAATCCACATATCCACAGTGTTTTCCACATTATCCAATGCCTTAACAGTGGGAAAAGGTCAAGTTTTCCACATAAGGATTTTGTCGCACAGAGTCGAAAACACAGGCGCCCAAATTTAAAAATAAAACGACTTTTTGAGTGAATTTTATGTCAAAAATCAAGAATGAATAAAATAAAATTTTTTTGAATGAAAAACAGCACCAATTCAGATAAAACCCAGTAATACCAAGGCTTTCAGCCAAATGCATAAATTGCAGAAAAATGAATAAAACGCTGTAAGATGCGATAATACTGAGCTTTGGCGATGCATAAAATTTTTTTTGAAATTTTTTCAAAAAAAGACTTGACAAAATTCAATTTTAGAGTTATAATGCGCTTGAAAGGTCAAAGAAAGTCAAAGTCTAAAAATAATTTGATTTTTGACTTTGTAAACAATTACCACACACTTTTCATTTGCGGTGTGTCGGTTTGTTGAAACTTGGGTATTGACATCTGAACATGATGCCTTTTTGCTATAATATTCCGGAAGGAGTGGTTACTTTTGAAAATCAGTGATACAATAGAAAATTTTATAAGAGAACTTTTTGATGACGAAAACAGCATAGAGCTCAAAAGAAATGAGCTGGCAATGTATTTCAACTGTGTGCCGAGTCAGATTAACTATGTTATCTCAACGAGATTCACAGCCGAAAGAGGCTACATTGTGGAAAGCAGACGCGGCGGCGGAGGGCATATCCGCATAACACGAGTGGCAATGAGTCGCAATGAGGCAATCCGACATGTTATTAATTCCGTTGGAGAAAGTCTTGATGCAATGAGTGCAGAGGGAATTGTTAATAACCTCTATATTAATGAAGCAATTTCCGCCGAAACAGCAAAGCTTATTCTGGGTGCGTGTTCAAACAATTCGCTCGCACCTATAGCCGACCCGGTTTTAAAAAACAGGGTAAGGGCAAGTATATTTAAGAATTTATTGTTAATGTTTGTATAGGAGGAATGTTTTATGTTGTGTTCAAACTGTATGTCGAAAGATGCAAACTTTCATTATAAGTATATGAAAAACGGAAATGTGACTCAGCTTCATCTTTGCAGTGAGTGTGCAAAGGAGCTTGGATATATGAAGTCCGGAGATCAGACCTTTAACTTTTCAAATTTCTTCGGCGATTTCTTCTCGGTTCCCAAATTCGCTTCAAATGCCTCGCAAACAGCAAACTGCCCCAGCTGCGGCACAAATTTTGACACCGTTAGAAAAACAGGCTTTGTGGGATGTGATAAATGCTATGAAATTTTTGCAAACCCCATAGATGCAATGCTCTCCAAACTTCAGCCTGCAACGGTTCATAAAGGCAAGCTCAGCGGTGCAGACGGCAAAAAAATTGAAAAAGAAAACACAATCAAAGCTTTAAAAGACGAACTCAAACGCGCTGTAATAGATGAAAAATATGAACAGGCGGCAGTTTTGAGAGATAAGATTAAGGCACTTGAAGAAAAGGAGGATGAACAAAATGGCTAAATGGTTTAATGATGACGGATTCCAGAGCGACATAGTTCTCAGCACGAGAATAAGACTCGCAAGAAACCTCAAAGACATTCCTTTTCCCGGAAAGATGTCAACACAAGACTCTCAAAAGGTTATTGAGCGCGTGGAAAGTGTGCTCGAAGAAATGAACTACACTTTCACCAAAACAGATATCAACGAAGCCGATGAAAACGAAAAACGCCGTCTTGTTGAGGAGCACTGGATAAGCCCGGCGCTTGCAAAAGCGAAGCATTCGTGCGCTGTGTATATAAGCGAAGACGAAAACGTGAGCATTATGGTAAACGAAGAAGACCACATTCGTTTGCAGTGCATCTATTCAGGCTTTGAAGATGCAAAGGCCTATGACCTTATAAGTAAGATTGATGATTATCTTTCTGAAAAGCTCGATTTTGCCGTTCACGAAAAATACGGATATCTTACTTCGTGTCTCACAAACGTTGGTACGGGAATGAGAATCTCATATATGCTTCATCTTCCGGCAATTGCAAGCTCATCTGTTGCAGAAAGCATATTTTCATCAATAACAAAGCTTGGCGCAACCGTCAGGGGAATGTATGGCGAGGGTTCAAAATCAAGCGGTCACATATTCCAGATATCAAATCAGTTTACCATTGGCAAAGACGAAGTTGAGATTATGTCGAATCTCAACGAAACCGTAAACAGCATAATTGCAAAAGAACGCGAAATGAGAACTGATTTTTACAACAAAAACGGCTATGCCCTTGAAGACCGCATAATGCGCTCATATGCTATTTTAAAATCGGCACGCATAATGCCAACAAAAGAAATGCTCGACAGAATGTCGGATGTAAGATTCGGGCTTTGCCTCGGTCTTATAAATGATGTTGACTACAAAACCCTCAGCAATCTGATGGTTACGGCTTCCCCGGCACATATCAGCGCCGACGGAACCGAAATGTCGGCACCGGAGAGGGATATCAGACGGGCAAAGCTTATAAGAGAAGCTCTTGCCTGATTATAGGGAGGAATTAATATGGATAGCAGATTTACTGAAAAATCACGAACCTCACTCAGAAATGCAAATGAAATTGCCCACGAAATGGGCTACGGATACGTTGGAAGCGAACATATTATTGCCGGAATACTTAAAGAGGGGTCATCCCCTGCAGCCCATGCAATGGAAAACGCCGGCATAAAATATGATGCATATGTGGAAAAAATTTCAGAATACACAAGCCCCGATTCCGATATGACCGTTTTGGGCACGGCTCTTCCTCTCACGCCAAGATGCCGCACAATTCTTGAAATGAGTTTTAATGAAGCCAAAAAAACAGGCTCTCTTCTTATTGCACCGGAGCACCTTGTTCTGGCAGTATTAAGAGAAGGACACAATGTGGGTGCAAAAATAATTGCGGATTTTTCACCGGACGTAAACGAGATTGTACGTCAGATGCTCGGAAATCCCGACACTTCCAAAAGCGAGGAGAATCCGAAAAAATCCAAAGCACAATCAGAAGTGTCGAAGAATCTTTCTCAGTTTGGCACAGACCTCACAGCTCTTGCAAAAGAAGGCAAATTTGACCCGATTGTGGGCAGAGACAAGGAAATCGAAAGAGTAATTCAGATTTTATCGCGCCGCACAAAAAACAACCCATGCCTTATAGGCGAACCCGGTGTTGGTAAAACGGCCGTTGCCGAAGGTCTGGCGCAAAAAATTGCATCAGGCGAAATCCCCGAAATTTTAAAGGACAAAAAGATTTTCTCGCTTGATTTATCATCAATGATTGCCGGCACCAAATACAGAGGCGAATTTGAAGAAAGAATCAAAAAAGCTTTAGACGACGTGAGAAAAGACAGCGGAATTATTCTTTTCATCGACGAAGTCCACACCCTCATAGGCGCCGGTGCGGCAGAGGGCGCAATGGATGCCGCCAACATTTTAAAGCCGCTTCTTGCAAGAGGCGAGCTTCAGCTAATCGGCGCCACAACTCTTGATGAATACCGCAAAAACATTGAAAAGGATGCCGCTCTTGAAAGAAGATTTCAGCCGGTAACAGTTGGCGAGCCAAGTGTTGACGAAACAATAGAAATCTTAAAAGGAATCAGGGAAAAATACGAAGCTCACCACAAGGTAACAATACTTGACGAGGCTCTCGAAAGTGCCGCAAAGCTTTCTGCGCGCTACATCACCGACCGCTTTTTGCCCGACAAGGCAATTGACCTTATTGACGAAGCTTCATCAAAAATAAGGCTGAAAGCCTTCACGGCGCCTCCCGAAATCAAGGATATTGAAGAAAAGCTTTCAGAAGCATCCGCAAAAAAACGTGAGGCAATAGATAATCAGGAATTTGAAAAAGCCGCATCACTGCGTGATGAAGAAGAAAGCATCAGAAAAGAACTTGAAGAAAGAAAATCCAACTGGGAAAAGAACAATTCCAAAGAAGAGCTTTGCGTAAGAGAAGATGACATATGCGATATCATCACCAACTGGACTGGAATTCCCGTACGAAAGCTTGCCACCGAAGAACAGGAACGCCTGAGAAACATGGAAGAAATTCTCCACAAGAGAGTTGTTGGGCAGGATGAAGCTGTGAGCGCAGTTGCAAAAGCAATCAGGCGCGGAAGAGTGGGTCTAAAAGATCCCAGACGTCCAACCGGCTCGTTTATCTTCCTCGGACCCACGGGTGTGGGAAAAACCGAGCTTTGCAAAGCGCTTGCCGAATCCATTTTCGGTGACGAAAATGCAATTATAAGAATTGATATGAGCGAATATATGGATAAACACAACGTTTCAAGACTCGTTGGCTCTCCTCCCGGATTCGTGGGCTACGAAGAGGGCGGACAGCTTACGGAAAAGGTGAGACGCAAGCCTTATTCGGTTGTATTGTTCGATGAAATTGAAAAAGCTCATCCCGATGTTTTCAACATTCTTCTCCAGATTCTCGACGACGGAGTTCTCACGGATTCTCAGGGCAGAAAGGTTGATTTCAAAAACACTGTTGTGATTATGACCTCTAACATAGGCGCAAGACTAATTACAGACAAAGCAAAAACATCTCTCGGTTTTGGCACATCCGAAGCTACAATCGAGAGTGATTACGAAGCAATCAAATCAAAAGTGCTCTCGGAGCTTAAAAACGTGTTCCGACCGGAGCTTTTAAACAGAATAGACGAGATAATAGTGTTCCACAAGCTCACCAAAGACGATATAGAAAAAATCACGTCTATAATGACAAACAGCCTTAAAAAGCGTATGGAAGCTCTCGGCTACGGCTTTGAAATAACAGATGCCGTAATTTCCCACCTTGCCGAAAGCGGCTTCGATGAAGTGTATGGTGCAAGACCGCTCAGAAGAGCCATACAGTCAAAACTTGAAGACCTTCTTGCCGACCGCATTCTTCTCGGCGACATAACAGAAGGTGCAAAAATCAAAATTGATATGGAAGACGGCGAAATAAAAATTGCCGATGCCGCTTCTGAATAACAGCCAAAAATGGTTATAACCCAATAACGGCTCAAAAGAGTGAAAAATGAGGACTTTTGCAATTGCAACCGTCCTCATTTTTATGTTTTAAGATGTTATTTTTCTCATATAGTGTTATACGTCACATTTTATCACACAAACAAAATAAAATATCTGAAATATGAATCACAAAACAATTCCGTCAATTTCCAGAAATTCTTCGGAAGTAAACTTTGTATTATCAATCATTTTAATGTTTTCTTTAATCTGCTCAGGCTTCGATGCACCAATCAGCACACTCGTTATTCCCTCATGGGCATATACCCACGAAAGAGCCATCTGAGCAAGGGTCTGCCCTCTTTTTTTGGCAATAGCATTAAGTTTTATGAGTTTTTCAAGAAGCTCCGCCGAAATGCTGGTTTCTTTAAGAAATCTTCCGTCTGTTATCACACGGCTGTCGGACGGTATTCCATTTAAATAGCGGTCGGAAAGAAGCCCCTGAGCAAGAGGGCTGAAAATTATCATTCCCTTTTTGCACTTTTGGGCACTTTTAAGAATGCCATTTTTCTCCGGGGTTCTGTCGAGAATTGAATATCTGTTTTGATTTATAACAAACGGGCAGTGAAGCTCATTTAAAATTGCGGCAGCTTTTTCCATTGTTTTTCCATCATAGTTTGAAAGACCTGCATAAAGAGCCTTTCCGCTTTTAACAATCTGATCGAGTGCCCACATAGTTTCATAAAGCGGCGTGTCGGGGTCCATTCTGTGGTGATAGAAAACATCAACGTAGTCAAGCTTCATTCTCTTAAGGCTCTGGTCAAGACTTGAAATCAGATACTTTCTGCTTCCCTTGTCGCCGTATGGCCCTGGCCACATATAGTAGCCTGCCTTTGTGCTGATTATCATTTCGTCACGATACGGCTTCATATATCCGTTTACAATCTTTCCGAAATTAGTTTCAGCGCTACCGGCTTCAGGACCGTAGTTATTGGCAAGATCAAAATGAGTTATTCCATTGTCAAACGCAGTATAACACATATTTTTCATATTCTTAAAATCTGCATTATCCCCAAAATTGTGCCATAACCCAAGAGAAAGCGCCGGAAGCTTGAGTCCGCTTTCTCCGCAGCTTCTGTATTCCATTGAATCGTATCTTTTTTCACTTGCTTTATATTCCATAATACCACTCTCTTATATACAATCTTTTTACATTTTACCCCAATATCCCAACAATATACGTCAGCATTGTTTTTGCTTCATCTCACCTGTTTTCTGCTCCGTTTAACATCATAAAGCGTTCCGTCGGCGCGGTTTAATAGCTCATTGACCGTTGTTTTCCCGTCGTAGAGGGCAATTCCCATACTTATTTTTATCTCATAATCATCACGGAAATGCACCTTTTCAAATTCAGATTCTACCTGAGCGCAAATTGTGTCGGCAACGAACTTATCGGATTTGTCGGTTATAATAACAAATTCGTCTCCCCCGTTTCTGAATGCTATGGCATTGTTGCGGTCGGAAACTTTCGTGAGCACATCTGCAACAATTCTGAGTGCTCTGTCTCCCTCTGCATGACCCCAAGTGTCGTTGATGGTTTTGAAATCATCCATATCGCAGGCTATAACATAAAAAGAGTCGGTCTTGTCTTTTTTGTATTGTTCAAGCTGTTCATCAATTTCTTCATCCATACCGTAGCGGTTATGGAGTTTTGTAAGTCTGTCGATAACTATTTTATCGTGCTGAGAATCTATAAGCAATATCATAAGCGACACCGCTATTCCAAACGGCGCACACATAAGACCGTCACTGAAAAAAGTCTGACTCAAACCACCAATAACAACAGCCGGCAAAGATGCCGCAACAATTTTCCGGCGTTCATCCTTTTCTCTCAAAGAGAGCTCGCGCCTGCCGTGTACCGCCATAATTCCAACCGCAAGCGGATATATGATACACATAGTTGCAACAAAAGATTCATACGCAAAACCATATAATATCTTAACCGCCGCAACAATCAGCACCGGCATAGCACAAACGCTTCTCACAAACAAATTCCGGAACTGCTCATACCCAAATCTTCCGGCACAGAAAATCAACCAGCAAAAACCGATAAGACTCAACAACACACAATATACAGCCCCAAAAACATCCGCAAGCACTCCCGCGCTTGCGCCTATATGCAGTATCCGGCACGCAATATCCGCAAGCAATGCCGTAAAAGCAAAAATATATGCAGTTTTCAGCACTTTATATCCTTTTATTTCTTTCTGATTTTTAAAATAAAAATACAAAACACCAAGAAAAATAAGTGTCAGAATTTCAAATTGTATGTTCAATATATTATTTTTCATTTGTATCTTCCTTTCACAGATATAAACAACTTAGCCTGTCAGGCTAGAGTTAAACCGATTCAAATTATATTGCCGAGTTAATCAAATTATATCACGGTACATATAATTTGTCAATTTGACAATATTCTGGTTAATTGCCGAACCTGTAAATTCAGATTTATGGCGCCGGGCGATACACTTAAATCCAAACTACTCTCAAAAAACACCAAACCCGCAAAAACGTCTCTACATTCAATTGAAAAACCATTCAATTCCTGATATAATCAAAAAAACAGAAACGCATTTTATACGTTTCTGCTCCTTAAAAATCATATTAGTAATTTTCTGCGTGGATTTCAAAATAGCTCTGGGGATGATTGCAAGTCGGACAAACATCGGGTGCTTTTGTTCCCACCATAATGTGACCGCAGTTGCGGCATTCCCATACCTTAACTTCACTTTTTTCAAACACCTTTGCGGTTTCAACGTTTTTAAGAAGTGCACGGTAACGTTCCTCGTGGTGCTTTTCAATTTCTGCAACAAGACGGAATTTTGCAGCAAGCTCGGGGAAACCCTCTTTTTCAGCGGTTTCAGCAAAACCTGCATACATATCTGTCCATTCATAGTTTTCACCGTTTGCAGCATTTTCAAGATTTTTTGCTGTATTGCCTATTCCTTCAAGCTCTTTAAACCACATTTTAGCGTGTTCTTTTTCATTATCGGCAGTTTTGAGGAAAAGAGAGGAAATCTGCTCATAGCCTTCCTTTTTTGCTACCGATGCAAAATAAGTATATTTATTTCTTGCTTCTGATTCTCCCGAAAAAGCCGCCATAAGATTTTTTTCTGTTTGTGTTCCTGAATATTTAGACATACCTTACCTCCCAAAATTAATTAAGCTTCTGAAAACTGATCTTTTCCAACACTGCAAAGCGGACATTCAAAATCATCGGGAAGATCCTCAAACTTTGTGCCCGGAGCAATACCGAGATCCGGTGCGCCGGCTTCTTCATCATATTCCCAGCCACATACGTCACATACATATTTTTTCATATCAAAACCTCCTGAAATTAAATGTTCAAACATATTATTACCAAAATATGCTCTTTTATTGTAGCATAAATTTCCCATAAAATCAACATTAATATTTTTTGAGTTTCACCATTTTTTCAGGATAAATTTTAATTTATCGAGGAGCTTAATCTGCAAAAGCCATCCGGCGGCGGATAGGTTTTGTGAAATGGCAGGAATATCTATGTTTTTTTCTTCACTAGGGCTTCGGATTGAAGCCTATGGCTTTCAATCCTGCAGAATCGTTACGAAAAAAATCATAGATACACCTGCCCGACTTTGGTAATTCGTCTGTTATGCCGCCTGTTTTCTACGATGAGCACTAAACTTTCACTCCGGCAAAATGAATATGTTTTGCCGGAACATCAAACATTCAATTTCAAATATTAACAGAGCGATAAATCAAAATTTATCCCCCAAAAAATGGGGAAACTCAAAAAATTTATGATTTAACATTAACTATAATACACAGTCTAATACTCAAATTTATCTACACAATAAATAACGATATAACAAAACAATACAGATTAAAAAGCACATTCCTGACATGGTATTCGGCAGAGCAAAGAGGCGAAAAATTTGTGAAATATATCAAAGAAAATTTTCCATGTTAAATTATCCTTTCAAAAAAAGCTCCGCCAACACAGACGGAGCCTTTAAACAAATTATAATCCGAGAGTTTTAAGATATTCTCTTGAAAGCTTAATATCTTCCATAGCATCTCTTTCGAGGTGCTGATCCTGTTCAACAATAACATACTCTGTTCCAGCTTTTTCAGCAGCAGCAAGGATTTCTTCAAATTTCTGAAGTCCGTAGCCGCAGGGTTTGAACATAAATCCGTTTTCTTCTCTTGTTGCGGGTTTCTTGTCTACACCGTCACCATCTATAAGCCCGTAAACGGGACCGCCTGCAAAGTTTTTGCATGTGAAGTCTTTAAGGTGAAGAATTTCTACCTTACCCGAGAATTTTTCGATGTATTTGCAGGGATCTTCGCCGGCATAGCGTACCCAGCAGGTATCAAATTCAGGATTTAAAAGGTCTGAAGGAATAGATTCATAGAGCCAGTCGATAAGATATTTATCTTCAAATTTATGGAATTCAAACTCGTGGTTATGATAAAGAAGTTTAATTCCGTTTGCTTTCATATCTTCACCAAGCTTTGTGAATTTCTTAACTGTGTCTTCCCATTCAGCGCTTCCTGCAAGTTTGGATTCTTCATACCAGGGAATAGCGCAGTATTTTGCACCAATAACCTTAAGGTAATCAATAGCGCTCTGACCTTCGTCAAAGAAAAGCTGAGGTGCCTGATGCACGGAAATACATTCAAGACCGTGTTTATCCAGAAGAGCCTTCACTTCTTCAGCACTCTTGCCGAAATATCCTGCAAATTCAACGTAGTCATAGCCCATAGCCTTAACTTCGCCGAGAGTTTTGTCCATATCTTTTTCCATGTAGTCACGGACTGAATAAAGCTGAACGCCAACTTTAAATTTTTTCATAATATTTTCCTCCAAAATTTATTTTGTAATCATAATAACACATCCGAATTGTAATTTTAATATACATAGCCGACTTAATTATTGAAAAATCCGACTTTTTATATCAAAGGGAATGTAAAAAAAGTCCAGAACGTCAAAAGCATGATTTAAGCCTGATATTAGTGATAAAGTACCTTTTAAAATTCTGAAATTTACACTATATGTTGAAAAACATCGATTTTACGATGTTTTTCTCTTTATAAAATG
>JAZSOL010000199.1:0-10183 GCA_045536915.1 Clostridia bacterium
AATTTATTCTTGCTTTGCGCGAAACATCTTCAAAAACAAATCCTGTTCCTCAACAGAAAGCTGTCTGAAAATTTCCAAGAATTGAATATCTCTCTCCGAAAGGTCGCTCCCGGAAACGGGGGCGGCTTTTTCTTTTATGTCAGTTTCGCCGGTAAGCCAAGAAATTGACACGTTGTATTTTTCGGAGATTTCATAAACGTAATTTTTATATGATTTAGAACGTCCGTTAATCCAATCGGAAATAAGATTACCGCTTTTAAGACCCACAGTGTTGGCAAATTCTTTAAGAGCACCGTGTTTAAAATCGCCATTTTCTTTTTTGGGGATAAGGGATAATATGCGTTCTAATACAATATCCACAATAAACGCTCCTTAAATTTGTGAAAACATACAAAATCGTAATTTTTCACGATTTAGGGTTGAAATCGTGAAAAATATGAGATATAATATGACCGTACCCGAAAAAAGGGTACAAAAAATACAGCCATTCGAGATAGCCTTTTAATAATTCTTTCGACGGCTTTATTATAGGCTTTCTCGTCGGCTTTGTCAATATGAAATCTCATATTTTATGAGATTTTGAGAGGAGCTGATAATATCACAAATTTTAGTTTTTACAGAAAGCGTGCAGGGATTAAACAAAAAGAACTTGCAAAGAAACTTAATGTTGACCAGGGCGCGATTTCTCACTGGGAAACCGGAAGGAACAAACCCACAGCAAAGTATATTCCCAAAATTGCAAAACTTTTCGGCTGCACGGTTGATGAACTGATGGGAGATAATCCCAAACCCGAAAACATAGGATAACAAAAAACGAAAGGGGAGTATTTCGATGTTCGATGTAAAAAGAGTTGCTGAAATACTCAGCGAACTTTATTCGGAACAGCTTGGTTATCAGGTAAAAGTAACTTTTGAAAAAGTTGAACAAAAGGAGAAATAAAAAATGAAAACAATTGAAGCAATCCTTGAAATTATTTCTGTTTGTTTTCTTGGACTTGGATTTATTGTGGCCGTTGCAGGAAAAACAGGCTTGTGCATTTTGTGTTTTATACTTTTTGCCTTGCTTGGTCTGATTTGCGTTTGGCTTGAAGATGAAAAAGAAAGGAACATTTTTAAAAAATGAAATATGACGAAGAAAGGGTTTTGGAGGTATTTGAAATACTTTCGAGAGTTACGGAAATTAATCGCAAGATCAAAGAACCGGACTTGCACCAGATTAACTTTTGGTTATGTGGCGGGGAATATCCGAATTTAGAAGTAAGGTTTGTCAACTGGAAACCGAACAGCCGTTATGAGCAGGAATCTGTTTTGGAATTTAAACTTTATATTATGGAAAAAAGATTTTATGACGACAAAAGAGTTCTTCCGTCGCTTCGCTTGAAGATTGAAGAATGGGAAGAAAAATACTGCGAAAAGGAGCAAGAGGAATGAGTTTTAAAAGCGGTTTGATGAACATAATGCCGGAATGCTGTAAAGGTTGTTCTTACAGGATTCGTGAAAGCTCCAATGTGAGTATGTGTGATTATGCTTTTCAGACCGGCAAATTAAGAAATTGCAAACCGGAAGATTGCCCATATTATAAACCGAGAGGAAAAAAGAAAAAATGAACTGGAATATTGAAGCACCCTGGGTCGGACATGAACCCGACGAAGAGGAAGAAACCGAAGAATTTATTCCGGAATATTATCCGGAATGCGAAGCTGATTTTGATTATTGAAAGGAGAACAAAATGTTTTCGGCATTAAGAAAGAAAAAAGGTTTTTCTTGCAGGGATTTTGCGGAGGTTTTAAAAACAGAATTTCCCGCAGCAAATGCCGCAGGGGTAAGCCTTGCAGAAAGGCCGGAAGAATCGGGAGTGACTTATACTTCTGACGCAAGAAGATTTATCAAAGATCGTTTTGGAATTGTTAAGAAAAACGAAAACAGGAAAGACAGAGAACACCTTACCTGTTGGCTTCCGGAAACGGTAAAAAACATTTTTGAAGATACAAAGAAAAAACGCGGTTTTTTAACGAACAAAGATTATGTTGTTTTTCTTATTATGCAGGATTCGGCAATTATAGAAAAAGCCGCCCGCTCCGGTGGCACGGAACAAGGCGGCAAAGAAAATATTGGCAACACCATTATATCAGAAACGGAGGGAAAGTCAAATGATTGTTGAAGGAAAGAAGCTGACGGCTTTTGATGCTATGGAAGCGGCGATGCGGCTTTCCGGTATTTATATGGTTCACAACAGAAAGGAAAGCATTACTTTCCGATACAGCCAGTCGCTTGAATCTGTTTGTTTCGAGTTTGGAAACTGGAATGGATTTGATTTCGAGATAACAAAAATATTTCGCATTCCGCTTGATGATTCGACCGCGGGCGACAGCTTTTCCGATGTTTTCAACATGATAGAAAAAGAACTTGACCGAATGGCAGAAATTGAAAAGGAGGAATTTAAGGCATGAGTGAAAACTATTTTAACGTGCTCAACACGATTAACGTAAACGAGCACACAGACAAAAAAGGCAGACTTACTTATCTTTCCTGGGCGTGGGCCTGGGCGGAAGTTAAAAAGAAATTTCCCGAAGCGATCTACACCGTTTACGAAGACGAAAACGGATGTATTTATCACACAGACGGAAGAACCGCTTGGGTAAAGACCGGAGTTACCATAAACGGAATTGAACACATTGAATATCTTCCGGTTATGGATTTTAAAAATAAATCAATTCCGCTTGAAAACATCACAAGTTTTGAAGTTAACAAAGCGATTCAGCGAAGCCTTACGAAAGCCTGCGCCAGACACGGACTTGGACTTTACATTTACGCAGGAGAAGACCTTCCGGAAGAGGACGAGGAAGAAAAGGCAAGACTTGAGGAAGAAGCGAAGAAACCCATTGACGAAATCCAGATCAGAACCATAAGCGGAATGATCGAGCAGAGCGGAGCTTCCGGCAGCGACATTATTGCATATATCAACAAGAACAGAACGGAAAAGATTTCGGCCATTAAAGAACTTAACCAGAAAGAATACGTTGAGATCATCGGAATCCTTACAAAGAAAATCAACAAAAAGAAAGCGGAGGAAAAGAAATGAATGTTGTAAACATTATCGGCAGACTTGCGGCAGACCCGGAACTTAAAACCACAGGAAGCGGAATTTCCGTAACAAATATTTGCGTTGCGGTTGACCGCAAAGTAACAAAAGGCGAGGACAAAATCACCGATTGGATCGATGTTGTTGCATGGAGAAACACGGCAGAGTTCGTCTGCAAATACTTTCAGAAAGGTTCGCCGATTGTTGTTACCGGTTCTTTGCAGACAAGAATGTGGGACGACAAGAGCGGACAGAAACGCAAGACGGTTGAAGTTATCGCGGATTCCGTTGAGTTTGTTCCGAAAGCAAAAGGAGAAAACACCGTTAAAGTTGACGATGCAGATTCCTTCCAGCTTATTGAAGATGAAGACGTTCCGTTCTGATTAAGTGATTAAGGAGATGTGGAAATGGCAAACGAAGGATACATAAAGCTTTATCGAAAGATGAAGAAATGGGGCTGGTACAAAGACCAGAACACCAAAGATGTGTTTCTACATCTCCTTTTGGAAGCTTGTTACGAGCCTTGTTTTTATAGAGGTACCGCTCTTGAAGTTGGACAGGTTGCTATAACAGTTAATGAAATACACGAAGAAACGGGCATTTCGGTGCAATCGGTACGCACTTCGTTAAATCGTTTAAAATCAACAAACGAAATAACAATCCAAACAAGTTCAAAATTTAGCATAATTACGCTGTTAAATTACGCAGACTATCAAGGGTCTAACAACGATTCTAACAAACCGCTAACAAACCATCAACAAACGGCTAACAAACCCCCTTATAGTAAAGAAATTAAAAAAGTTAAAGAAGTTAAGAATATTGATAGGGCAAAGAAGTTTTGCCCCCCAACCCTTGACGAAGTTAAAGCCTATTGTTTGGAAAGAAACAACACGGTTGATGCGGAAAAGTTCTTTGATTATTACACGGCTAATGGTTGGGTGCAAGGCAAAGGCAAACCCATTAAAGATTGGAAGGCTTGTGTTCGCACTTGGGAAAGAGGATTTTCTGCACCGAAACAAGAACCGAAAGAGAAACCTTCTTTTGACATTGAAAAATTAGAAAAAGAAATGCAAACCAAAGACGATGTTATTTAGTTTGGGGTGATTTTTGAAATGACATTTACCATTGAAGGACAGCCGCAGGGAAAAGGCAGACCGAGATTTACAAAAAACGGTCACGCTTTTACACCGCAGGCTACGAGAGATTATGAAAACCTTATTGCGGAAAGTTTTAAAGCGGCAGGCGGAGAACTTTTTGACGGATATGTTACGGTGAACATTTCCGCTTTTTATAAAATCCCGAAAGCGACCACGAAAGAAAAAAGAGGAATGATCGAGCGGGGACTTTTGAAACCCGCGGTCAAGCCGGACATTGACAACGTTATCAAAGCGATACTTGACGGACTTAACGGAGTTGCCTATCACGACGACAACCAGGTTATCAGAGTTTCGGCAGCAAAGTTTTACAGCACGGAACCGTTTGTTGCGGTTGAGGTTTTTAACGATGAATAAAGAAGATAACCCTTGCTGGGGTTGTGAAGAAAGAACGGAGTTTTGCCACAGGACTTGTAAAAAAGGCAAGGTCGCGGCGATCAAGAGAGAGCTTGAACGCAGAAAAGCGGTTCGCTATTTGCTTGAGCACAAGCACTATTCCACAGAAGGCGAAAGAAAACGCGCAATTCAAAATCTTAAATGGCACGGAAAGTTGAGGAGCAAATGAAAAGAATTACGGACATTATTATTGGAATCGGAACGTTTTTTGCGGTTGCTGCGGTGGCTATGGTTATTGTTTGGCTTTGTGTTCTTGTTGGAATGAGCATCTTCGGAACGCAGGCTTTCGGAGCAGAACTTCCGAGCATTGAAGAACCCTGCGGAATGAGCACGGAAGAATTTGAAGGCGTGCTCAAAGGAGAACTCAAACAATACGCACAGGAGTTTTTACACGCGGAAGCGGACTATGAAATCAACGCCTGTTTTCTTGCGAGCATCGCCGCACTTGAAAGCGGATGGGGTGAGCACCAATTCAGACCGAACAATATTTTCGGTTTTGGGCGAATGGAATTTGAGAGCGTTCCGAAATGTATTGATTATGTCGCCTGGTATTTGAGAAAACACTACCTCAACGAAAACGGCAGATATTACCGGGGAGGAACCATTGAAGCAATAGGAAAGATATGGTGTCCGGACGGTGGAGAATGGGTAAGACTTGTGACAGGAATATACGGAGGAATGATAAATGGTAGATAAGGAAGAAGTCAGAAGGCTTAGTGCCGCAGGGATGAAACACATAGACATAGCGAAAAAGATGGGCTGCAGCAAGCAATACATCAACCAGCTTTGTTACGGAATACATTCGACGCACAGAAGAAGAGTCAGCCTTTGTGAATGGATAGTTTTTCCGGAAATCAGACAGTGGCTTTTTGAAAACCAAATTTGCATAGGAAAGTTTACGCAGATGTTGGGAATGGAACCTATGAACGGATTTTCCGACAAAGTTACAAAATGTCTTAAAGGCGAAAAGGATTTTAAATTCAGAGAAATCAAAAAGATTCTTGAAATTACCGGAATGTCTTTTGAAAAGGCTTTCAGAAAAGAGGGAGAAAATGGCTGACAAGAAAATCAAAATAAGCCCGAACCCTGTTAAGGCATATTATCAAGGCAAGGCGGAAGGCGAGAAAAACGCACACGCGGCGGATATCCACAGAGGAATAAATCTTGCTTATGCTTATTTGCTTCTGGCAATGGCCTACACAAACGAAAAGGACGACGGAACAACATATCTTTCAAAGCCGAAGTTCAAGGAATTTTATACAAAGTTCGCTGAAACGCTTCAGACTTTTGTTAACGACAGCATTGAGGGCGAAGAAGGAATCGACACTTACGATATTGCAGACCTTTATGTGGGACACGACACGGCCATCAGAGAAAGATACGGACTTCCGATGAAGAAATATGACGGAAAGGATGAAGTGATTTGAAAGTAAAATTGCAAAGGGAAGCGAAACTTCCCATAAGAGCGCACGAAACGGATGCGGGATATGATCTGTTCGCAATGAGGAACACTTACGTTATGCCGCGTGGAAGGATAACCGCCGATACAGGAGTACATTGCGAAATCCCGGCGGGATATTTCGGCGACATCAGACCGAAGAGCGGACTTCTTTTTAACCACAACATTTTTACTGCCGGAACGGTTGACTGCGGTTACACCGGAAGCATAAGGGTGAGAATTATAAATTTTGGCGAAGAACCTTATGAGTTCAAGAAAGGCGACAAAATCGCACAGATGGTAATTATCCCTTGTCTTACTCCGGAGCTTGTTGTGGTTGATGAACTTAACGAAACCGACAGAGGAAGCGGAGGTTTCGGTTCGACAGGAAAGTGATTTTTTATATGCGAGAAAGAGACATAAACCTCGAAGATTTTGAAATAAGCAGGGCAGGTTACAGAGAACTACGAAATTTTTGTCTGCAATACGATGAAAAGCTGGCAAGACTTAACGATGCTTACAGCCTTAAATCGCCAAATCTTTCGGGAATGCCGCACGGTTCGGGAATTTCTGACCCAACAGCAAGAGCGGCTGAACTTTGCGAAAAATATAAAGAGGACATTGACCTTATTGAAAAAACCGCAAAAGAAGTTGATCTGGAACTTGCGCCGTTTATTTTAAAAAATGTAACCTCCGAAAAATGTCCGCCCTGGGTTTTGAAAACCAGGTACGGAATGGAAGCGGGAGAAAGGCAGTTTAACCAAAAACGCAGGCAATTTTATTATTTGCTTGCGCTGAAAAAACATATCATATAGGAGTTTTTAAAATGGGTACACAAATGATGGATGCGTTTTTAAGAAACGCAAAAGAAAATCCTTTCGGATATAGTCCGCAGGCGTTGAAGCTTGCACTTGAAGCGGAAGAAAAAGGGAATTATCCTTGCAAAAAATGCACTTGCTGCGAATATCCGGAATTTTGCTCAAAAATGACCTGCATTGCATGGTACAGATGGTTTCAGAAACATTGGCGTGATATTCAGAAAGCAGGGGAGGGAAAAAGATGACGAAAGAAGATTATCCGAAATTGCTTAATTGCCCTTTTTGTGGAAAAAAGGCAAAACTATTGGTCGGTAACTTCTGGGTGTGGATAAGATGCACTTTATGTGAAATCGATACAAAGCCTTTTGATATAACAGAGCTTGGCAAAGATCGGGCAATAGAAGAAGCAGTTAAATGTTGGAACAGGAGGGCTGACAATGACAAACTATGAAAAGATAAAAACAATGTCCGTTGAGGAAATGGCGGAAGGACTCCATGACATAACAACAGATTGCGATGTTTGCCCGGTGGTAGGATATTGCATAGTTGACCATAAGACCTGTAAAGAAACCATGCAAGAATGGCTCGAAAGCGAGGTAGAAGAAGATGGCTGAAATAAAACCTTGTCCTTTTTGTGGAGGGGAAATTATAAGAATAAATGCTTACGGCTTTGGTTATTACAGTGTTGAATGTTTAGGCTGTGGTGTTGAAACTGCAAGATATAAAAGTGTGAGTAAATATCTTGAGGGAAACCTTTCTTTTGAAGAAAAAGCAAGAAAAGCAATAGAAGCAATAGAAGCGTGGAACAGGAGGGCTGACAATGGGTAAAAAAAATTTTTTATATCATGTTACACCAAAAGAAAATGTTCATAGCATATTAAAAGAAGGATTAAAAAGAAAAAGTTTTGCAGTTTATTGCTCTGAAAAGCCATATAGTTGGTGGACACCAGATATGGCAATATTTAAGGTGCGTATAACAGGATTAAAACACAAAATGACCACATTTTTGCCGGAATCCGATGAGGTATTGATTTGGGGCGATGTTAACCCAGAGAGGTTATTTCTATGCAAAACAAGCGAGGTTATTCCTCACAAAATGATGAGAAAGGGGAAACTGTAATGACTGGGATTGAAATTTTTGGACAAGTTGTTGCTGCTGTAATATATTTTATACCTGTGTTTTTGTTTTCGGTGACATTGATTAGAGAAGCAATTCAATACGTTGAAAGATTGATAAAAAAGGAGAATGACAATGCGACTTATTGATGCGGAAGATATTCTTGTTGGCTGGCAAAGAACAGGAATAGAAGAATATGACGAGGGAAAAGAAGCGGGCATAGATTTAGTTCTTGCTATAATTGACCATTTACCCACCATAGAAACAAAATTTGTTGAGCATGCTCATTGGATAAGCGAAGATGAAGCGGAAGAATTGGGACATCTTGAGTGGAGTTACGGCTGTTCTAATTGCAAAGAAATTTTTTGGGATTGCACAGAAAGTTTTGCTTTTAGTTATTGCCCGCATTGCGGTGCTCAAATGGATGGTACCGACACAAATGTCGGGAGCAAAGGTGTAAAAATCCCTGTTATATCAATGGAAGATGTTCCGAAACTTATGGAGGAAATGGAGAAATGACATCAAGAGAAAAACTTATTGAATTAATTCAAAATGCAAAGAAAAACACAAAAGGGGCAAATTGCGATTTGGAAAGGGATATGCTTTTTGCCGATTATCTTCTTGAAAACGGCGTAATGGTGTCAACTGTAAATAACTGGATAAGTGTAAAAGATAAGTTGCCAAACTCTTATGAATTGGTGCTTGTATATATGCCGGACAAAAAATTACTACCCAAAATTTGCGAAGGCTTTATAAGCGAAGATGGAATTTGGTGTGCTGGATATTGTGTACATGATCCTGGCGAAGTTGTTGCATGGCAAGAAATGCCCGAACCACCTTCGAGTGAAACTTGGTTGAAAGAGGAATAGCAATGACTAAACAATTAAAACAATGCAAAAATTTTGAATTTAAACATTGGAAAGACGAAACTCTGCACTGTGAAATCTGGGATGGAAGATGCAAAATAACAAATCATACTTGCGTGTGCAGTTGTGATGTCACAAAATGCCCAAAATATGAACCAATTGAAAGGAGAATGACAATGCGACTTATTGATGCGGATGTGTTGGAAAATGAAATTCTATTAAGAGTGCCTTTAACAGAATTGCAGTTCAATTCAATCAAATTTGTGATAAACAAAGCTCCCACCATAGAAGCAAAACCGGTTGTTCGTGCTCATTGGATAGTGACTTCCAACGGTGAAGATAAATGGGTAAATAAATGCTCGGCTTGCGGAGGTTTCTTAAAAAGAGGACAAAAGCAGACAAATTTCTGTCCGAACTGTGGTGCTCAGATGCCCGGAGGTAGTCTTAAAAACAATACACCAAAAGCGGACGTTGATAAACATCTTGCCAAAAGAGGCATAATTGGTGAATGGGTTAAAATCCCTGTAATCAGCATGGAAGATGTTCCGAAACTTATGGAGGAGATGGAGAAGTGAAATCTGTACTTTTGAGCATACAGCCGAAATGGTGTGAGCTTATTGCAAACGGTCAAAAGACTGTTGAAATCAGAAAAACAAGACCGAAAATTAAAACGCCGTTTAAGTGCTATATCTATCAAACAAAACACAGAGAACATAACGGTCATACATATTCCGATGGCAAAGTCATAGGCGAATTTATCTGTGATTGCATTATTAGTCATTGCGAAATGGCAAATGCAGATATTGCAGAACAGCAAGGTTGCATAAAAAGAGAAAAACTTTATGAATATGCAGACAGCAAAGAACTTTACGGCTGGCATATTTCCGACCTTGTAATCTATGATAAGCCGAAAAAATTAAGGGAATTTCACTACCCCGATTATTATAAGACAAAAGAAAGCGTATATGGTTGGGCTGACGAAGAAGAAAAGTCTTGGCAAATTAAAAGACCGCCGCAAAGTTGGTGCTATGTTGAAGAGGAAGTGAAAAATAATGCCTAACGAAGTATTATATATAACTTTCATCGCAATGGTTGCGGTGATCATGGTAAACATTGTTTGCGCTGTTGACCACAAGAAAGCGAAAAAAGAATCTTTAAAATGGCAGCACATATATTACGATCTTATTTTGACAACAAAAAAGAAGTTTTGGGAACGTCTTGGCGCATACGAAGCACCGGAAGAATACAAGCTTTATCTTGATTTAAACGGCATAAGGCTTGTTATTGATAACGGAGAACTGGATGGGTGGTA
>JAZSOL010000129.1:0-4209 GCA_045536915.1 Clostridia bacterium
GGAGCAATCGGATGACGACAGATTCAAATATGTGGCTATGACTCATGCTGATACCACTTTGAAATATCACATCCGTGAAGTCGGTTCTGTAAACCATCAGATAGAATATAACCCCGAAACCGGAGAAATTGTTGAAAACCATTTCGGTCAGGGCTATGAAGTGGGAAGCTCCTGGTCACGAGGTCAGGGCTGGGCGCTCTATGGCTTTACACTCAGCTATATGTATACCAAAGAAGAACGCTATCTTACCGCCGCCAAAAGGGTTGCCAACTATTTCATTGCCGCTGTGTGCGGTGACTGGCTTGCACGATGCGATTTCAGAGCACCGAAAGAGCCTGTTATATATGATGCATCTGCAGGGCTCATTGCCGCTTGCGGACTTCTGGAGCTTGCAAAATGCGTTGGTGAATATGAGCATGATATGTATTACAATGCGGCTGTAAACCTCGTTAAGGCAACCACGGAAAGCTTTGCCGACTGGTCAGAAGAAACTGATGCAGTTATAACTCACGGAACGGTTGCTTACCATTGCAATGATGATATGCGTCATATCAATATGATATACTCTGATTTTTACTATGCCGAAGCCTTAAATAAGCTCAAAGGCTTCAATACACAAATATGGTAAGCTAAAGCAAAAAAAGGATTTGATTTTATGAAAAGATTTTTATCTTTTTTTCTGATAATAACAATAATGACCGGATTTATGATGCTTGATTCCCTTTGGGTTTCCGGTGCGGAAGCATCAGGCGAAGAATATGTGCTCATAGAATCCGGCACCGCCCCAAAACCGTGCACTCTTGATAAAACCGTTCTCTATAACGGAAATCCAACGGCAAAATGGCACACAAAAGGGGCAAGCAGTCAGGTTATATTAAACGTTGGCTCGGATTTGTCGGAATATAACATTTTGACAATAGAGCTCTATAGCCCCAAGGCAACTGATGATACCATAGGCATTCAGATTCTTGACTCCGACAGCTACAGTATCAAAACCGTAACGGTGGACTGGGAAGGCTGGAAGACTGTTGAATACAAAGCATCAGAGATGACAAACACAGACCTTTCAGACCTCAAAAGCGTAATGCTCTGGGATCACGGATGGAATTTTACATATGGCGATGCCAATGAAGCATCCGATAAAAACGGAAGTCTTAACATCGGCAGAATATATTTTTTAAAAAGATATTCCTACGTTGGCGAAAGAGCGGTGGTTGACCTTGATGAATGGAATGTTCCTTATGCTACAAGCGAAACCATAACCAAGCTTGCATCCCGCACAATTGCCTGGACAGATCAGGTAAGCCGCAATCACCTTGACTTCCCGGCGCTTAAAATTTCTGACTTCACTGCATATTCGCACCTGACCTTCTGGATGTATTCCGAAAAGGCAACAGGCTCGGAGCTTTTGGTGGGCTTAAAGAGTGAAAACGGTTATTATTCATATAAAATATACATTGATTTTGTCGGCTGGAAGCAGTTTAAGCTTCCGATTGGTAAATTCACAAAAAACTCAAACGGCGACCTTTCAAAAATCATTTCAATGTGGATGTATGCCGAAGGATGGGGAATGACTCCCAATAGCGAAACAAAAATTTATGTTGATTCTATCCTTGCCGAAAATCTTCCGGAAATTGAAGCTTTTGAAATTGCGTCAACGAAATATCCCGTAGCAGACATGAATCTGGAAAATGATTCTTATCCGGTTTCGGAGGAGATTTGCAAAACCGCATCAAAGTCAATTGCATGGACAAATCAAACCTCGCTTACTCATCTTGACTTTTTCGAGCCTCTCATCACCGACTGGTCGGGCTTTACCCACCTGACGGTCTGGATATATTCCGAAAAAGCCACAGGCTCTGAATGCCTCATAGGTGTGGTTAAGGAAAAAGATGGTGAGGAAAACGGATATTTCGCCTATGGCTTTGACGTCGACTTTGTTGGCTGGAAGCAGATTGTGTTTCCCATATCTACCTACACGGCAGAGGGCTTAAAGGTAAAAAGACTCTGGATGTATGCCGATGGGTGGGGCATGACTCCCAACCCCGATACTAAGGTGTATGTAGACAGTATATATATTGAAAACAACTCCGCACCCGGCTTTGCTCAGACCATGCAGCTGAGCTTTGACTGTGCAGAGGAAATAAATAACATTGCAAATAACATTGTTTTCTGGCACAATGGTGATAGCTGTATTATTAAGTATGGCAAAAAAGTGAACACTGCCGCCGAAAACACATTTATCACAAGCTCGCAGAAGGTGTATATGCCGGCATCATATTATGAAATTGCATTTGATGCAGCCGTGAGCGGAAATAACATAACCGTCGGCGGAATAACAAAGGAATTTACACCAAAAGAGTATAACGGCGAAAGCTACTATCTTTTAAATAAGGTTGCCGAAAGCTTTGGATATGAATGGTACCGGGATGAGGGCATAGTGGTTGTAAGCCCCGGAGATATTGAATTATATACCGGTTCACTCTTCAAGGCTACGATAAATCAGCTTATGACATCAAAAGCCTTCGATGAAGCCTCAATTGATGATGCAGATTTCGAGGCTGTTATGGAGAAGTGGACGTGCTATCTTACCGGAAACGGCTACGAGGGCAACAAAGCCTTTGCCTCCAAAAGAGCCGCACTTGCCAACAAGGCGATGAGCTTGCTTTCCTCAATGGGCACACCGAATCTCAATGCTTCTGATTCATCCGGGAGCTACATTCTCGGCTACTGGAACAAGCCCGTGCGCTCAACGTCTGACATGAGAGTTCAGTCTGAAAATATGTATCAGATGGCACTCGGCTATTCAGTAGAGGGCACAAGGGCATATAAAAACGAAAAACTCAAAGCCGGAATCTTTGAAGTTATGAACTGGCTGTATGAAAACATATACGGCGAAGACGAAGTGAACAACACCGGCTGGCGTGACACAACTCTTTTCAACTGGCACGAGTGGCAGATAGGAGTTCCCACCAATCTTACCCGCACTCTTATGCTGATGCGTGATGAAATGGAAGATGAAGAAATAAGAAAATATCTTGCTGTTACCGACCATTTTACCCAATATGAATCCGCAAGTGGCACAAATCTTATTCATATGCTTGCACCAAGATTTATATCGTGCCTTTTGCGCCGTGACGGTGAAGAATTTTTCAAGATGAAAGCTTTTCTTGAATCCGACATGACCTACCGCACAATAACCGACGGTCACGGGATGTACAAAGACGGTTCGTATAAATATCATTACTACTACGCCATGAACGGAACTTATGGCTCGGGCTACATAGAAGCCGTGGCGGAGCTTATGAGCATTCTGGGTGATTCACCCTTTGAGCTTTCGGGCTTTAATATTGATAACTTTACCACCTGGATTTTCAAAGGTTACGTACCCACAGTATTTGACGGCAGAATGATGACAATGTTCAGAGGTCGTTCTCCGGGCGGAGAGGAGTATGTGGGAAAAGAGGTAATAAACTCACTTCTCCGCATTACAGATTATATGACAGAGGAACAGCAAAGCCGGATTCTGCCGTGGCTTAAGCATCACATAACCGAATCGGGCATTGATGAAGGCTCGCTTTGCTTTGCTTCTATTATTAAATATGATGAGCTTATGGCAGATGAAACAATTCTGCCGCAAGATTCAGAGTCCTTGTTCAATTCGTATTATGTTACCGACAAGGCTGTGTGGAAAACAGATGACTTTGCTGTTGCAATTTCAATGAATTCATCACGCACGAGCGGTTGGGAATCCATAAACGGAGCAAATAAAACCGGATGGTATCAGGGTGATGGAGTGACGTATATATATGATGGCAATGCCGATAATTTCAGCTCCTCATATTTTGCATATGCTGATCCTTACATGCTCCCCGGCACAACGGTTGATTCTCAAAAGAGAATTGCCGAAACAATAAAAGACTCCGAGGTATACAAAAGCTCCAAAAACTTTGTGGGTTCGCTCAGCATTGATAAAAAATACGGAGTTGCGGCAATGGAGCTTGAATCTTATCATTCAGAGGGTGGCACAACTGTTACCGACTACGGCAACTCCCCTCCTGCTCACGAAAATGACCTTGTGGCAAAAAAATCATGGTTTGTGTTTGACGATGAAATGGTTTGCCTTGGTTCGGGCATAAATTCCACCATGAATTCCGAGGTCAAAACTGTTGTGGAAAACAGAATTGATGCTTCCAAAACCATAAGCAC
>JAZSOL010000208.1:0-3574 GCA_045536915.1 Clostridia bacterium
CTCCATCTCAACCTATGACAATAGCAATATATGAAAATCCGTATTCCTTTGATAATGAAAATTGGGCAACCCTTTGGGTTAAAAGTGGCGGTGCTGACAATATGCGTTCTGTAAAGCTTCGCAAGAAGCCTTCGACCGGACAATGGTTTTTGAACGATATTCAATGTCTTTCTGAAATCAGACTTCCAAAAGAAGCTGATCCGTGGGCATAGCTATGGAAAATAAACTTATCGGATGTTGGGTAAGTGCAGAGCTATCCTTTTGTGCATATAATTTTCTGTCTGACGGAAAGGGATTCTATTCCTTTTTTGAAGCAAAAAAAGAATTTACATATAGAGATAACGGAGATAGTGTAATAATTCATTTTTCAGGTGATTTGATGCCGAGCACATTCAAATATTCCGTATGTGAAAATATATTATCTATCGAGGACAGTTTTGGGAATCTTGTGAGATACAAAAGAAATAAGGAGTGATTTCAATAATGAAAAAACTTTTATGTGTTTTATTAAGTTTAATAATGATTTTGTCATTGGTTCCGGTGATGGTTTCCGCAGAATCGGAATACATAGAGGTCGGCACAGTCGAGGACTTTAAAAACATTTTAGCAAGCAACGGAGACAAGAGCATTATCGTTACCCGTGACATTATTTACACTTGTCAGGTAAAAGATGCAGGGTCTTACTGGATAACGCTCGGCAGCGGTGAAAAAACCTTAAATCTGAACGGCAAATCCGTTGAACTCAATGCCGAAACAGGTGTAGAAACCACTATGATAAGAGTGCCAAGTGGCGCAGAGCTTATAATCAATGACACAAGCGGCGACAATTCGGGTACACTTTTCTGCTACGGGAAAATGGAGTCTGCATATTCTGAAGCGGCGGGAGCCGGAATGCCCGAATATTTTAACAGCAGTGTAAAATACAGAAACGTACTTGAGATTGACGGCGGTATGGTGACCATCAACGGCGGTACTCTTGAAGCAGGTCGCTCCAAAAAAATGTGGGTATTTGACGGTCGAGATGTATACGATTTAAGACACCTGCTGGGTTATACGATACAGTTCGGAGTTCTTGGATTGGCGATCGGTGCAAGATTCGACGGCTATGCATGGCAGCAGGTAAACGGCGATTGTATTACGGTAAAAGACGGAAGCCTTTTGATAAATGACGGTATTTTCCTCGGCAGAGGCTTTTCGAATCTTGAAACGTATGTCAAAGATAACGATAACGATGTGGATGTTGAATTTGGACGCTCTGCTTGCTTAAGGCTTCTTGGCGGCAACACAATCATAAACGGCGGTACATTCCACGGCAAAGGAAATGCTGATGTCCTCGGAGCCACAAAAAATGCCAATGTAACAGTTAAAGTCGGAACCTTCAGTACAAACCATCTTCGTGTTTTGTTGGTTCCGACCATAAATGTTACACTGACGGGTTATTGGGCTCCCTACGTTATAGGACACGAACAAAGATACGGATATCAGTATCATCCCGCATCTGATGTCGGCAGTGTGAGACTTACTTCCGATATGCTTGACCCACAGCGAAATACAGCAGAGCTTAACGGTGAAGCCTTAGCTGTCAGCGAATGGGCAAAGCTCAACGGCACCGGAAACGACGGCTCGGCCACAGTTGTTGTAACACACCATATGTCAAACGCCGACAGAAGAAGCTTTATGTCGGGCAGAGATACAAAAAAAGAAGTATCAAGACTTAATATTGACGGAACAAATGCTTACGGCATGACTCTTTCTCCCGATGTTCTCTCCTGCAATGCGGAGGGCGTCAGAAGCTATTCTGTTGAATGGTATCATAACGATGAGCCTTGCGATGATGAAACAACAATGGTTGCAGGAAAATATCAGGCAAAGGTTGAGGTAATGCTTGAAAGTGACTATGTTTTCTCCGCTTCCCCCAACTTCTCGATTATGGGCGACAGAGTAAGCGACTATGAACTTTCTGCCACAAAAAGAGCGGCAACGCTTTGGTCAAAGGTTTATAACTTAGAATGCAATCATTCCTATAATGAGGACGAACACCTCCATTTTGACAACGATAAGCATTTTATGCAGTGTTCGGTCTGCGAAAAGGTGCTTCTTAACGAAAAGCACGACTTCCTTGACGGCGAAAAGGCGGAGGGCGCAATAATCTATAAGTGCCGCACATGCGACTTTTCCTACCGTGAGGCAGATGACGGCAAAGTCAGAATAGATTATGTCAACATCAATGTTCCGAATCCGAAGACAGGATATACCCCCGAATACTTCGGCTTAATCAGCGGAGAAGGCATAAGCTTTGCCGATGGCGGTGATGAATTTACAAAGAACGGTATCCGCTGGGGCCTTTACGTAAACGATTCAGGCATTGCGGAAAATGCGCTCTTTGCAAGCGGTATGGGATACCGTGCTACAATATACTTAAGAGCCGATGAGGGTTATACTTTCAGCAAAGACCAGAATGCACAGTATAATCCCGTTGTAATCGTAAACGGCGAAGCAGCAGAGTTTGAAACAGACGGCACTCTTATGACGGTTAAATATGAAGTGAATGCTCCCGAGATTTCCGTTTCATATATCAATATATCCGGAATTGATTTCCCCGAAGTCGGAAAGACTGCCGACCGCGAATCCGAATCAGATGAGCCTAACTATTACAACTGCACGAATATCACCTGGTATGAAAACGGCGAATATATGGATTACGGCAACACCTTTGAAGAGGTCAAGCAATATAAGGTCGAAATGTACATAGACACAATCCGTTCAGGTTGCGATTATACTGCAAAGTTTGCCGAAGATATCAGTGCATTGGTTGACGGCTTTGCTGTAAAGGAAAGCGACATCGAGAGACTTCACGATACAACTGTTATAGTCACCTACACATTCCCCATTCTTGAGGAAGAAAAAGCAGAAGAACCGGAAAAACCGACAGAGTCTGAAAAGCCTCAAGAAGCAGAAAAGCCAACAGAACCTGAAACACCTTCTACAAGCGAAAAACCGCAGGATACAAAATCCAATCCTTTTGTTGATGTGATAAAGGGGCAGTATTACTATGATGCTGTTTTGTGGGCAGCAAATGAAGGCATTACGGGAGGGACAAGTGCAAACACATTCTCACCGGATGCAAATTGTTCAAGAGGTCAGGTTGTTACTTTTCTCCATAGAATGATTGGTTCACCCGAGCCTGCGGCAATAACTTTGCCGTTTGCGGATGTAAAAACAAGCGACTATTTCTACAAACCTGTAAAATGGGCATTCGGCAGTAAAATAACCGGTGGTACAAGTGATACTACATTTAGTCCTGATGAAACTTGCTCAAGAGCGCAGGTTGTTACTTTCTTGTGGCGTACAGCAGGTCAACCTGAGGCAAAATCTAACAAGTGCAATTTTACAGATGTTAAGTCTGACAGCTATTACTACAAAGCCGTTTTATGGGCAGTAGAACAAGGAATAACAGGCGGAACAAGTGCTACACCTTCAGTCCTGATGACTCGTGCACAAGAGGTCAGGTTGTTACTTTCCTTTATCGTTTTATAAATAAACAATAGTTAAAACTGCCCTGTATCATTTTTGC
>JAZSOL010000070.1:0-9591 GCA_045536915.1 Clostridia bacterium
TGCCTTGCGGACACAAGGATTTCTTCATCTCTTTTTACAACTCTTTTCATTACAGAGTCATGATCTTCAAGAGATTTTGTGCACGCCTGCATAAAGGTTTCACCGTCTTTTTTATAGTAGGCTAAAGCAATTCTGCCGAGATATTCAATTGATTTTATATCATCATATGCAAAGCACACAAAATCTGTTGCCGACTCGTCTTTTCTCAGGTTAAATTCCTGCTCTGTACATATTACATACGGTTTACAGCAATCGTATCTGCCCTTTGGTGCATCGCTTTTATAATAAAAACCACGATCATTTTCACCAAATCCCGCTTTTACTGCCAATACATCTGAGGTAGACACGAACACCTGTCCGTTTTGAGAAAACAGGCAGAAATATCCCCAGTCTGCCGTGCAGATATCTGCCGCAAAGCCAAGCACACCGTCGTTTCCTGCTCCAACCTTTATAAAATGCTCTGATTCCTTAACTATTTCTACAAGAGTATCACGTCCGTTACCGGCAATTTCGGAATACACACCGAATATGACCTTGAAGCTGTGTTCATTCTCATCAAGAGAAGTAATGGAATAGTCAATGTACGAAACCGGCCTTGACACCAGATACAAATCATCCAGAAGAAGCGGTGAGGTAAAGGTTACATCAAGCCTTAAAATCTCATTTTCAAAGGTATAGTGAGTGCGAAGAGGAGTGATTTCAAGATTGGTCTGTTCTATGGGTTTATGGGGTTCATTTGACCTGAAAGAATCGGCATGCACCTTTCCCATGAAGCGGAAAATATCCTTATTGTCAACAACCACAAGACCAACAATGTTCTGCCTTGCATCAGTCCAATGGCGTGTTGCATCGTCATAGAGTCGGTCGGAAAATGACCATATGCTGAAAAAAGGATCCGACAGCATCAGCGGAACTGCGGGCGGTCTGAATTTTTTGTTCATATGTGTACCTCCTGTTTGGGTGTAAAATTATTTTGAATTTTTATTGTTCAAATTTTGATTTAACGTAGTGAATAGTGAATGGTATAATAGTGAATAGGCGCTTCATGATGCAGTAGGTACGTGTGTTTCATGTCCTATTCACCACGTGGATAAACCGGGATTTATAATTTAAACCGGATGCAAAATCCATTGCATCCGGCTCAAACTTATCTGATAACTATAATCTCCTGACACACAAGATATCGCATATTGGCAATGATTGTGTCGCCCTTAACTATTTCTGCCGGGCTTGCTTTGGTGAAGGTTTCGTTTGCCGAATCCCATATATACACCGGTACAGCTGCATTATATGATATTCCTCCGTGAAGCCCTTCGGAATATTCAAGCTTTATGTGACGAAGCGAAGAATCTGCATCCTTTACCACACCCGAAACAAAGGTGGTGGCAGCATACAAACTTCCTGAAATATAATACTTTTCATCTGCAGGATAGGTTCTTATGTATACAATATTACCGTCATCATCGTAGGTAAAGCTTATAATATCACCCTTTTTAAGGCTGTTTAAGGTGTCGGCACTCACGTAGCCTTCGCCAATTCTTACGGAAAACGTGGTATCGGTGCCCTTCCACCAGCCCTTGACCGACGGAACTGCACTTCCCTCTTTATCAAGCACCTGCCCTGTTCCTTTTACAAGCATAAATCTGCTTGTACTGTCAAGGGTGGTGTTGGCTGAGTCTTCAGTCACAATAACCTTGCAGTTGAGGCACTCGTCTATGTCGTATGCTTCCACAGCATAGGTTCTGTCATTCACAAGCTTGCTTTTGCTTCTGACCTTAAATTTATCACCGTCCATGTCACCCGGAATCACAAACACCTTTACATTCGTGTCCACAAAAAATATGCCGTTAAAGTTTCCCACCCTGTTGCGATAGCGAAGGGAACCGGAGTAGCTCAGGCGGAAGGTGTCGGCTTCTATGGCTTCGAGCTCTTCATCTGTGCCGTCACCGTTGGCATCACCGCTTCCGACATTGATTTTGGTTGCGGTTTCAAGCATGATGAGCTCAGCATCTGAATTAACATTATAGCGTATGAGCCGGCGGAAATCTTCTTCGCCTTTAAGCTCTGCATATGCTTCTTCAGCGATAACTGTTTTGCCGTTTAACTTAAGCTTTCCGGCAAAAGGAAGGTCTACCCAGCGGTTATTTTCCGTAAAGATTCTGCATTGCGGTGCATTCATGCCCGACTTTGCCAGACCGTACAGATATCCGTATACAACATCATTTTCAAATTCTGCATGGCATACATTGCCAAAGGAGTCAATCATGAGTTTGTAGGTTTTGCCAATTTTAAGGTCCTTAATGCTTATGCCGTTGACCGGATATGAAACACCGTCTATAACAGCAGTATCTTCACCAAGCTCCCGGACAGCTCCCGTTACGGATTTATCGGACACAAGGAGCTTTTTGTGAATCCTGCCGGAGCCTTTGCCTTCGCTCAAAAGAATAATATCATCAGGCTTAATGTCTGAAAGTGTGGCAGATGCCGAATTCTTTTCTATTTCAAAGGTGTTGTCATCGCTTTCGGAATCAAGCTCTATTCTCGTCCCGTCATGGGTTACAACAAGACCTGAAATTTCGCTCACTCCCTGAACACAGAAGGTATCATAAGAGGTAATGCGGATTATGTCGGTGGTTTTGTCGCCGTTGTTGCTAATAAAGCATACCTCACCTTTGGTAACATCCATCAGGTCTTCATAGTCCATAACTGCCATCTTGCCGTTTAAAATGCAGGTTACAGTCGGGCTGAGCTTTATTGATTTCGTGTCACCGTCGGGAGTGTATACCGATATGTCATTGCCGGAGGCTGATATATCTTTTCCGTTGGCGACAATTACGGTGTTTTCATCAGTTAAGCCTGTGTAGAGTACTTCCCTCTTTGCGCCCTCAAGGGTGCTGTAATACATACGCACATGATATCCTATATAATCTTCTGCATCAGAGCTTCCGGCATAGTAGGTCACGGAATTTACCGATACATAGTCCTTTTCAAGGTCAGATTCTTGTGAATAAAGGTCGGTGTAGCCATTAGCTTCAATTATACCCTCAACATAATCCACTTTGTGCCTTTCGGTAAGGAGAGTGAGTCCGTCAAATTCTTTTGCATCTATGGTTTCACCGTAGGACACGGTCTGCATAAGATTAGCATGAACTGCGTTATAGATAAGTATCATTGCGTTTTGAAAATCAAGGGCATCGTTGTCGTTGAGATTTATTCCGGTAAGAAGGTCTGCCCTCTGTGCCGCAATAAGATATCCGCCGGGATACCCGCCGTTCGCTTCGGCAACCGGGGTATAGCCAAGGATATTACATAGAATTTTGGAAGCCTGCGAGAGGGTGATTGGGCTTTCGGGCTCAAAGAGTCCGTCTGCCGAGCCGGAAATATAGCCTATGCGGTAGGCTGTTTCAATGTAATTTTCATACTTTGTGTTCATGTCTACATCATAAAACACCTCATCAGCAGACAGAAGCACCTTCGGAGCATCATTTGATGCATGAAGCGCGAGCTTTACAAAATGTGCTCTGGTAACAACCGAATCCGAAGCCGGAGTCTCCTCTGCCGGATCCATTGCGCCCACAGCCTTAAGGAATTTGTATGCCGCAAGATAATCCGAGCCGGCATCGGAAAAGCTTTCCGGAGAAAATGCCGATGCTGAAGGAGCAAAAAGACATATTATCAGAGTGAGACTGATAACAGCAGAAATTATTGATTTTAAAGTTTTAAATATTTTCATTTTCAGTCCCCCCTTTAATACAATTCTGTGAGCCTTGCAATTACTTTTGCCGCTTCAGCTCTTGTGGCGGTGTTTTTGGGAGCAAATGAGCCGTTGCCCATTCCGTTTACCACTCCGAGATCTGCCATTGCCGATACATAGCCAAGAGCATAATCTGAAATGTATGCACGGTCGGTAAAGTGAACATCTGCATCTGAATTTATGCTTACGCCAAGTGTTTCCAGAGTTCTGGCGCAAAGGGTTACCATGTCTTCACGGGTGATGCTTCTGCCAATACCAAAGCTTCCGTCGGGGTAGCCAAGAGTAATGCCCGAGGCATACGCCTTTGCCAGATATTCGTTATACCACATGCCGTCTGCCTCATCACTAAAACGGTGGGAAACAGATGCAGCATCCGGAGCAAATGCACAAACAAGCATTTTGACAAATTCTTCTCTTGTGATATTATCATTCGGTCTGAATCTGCCGTCTGAAGGATGTGAGATGATGCCCGACTTATACAGAGTCATTACGCTGTTTTTTGCCCATTGGGCTTCACTAAGGTCTGTAAACACGCTGTTTGCTTCAATGGGAGTGTAGGAATCGGGCTTTACAAAGTTTTCGGGGTAGCTAACTGCCGAAACCGGTCTGCCGCTTCCACCGCCTCCGCCACCGGAGCCGCCTTTGTCGGATTCCTTCAGCGAATCCTTGTATTCATCTATTGCATCTGAAAGTGCTTCTTTAAATTCGCTGATTGTGTCCACAGGAATGCTTCCGGCAATGATTTCACAAATCTTGTTGCGATTCTTTTCGGAGAGCGAGAGAAAGTATTTTATGTCTTTATCGTTTTCGCCGAGGATGGATGTGTTTTCTTCCACCACATGGCCGAGAGCGTTCCATTTTGAAGTGTTGATTTTATTCACAAGCGCACGAATTGAACCTGTAAAGCTGATTACATCTGCGTATGAATCAAAGTCATCGCTTTCAATAACAATTTTTGCAATGTCATCTGCCTGAGCTTTTGTGAGGTTTCCGAGCCCGAGTGCTTCACCGTTCTCGCTCACAAATTCCGAAAGAGCGCTTTCGGATGTGCCGTTTGCGTATTCAAGCATGGTATTTCTGTGAGCTTTGGAAATGTATTTTACATTTGCAGTATCCGAAATTCCGTCAGATTCTGCCGTAACGGTATAGTCACCGCTTAAGGCATCTGCAGGGAACACATAGTAGCTTTCAAAGCTGCCGTTGTTTCCGGCTTTAAGGAGAATTTCAGACATTACCCTGCTGCCGCTTACAGTAAGCTTTACTATGTCGGACACGACACTCACCCTGCCGCTTATTTTAAGCACGTTTACGCCAAGCTCTGCCTCATCAAGCATAACCAAAGCATCATTGCCGGGAGCGGGACTTCCCGTAACAAGCTTTGCTCCTGAAGAGTCCAGAATGTAGTAACGGTCGGAAAGGATTGCTCCGGTGGAGGTTACAACATACGCAATTATCTTTGAAGCACCCTCAGGGCACCCGGCCGTAATATTTACACCTGCTTCATCATTTGCCGGTGCGGTAAACTGCGCCTTTTCAGTAAAGAGCAGGCGGTTATCTTCATCAGTAACATAAACAACAGCTTCAAGGCTGTGTGCATTACCCGAAAGATTGGACACCTTAAACGTAACATCACACTCTGAATCACTATCAGCTGAAGCTTTTGAAAAATCTATACCGTCAAGGTAGATATTTTCAGCTTCGGTTGCAAAGGTAAATGTAATGTCTTCCTTTCTTGGCACAGGCTGACTGCCTGTGATGCCTGAAATTTTCAGGGTATAAGACGTGGATGGCTCTAATCTGCCAAAGCAAAGCTTCATATCTGAACCATCGTATTCCACGGTATAATCCGTAATTTCAGCGCCGCTTTCATCTGTGAGGGTAAGAACAGGGAGAGCTCCGGTGTTTATTTTATCCGAAAACGTGAGAACAAGATTCTGCCCTGAAACTGCCGCAGAGCTGAAGCCATTGGGGAAGGTGGAGGATTCAAGCTCCATCTGAGCGGGAAGCTCCTTTGATGCCCAAAGCTCATCAAAGAGAACGTATCCGTCATTTTCCATAGTGGTGCTCCAGCCGTCGAAGTTAAAGTTTACGGCATCTATTACGTCATAGTTACCCACGTTTGCCTTTGGTATGCTTATAAGCTTCCAACCCTCCCAGTCGAGAGCAACCTGATAGGTTATGCCTTTGTTGGCATCTCTGTCGGTATAGGCTACAAATACCATAACGCCTTCATCCAGAGCTTTTGGTGAGTACATCCAGAAATTAATGTATTTCATGTTGCTTACGTCAACATCTACACCTCTGTAGGGATAGGAAGATCTGTCTTTGCCGGCAATATAGTCAAGGCGTACGGCTTTATCATGAAGATTAACATTTGATGTTTCTTCAGAAAATGCCACATTATTCTTTATAATGGCACTATATGCATCATCATCAGAAGCCGTAAAGAAAGTTACAACATCCTTTTTTTCTTCTGCTCCCGGTGTGGTGAATGTAAATTCTGTGTCACCGCTTATTTTATTGCCGTAAGTATCGGAATACAAGCCGTCAATAGCTATGCGGTACTTTGTTCCGACCAAAAGAGATGATGTGAAGCTGAGCACAAGCTTTGTGCCTTTCTTTTCTGCGTTAAAGGCATGATACTGCTTTACGCCGTCTGCATAGAGCGACACAAAGTCTGCCGCGTCGCAGTCTGCAGGTTCGTGATTGAATTCTATTTCGTATGCTGAAGGACTTACGTTTTCTGCCCCGTTTTCAACAGACACATTTGTAACATAAAAATACGGAGCGGCTGTGCCGACGGTAAATACTGTTTCAATGCCTTCTGCATTAAAGAAGTAGTCAGTTGACATGAGCTTCATTGAGTCAATTGTGATTTTATAGGTGATGCCGCTTTCAAGTGCAGAGGCAAATTCAAGCTTAAGCTCATTTTCTTCTGCCGTTACATCATAGTCTGTGTCGGAAAGAGCAAACTCCCCGCCTGATGCTTTTTCGTAAACGCACACTGCATCAGAATAGTCACGATTCATAAGCTCTTTTTCAAAGGTAATGGTATAGGCATTATCACCGCCAAGATCTGAATCAACAAAATCCTGCTCGTTTTCGTATTCTGTGGATGCTGCACCAAGGCTATCGGCAGGCTCATCAGAAAGCCATATTCTGTCAATCTGAATGTAGCCGGCATCCGTCATGGCATCGCCCCAACCGCCAAAGTTAATTCTGTGGCCGGTTATTTTTGAAAGCTCTGCCGAGCGGCCCACGGTATAGCCGGAAAGAGGAAAACTGAAAAGCTTCCAGCCCTCCCAGTCAAGAGCCACACGCATTATAAAATTGCTGTCGCCGGATTCTTCCATATCCTCAGCATCTATAAGAAGTCTCATATAATCTTCTTTTGCTTCGGGGTTATATATAAGATAATTCATATATGTCCATTCGGATATGTCACCGTGCTTTAATGATACGAATTCTGTGCCTCCGGCTTTCGGATAGGTTAACTTATATGAGCTTTCGCCGCTGAAGGCATTATCCGTCACAATTTCTTCGCCGAGCCTGTCCGATTCGGAAACAAGAGCATCAAGACGGTCGGGTTCGGAACTCACATCAAATATTACCCCGTCAGATTCAATATATCTTTTTTCTCTCGCGGTTTTGAAGGTGTATGTTTTCGAAGTGCCGAGAGTTTTTCCGGTGTTGTCTTCAAGTGTAGCATCAAAGGTCACGGAATATGTGCACATTCCTTCAAGCGGAGAATTAAATATCAGCGAAATCTCATTGGCTGTGCAGTCAATAGAATAGTCAGTATATTCTTCGCCGTTTTTTGCAACCGAAATTTTCTTTTCTATCTCATATGTATCTATTTCATCATCAAAAGCAGCGGTATATGTAAATCCGGGAGAAGATGCATCAACATCAACCGCTCCGTTTGCAACCGACAGCGTGGGTTCCTTTATATACGGACTGTAGGTTGAATCCGAAAGCCAGATGCGGTCAATATGGAAGTATTCACCCTTTATGGAAGCGTAGGTATAGGTTTTGCCACTCTTTAAAAAGGTTTCGCCAAGCTGGTCTTTTGTGCCGGGATAGATATCCCACGCACTGCAGTTTAAAAGTACATAAAGATTTTCGGGAGTTGATGCCCATGCTTTGGCAATGGTTGCAATGCTCACAGAATATACCTGCCATTCGCCTGTTGTTTCTATAACCTTAAGGTGAACACCTTTATCCGCACTGCTTGTAGCTGTGTTTTGTTCGTTAACAATGAAGTTGATTTTCTGTCCGGGAATTTTTGAATACACTCTAACGTTAAAGGTGTCATACACAGAGTAAGCCTCACTGTCATAGGGCATAACAATGTGAGTGCTTTTGGTGTCAAACTTATAAGCAAGTGAGCTTTCGCCATCGTAGCTTACAGAGGTGTCAATTTTTGATGCTGTGTTGACGGTCTCGTTTCTGTTGGTCACCGTAACATCATCGGGGATGCTTCCGCCGCTGAAATCAGCAAGAATTACCTCCCCGGGCTTTACCGTTGCGGCATTTGCCACGCTCATAAGCCCCGAGGGCAAAAGAGTGGTAAGCATTGTTATGACAATGATTAAAGGTGTAATTCGTTTTCTTAACATAACATTAATTCCCTTTCTTTAAATCAATATTTGTTTCTATACAAAATCCCGCACGGTTTAAGCGACTCACTTCCCCATGCAAAAATTTCTATTCTCGATGTATTTCCGTTTGGTTCAATTGTGAATTCCGTTTCATACTCATCACCTGAGCCTATAGCTTCTGAATCTGCCATCTGAACTTTTTGGAGTGTTCCGGAATTATCATATAGTGCCGCAAACACTCTTACCTTTCCGGCATCATATTCAAGATTCGAAAGGCGAAGCTTTGCTGTTACAGAGCTTTGAGTGTGAGCAAGATATCCGCTTAACTTTTCGCCATCAGAACCGAAGAACTCAAGTGAGCTTATTATGATATCATCTGCTTTAAGCTTTGCCTCAAGGCTTGAACCGAGAGCTTCGGCAAAATCTATGTTCAGCACGGTTTTGTCTTCTGATGAAGCTAAATTGATTCTGCTGTCGGCATAGCTTAAAAGAAGCGGTTTTTCAAGGGTAATTGTGGCATCGGTAAGCTTATGAGTCGGGTCTGATGCGGCAAGAGTAATCTCTTTGCCGTCGTCTTTGACCATAACCATCATTGGCTTACTCACGGTTATGCCCTCAAAGCTTCCCTCTTTCCAGAACACTATTGAGGTAATATTCTCCTTATTATAACGCACAGCCTGAACATCGCCCGTGTTGGCAAGAATTTCAACATCAGGGCTATTGGCATAAGCAGAGGTTTCGTCTGCAGTTTTGTTTGGCAAAAGCACATATGCATATGAGCCATCCGAAGGATTTGTGCCGTGAGTTATCCGGCTTTCAAAATATCCGTGTGATGTGAGCCTGCATCTGAGGCCTTCGCTTCCCAAAGGGAACCAGTAACCAATTTTATTGCCAACATTAAACCACGTTGTGCCGTCGAGTGCAGTATCGTTTGCAAAATATGCAACATCTCCCGAATCGGTTGCAAGGTAATCTATATCCGGCGTGTCGGAATAGCGCATATCTGCGGAAAACTCCGCATTTGCCAGAGTAGCGGCATCACGGCAGTCAAAAGGAATTTCTGCTATGACCTTGCCCTTTGAGTTATATGCCGTAACCTTTGAAAAATACAAATCCGTTGTGGCTTTGGTTGCAGGATTAGACCATCCCCCCAGATTAAAATACATGGAGTTGATGTCGAGCCAGGACTTAAGCCCTCTGCCCGATTCAAACTCTGACCTTGGGATTTCCACAAGC
>JAZSOL010000128.1:0-3018 GCA_045536915.1 Clostridia bacterium
AGAATTTGTGGAGGTAATTATGAGATTTAAAAAACAAATTTCATTGCTTCTTTGTGTTGTAATGGTATTTTTATCCGCTACACTCTCATCTTATGCTTCTGACGGAACAAACGCAGGCACACCTGCAATAATAAACACAGCGGAAGAAATCACAGGCTTAGTTATCAATTATTTTGCAAAATTGATCAACAACATCAAAGGCACAGATGAAACTGCTATACCCCCTGCAGCGGTAAATCCTCACTCGTGGATTGAATATAACGGCGAACCGATTGAGAATCCCGAACAGAGATTGAACGCAGAAACATGGGTTGCAAATGAAATTGCTTTTGAAAGCGAAAAATCATATACCAACCCGTTCAATGACGTTGATGTGGAACTTCACCTTTGGGGCAACGGCAGACTTTATAAAATCCCTGCTTTCTGGGACGGTGGTAATGTCTGGAAAGTCCGGTTCGTTTGTCCCTCCGAAGGTAATTGGCATTTCAAGACCGTCTGCACGGATGCCGAAAACACTTCGCTTGACGGCAGAACAGGTGCTGTTATCTGCACCGGATACAGCGGTGAGCACGATATTTATAAGCACGGTTTTATCACAACAAACGCAGGTGAAAAGTATTTCACTTATGACGACGGAACACCGTTTTTCTGGCTCGGTGATACTCATTGGAGCCTCGGCGACGAAACAGTTGATATGGTTGAAACAATATGCGAAAAGCGTGTTTCACAGGGTTTTACCGTGTATCAGAGTGAACCCATCGGAGCAAAGTTTGATTTTACAAACGGCATAACCGAAGAGGATATGGCAGGTCTTGCGGACTATGATGAAAAGTTCCGTATTATTGCAGAAAACGGGTTCGTTCACGCAAATGCACAGTTTTTTTTCTCCTATTTTATTGAGCCCCTGATTTCAAACAACGGCGGTTTCAACGGCAATGAGCCGTCTGATTCTGCAAAAGCTTACCTTGAAAAAGTCAGCCGTTACTGGGTCGCAAGATACGGAGCTTATCCCGTTGTCTGGACACTCGGTCAGGAAGTTGACAATGATTTCTATTGGAGCGAAACAAACCATCCCGAATGGGGATTGGATAACAACCCTTACAAGCTTGTTGCGGAGTATTTAGCAAAACACGATGCATATGACCATCCGCTTTCTGCTCATATGGAAAACGTCGGTTCAACGTCGGTTTACGGCAACGGTGAAGGAGCAACGGATAATTGCAAGGTTTATTTCAAAGATGCAATGCCGTCCTGTTTCAGAGATATAAAAGCACACAATTTCTATGCCGTTCAATGGCACACCGACAAAACAGAGCAAAGCGATTTCCGAATTGAAAAAGACTGCTGGTATAACTCACAAGGCAAACCCGCAATCAATTATGAAGGCCAGTATTGCTATCTCTGGACAAAGAACTTCGGTTCAAGAATGCAGGGCTGGACAGCGTATCTTAACGGCATGTACGGCTACGGTTGGGGCGGTCACGATACCTGGAGCTACCTCAATGTTTATGATGAAGAAAACGACAGCTCCGACGGCGTTGACACAATAACGAGCGAAGAAAAAATCAATGCAACCTGGCAGGATGCGCTCGAATACGAGAGCTCATATCAGGTCGGATATATGCGAGATTTCCTTGAAAACACAGAATGGTATAATCTTATTCCCAGATTTGACAACAAGGCATATTTCGTTCCTGCAAACAATGTTTATTATGTTTATGCAGGCAACGAAGATAACACCGAAATCGTTATTTATTTCTATTCGTTCACCGATGAAACCGTTGCGCAGAATGTAAACACCAAGTTTTACGGCGGAATAAAAACGGGTACAATCGGAAGCCTCGTTCCGAACGGAAGATATACCTATCAATGGTTCAACCCCATCAGCGGTGAATTTTCCGAAGAATATGAATTTACCGCTACAAGATTCGGCACATATTATATCGGCGACAGACCGCAGGCAACCGATATGGCTCTGCGCATAAGAGCTGCCGATAAGTTCTGAACGAGTAATCGTATCTGCTAAATTCCAATTTGTCAAAAAGTTCGGAAAATAAGAATTTGCGGAGGTTCCAATGGAAATATTAAAATTTGATTTGAATAGCTCGGGCAACAAATTTAAAATTTTTAATGTGATTAACGGCGGACCTTGGCACAGAAGGCATGCAAATGACCAATTCCGCAGTAATTTTGAGGATTATAAGTCAGCGCGGATTCCATACAGCAGGAATCACGATTCTGCTGTTTGCGGCATTTACGGCGGTCCGTACAGCCATGATATTACATGCATTTTTCCTGATTTCGATGCCGACCCTTATGACCCTGCATCCTATGATTTTGCGTGTACGGATGAAAGCATTTTAGTTTGTCTTGATGCAGGCACCGAAACATTTTTCAGATTAGGTCAGACAATTGAGCATCAGATAAAAAAGCACGGCACCGTTCCGCCTGAGGATTTCAAAAAATGGGCCGTTATCTGCGAACATATTATCCGACATTACAATGAGGGTTGGGCAGATGGATATAAGCTTAATATGAAATACTGGGAAATCTGGAATGAAGCTGATCTTGATCCTGACGATTCATTGAACAAGCGCACCTGGGGCGGAACAAAAGCAGAATTTTTTGATTTGTTTGAAATTACCGCAAAGCATCTTAAAGAACGTTTTCCTGATTTGAAAACAGGCGGTCCTGCACTTGCACATAACGAAGAATGGGCAGAGGATTTTCTTCGGGAAATGCAAAAAAGAAACGTACCGCTTGATTTCTTTTCCTGGCATATTTATTGCACAGAGCCTGTGCATATGGCTCAAAAAGCAGAAAGAATAAAAACACTCTTAAACAAATACGGTTATGAAAATTCAGAAAGCATACTCAACGAATGGAACTATGTAAAAGGGTGGGAAGAAGAGTTTGTTTACACTCTTAAAGCAATCCACGGTATCAAGGGCGCATCATTCACATTGGCTTGTATGTGCACTTCTCAGCATTCTCCCATTGATATGCTTATGTATTATG
>JAZSOL010000049.1:0-15173 GCA_045536915.1 Clostridia bacterium
ATTACACTTTATCCTTTCTGGTATTGCGTAACATGTTCGCTTTCAAAGGATATCGTTGGTAATTCATCATCGCTTATGCTTTTGCCAAAAGGTCTTAGCTTTGCGGCATATTCAAACGTTTTGAAAAACCCAAATATCATCAACGGTTATAAAGTAACGCTCTTTATAGTTGTTGTTGCAACAATACTTAACCTTGTAATGACATCAATTGCGGCATTTCTTCTCACAAGAAAGAGATTCGCAATCAAAACATTCCTCACATGGATGATGCTCTTCACAATGTATTTTAGCGGAGGTATGATTCCCACATACGTTATCTATAACAACGTGCTCGGACTCAGAGATTCACTTCTCGTACTCATTCTCCCCGGAGCAATCAGTGTGTATAATATGATAGTAATGAGAACGAACTTTTCGGCAATTCCGGCGAGCCTTGAAGAATCCGTTAAGGTTGACGGAGGTAACGACTTGCATGTATTGTGGCACATAATCATCCCGCTTTCAAAAGCAATTATGTCGGTTATGGTGCTCTTCTATGGAGTTGCACACTGGAACTCATGGTTTAACGCAATGCTCTATATCAATGATCCTAAAAAGATACCTCTCCAGCTTGCGCTCAGATCAATTCTTTTGCAGGAACAGATTAATGCAGATGCAGGTTCGGCAGATAATATGGGACTTGCAGAAAACATCAAATATGCAACCATCATTGTTGCAACCCTTCCGATACTTCTTATCTATCCTTTCATTCAGAAGTATTTTGTTAAAGGTGTAATGATTGGTGCAGTAAAAGGTTAATAATTGCTTTGGCAGTTGTTATAAATTAATTTAAAATGGAGGTAATACAATGAAAAATGTAACAAAACTTGTTGCTGTTGCATCGGCTGCTGCGCTTCTTGCAGGTTCACTTGCCGGATGCGATGGCAAAGGTGGCAGTGGTTCTGAAGGCACATTAAGATATTGGGCTTCTATGGATGCTGCTTCCACTCAGACTCTTTCGAGTTATTCAGAAATGCTTATGTATCAGGAAATGGAAAAGGCTACAGGTGTTAAGGTAGAATTTATTCATCCTGTTGCCGGTTCAACCGGTGCTGAAGCATTCAATACACTTCTTGCATCATCCGATCTTCCCGAAATGATTGAGTATAATTGGAACAGCTATGCAGGCGGTGCTGATGCAGCAATTGAAGATGGTGTTATAATTGCACTTAACGACTATCTCGAAGAATACGCACCTAACTACTACAGCTACGTAGCAGGTGAAAAGAACGAAGAACACAATAATCGTTATAAAGCTGAAACTATGACAGATTCCGGTAACTACTACGGTTTCAGAACTCTCAATATTGGTAACTCCAGAGGTTTCTGCGGACTTGTTACTCGTGCAGACCTTCTCAAAAAATGGGGTATGGAAGTTCCCGAAACAATTGCTGATTGGGATGCTTTGTTTGCGAGAGCAAAAGCTGAAGGCTATACAAAGCCCTTCACTTGCTACAATAATCCTTTCTCCTATACAAGTGTAACTCATACCTTTAACACTGCATATGATGTAGGTAAAAATTCATACATTGAAGATGGTAAAGTTGTTAGCGCTATACTTCAGCCCGGATACAAAGAGTTCGTTGGTCAGCTCGCAGACTGGGTAAAAAAGGGATATATTGATTCAAACTTTGTTACCAACAAAAACACCGAAGGTGAAGGTAACATGACTCAGGATAATGTTTCTATTGCATGCTTTGGCTGGATTGGTTCACTCATGGGTAAACTTCTCCCCGCTATGGAAACAAGAAATCCCGAATACGATCTTGTTGCTTGCCCATACCCTGTAATGAACAAGGGTGATGTTTGCGAATGGCAGGAAGTTCAGCTTGAAGCAAGAATCCCTGAAATCGCAATCACAAGCAATTGCGCTGATATTGAATCAGCAATGAAATGGTGTGACTACCTCTACAGCGACGAGGGTACACTCCTTAAGACATTCGGTGTTGAAGGTGATACATACACAGTTGAAGAAATCGACGGTGAAACACACTATATCTACACAGATAAAATTCAGAAGCCTGAAACAGTCGGTGCTAACTCTGTAAACGCTGCTCTCTACAAATTCTTCCGTCCTGCAAATGCTCCGGGACTTAACCAGCATCCTGATTACCTCAACGGTTACTATCCGTACCAGAGCCAGAAAGATGCTCTTGTAACCTGGAATGCAAACCTTGAAGTAGCAAGAGAACACGCACTTCCCACACTCACCTACACAACAGAAGAAAGTGCAAGAATTGCAACACTCAATCAGCAGTATCAGGCAACTACAGATACAGCTATCAATGAAATTATCGCCGGCAACAAGAGCATCGATGAATTTGATAAGATTGTTGCAGATGCAGAAAAGAACTACATAGGCGAAATTATTGAAATTCAGAATGCTGCATATCAGAGATATCTCAAAAAATTAGATAACTAATCATAAAAAAACATCCGTTTTTCGACGGATGTTTTTTTTATTACATAGGAAATTGCGTCAGCAATTGCTTGTAACAACAAAATTTTCCTTATAAAAATGTGAGCGAAGCGAACAGTTAATTGACGAAGTCAATTTTGTTCTAATGTCAAATACCGAAAAACACCACACAAATATCGTTTTGTCTATGGATTTTTGTTACAAATTCATATATAATATTATATTATCTAATATTGCGGTATGCATCATTATAAAATGTGATTTATCGCAGAATTCAATATTTATTACCACATTTAAGTTATGGAGGGAAAAGCGGTGAAAGAAAACAGTATAAGATTGGCGAAGAAGGGATTGGGTGCGCGTATTGCAGATGAATTTAAGCGTAACTTTATTCTCTATATCCTCGCGATTCCGGTTATTGCGTATTTCCTTGTGTTCTGCTATCTGCCGATGTTCGGTCTTGTAATGGCATTCAAGGACTACAAAGTAATGAAAGGTATCTGGGGAAGTGATTGGGCAGGAATGGGAGGATTCCAGCATTTCTATACGTTCCTTTCCGATCCGGCATTTTTATCGGTATTTAAAAATACTATAGTAATCAGTTTGCTTGATTTGATATTTGGTTTCCCGGCACCTGTAATTTTTGCACTTATGCTCAACGAAATCAAAAATCTCAAATATAAAAAGGTTATCCAGACGGTTACATACCTTCCGCACTTTATATCACTCGTTGTTATCTGCGGTATGGTAACAACATTCCTTAAACCCGAAGGTATTCTTACCTCGTTCTTTATGTTGTTTGGCGGTCAGGAAGTAGACTATATGCTTAAGCCCGAATGGTTCCGTACCATATACATAGCATCCGGTATCTGGCAGGGTGTGGGCTGGGGAAGTATTATCTACCTTTCAGCACTCAGCTCAATTGACCAGGAGCTCTATGAAGCCGCAGTTATCGACGGTGCAGGCAAATGGAAACAGGTAATACATATCACACTCCCCGGTATCGCATCAACAATCATCATTCTCTTTATTATGAGAATGGGTTCGGTATTGAGCGTAGGATACGAAAAAATAATCCTTTTGCAGAACAGCTATAACCACGATATATCCCAGGTTATTTCTTCATACATATATGAAGTTGGTCTTTCGGGTAAATATCCAAGAGCCGATGCTATGCCGCTTTCTGCAGCAGCCGGACTCTTCCAGTCGGTAGTTAACATCATATTCCTTGTTACTGCCAACACAATTTCCAGAAAATTCAGCGAATCAAGCTTGTTCTAAAAAGGAGGATAAAATAAGATGGTATATAAACCAAGTATTGGAGAAAAAGTCTTCAATGTATTCAATATATTATTTATGGCAGCAATGATTATCATTACACTTTATCCTTTCTGGTATTGCGTAACATGTTCGCTTTCAAAGGATATCGTTGGTAATTCATCATCGCTTATGCTTTTGCCAAAAGGTCTTAGCTTTGCGGCATATTCAAACGTTTTGAAAAACCCCAACATCATCAATGGTTATAAGGTAACACTCTTTATAGTTGTTGTTGCAACAATACTTAACCTTATAATGACATCAATTGCGGCATTTCTTCTCACAAGAAAGAGATTCGCAATAAAAACATTCCTCACATGGATGATGCTCTTCACGATGTATTTTGGCGGAGGTATGATTCCTACCTACGTTATCTATAACAACGTGCTCGGACTCAGAGATTCACTTCTCGTACTCATTCTCCCCGGAGCAATAAGTGTGTATAACATGATAGTAATGAGAACGAACTTTGCGGCAATTCCGGAGAGTCTTGAAGAATCCGTTAAGGTTGACGGCGGTAACGACTTGCACGTACTGTGGCACATAATTATTCCTCTTTCAAAAGCAATTATGTCGGTTATGGTTCTCTTCTACGGAGTTGCACACTGGAACTCATGGTTCAACGCAATGCTCTATATCAATGATCCCAAGAAGATTCCTCTCCAGCTTGCGCTCAGATCAATCCTCTTGCAGGAGCAGATTAATGCAGATGCAGGTTCAGCAGATAATATGGGACTTGCAGAAAACATCAAATATGCAACCATTATCGTTGCAACCCTTCCGATACTTCTTATCTATCCTTTCATTCAGAAGTATTTCGTAAAAGGTGTAATGATTGGTGCCGTTAAAGGTTAATAATCAAAATCAAAACATCCGCTTCGTGAGAGGCGGATGTCTTTTCGTGAAAGAGCATATACTATAAAATATATGTATATTGACAATAGCGTATATGAGTAATATAATTATATATAAATAGTTGAGTAGAAAAAGAATCAGAAAGGTTAGAAAAATGAGAAAGACAAAAATAATATGTACTGTAGGTCCTGCAAGCAATAATGAAAAAGTTTTTAAAGAAATGTGCAATGCAGGTCTCAATGTTGCAAGACTTAATTTTTCACATGGTTCTTATGAAGAACACAAAAAGAATATAGACCTTATAAAAAAAGTAAGATCAGATCTTGACATTCCGGTTGCAATAATGCTTGATACAAAGGGCCCGGAATACAGAATTAAAACTTTTGAAAATAAAAGTATAGTTTTAAATGACGGAGATAATTTCACATTTACAACCAAGGATATTGTTGGTAATGAAAGTATTGTTTCGGTAAACTATGACGGTCTTGTGGACGATATGGAAATTGGTGATACAATACTTGTTAACAACGGTCTTGTAATCTTTGAGGTTGTTTCAAAAAATAATACGGATATTAATTGTATTGTTAAAGTCGGCGGTGTTCTTTCCGATAGAAAAAGTATGAGTTTTCCGGAAAAAATTCTTCATCAGATATATCTCAGCGAACAGGATAAAGCTGATTTGCTCTTTGGAATCGAAAACGATATTGATTATGTTGCGGCATCCTTTGTTTCAACAAAACAGGATATTCTTGATGTGAAGAATTTCCTTGCCCAAAACGGTGGGTCAGATATTGGTATTATAGCTAAAATCGAAAACAGAACAGGCATTGATAACATAGAAGAAATATGTGAAGAGTGCGACGGAATAATGATTGCCAGAGGCGACCTCGGAGTGGAAATTCCGTTTGTGGAGGTTCCTGCCGTTCAGAAATATATAATTGAAAAATGCCGTCTTTTGGGAAAACGAGTTATCACCGCAACAGAAATGCTTGAATCAATGATTCATAATCCCAGACCCACAAGAGCAGAAATATCAGACGTTGCAAATGCTGTTTATGACGGAACGAGTGCGGTTATGCTCTCCGGAGAATCTGCTGCAGGGAAATATCCGGTGGAAACTGTGAAAGCTATGGTGAAAATTGTTGAAGAAACAGAAAAACACATTAACTATACCAAACGATTTAAAAACAGTGATTTTAAAATTAAAAATAAGGTTGATGCCATCTCTCACGCAACCTGCGGTATGGCAATAGATATCGGAGCAAAAGCAATTGTTGTGTCTTCCATAACGGGTATTACAGCAAGAATGGTATCAAGATTCAGAACTCCTGTTGATATTGTTGGAATGACAACTGATAAAAAGGTCTGGTACAAGCTTGCTCTTTCGTGGGGTGTGAAGCCTGTTCTGAGTGAGTCGTTCAATTCTCTTGATGTTTTGTTTTATCATGCTTGTCTTGCAGCCAAAACAAATCTTAATCTTAAAAGCGGCGATAATATTGTGCTGACAGGTGGAATGACAAACGGAATGTCCGGAAACACCAACACAATTATTGTTGAAACAATAAAATAATTAATATGCTAAGCAATATGAAAGGATTTAATAATTATGCAAAAATCAAATAAACTATACACTAACACATTTTTTGTGGCAATTTGCGCCATACTTTGCTGTGCACTGTGGGGGAGTGCAACGCCTTTTATAAAAATAGGATACGAACTTATATTACCCCATAAGGATGTTGAGTCAACAATTCTTTTTGCCGGAATACGTTTTACTCTTGCCGGGATTATAACAGTGCTGATCTACAGTATAGCCCGCCGTAAAATGCTTTATCCCAAAAAAGAAAATCTTTCTAAAGTTGCAACTGTAAGCTGTTTTCAAACGGTAATACAGTACATATTTTTCTACGTTGGACTTTCCAACACATCCGGCGTAAAAGGAACAATCTTAAGCGGTTCAAATGCATTCTTTGCACTCCTTATTGCCGGGCTTATTTTCAAACAGGAAAAGCTCACTTTAAAGAAAGTTATGGCATGTATCATAGGATTTGCCGGAATAATTTTTGTGAATCTTGAAGGTCTTGATTTCAATATGAATTTTACCGGAGATGCATTTGTGCTTTTTTCGGCTATTGCATATGCCTTTTCATCTGTTTTAATGAAAAAGTATTCGAGTTATGAGGATCCGGTTGTAATAAGCGGATATCAGTTTATTATGGGTGGTATTGTGATGATAATTTCAGGATTCACCTTTGGCGGAGAAGTGATGTTTGTGAGCGCAAAGGCGATAGGGGTGCTTGTGTATCTTGCATTTCTTTCTGCAATTGCATATTCGCTCTGGGGAATACTTCTCAAATATAATCCCGTTTCGAGAGTAACAATTTTCAGCTTTATGATACCTGTTTTCGGAGTTTTACTTTCAAATCTTCTTTTGGAAGAACAAAGCCATGTGACTCCGCTTAATCTTTGCATCACACTTGTTCTTGTTTGCACAGGTATTATAATGCTTAATTATAAAAAGGATTAATTGTTAAATTCAAAACAGCGTATCAAATTTGCAGATACGCTGTTTTAATATATCAATTTAATTCATCGGATATCACATTCCATATATCCGCAGTTTCAAAACCTCTTCGCCAGCTTGCAACTCCGGCAAGGTTGTATTTGGATGCAAACTGCACTCTTTGCCGTATGCTTTTTGCATTTTCCAACCATAAAACATATTCCTTGCCTCCGCTTTGCCAAGTGTATTTTGTGAGTCCGTGGGTCGTGTCGTAAAATGACTGTGCGTTGTTTTCTTCAATGAGTTTAAGTGCCTGAGACATTGAAACGGCTTTGGATGAAATGACTTTTTCGCTTTTAACTTCCCAACACCGTATATAAAAAGGTATTCCGAGTATGAGTTTATCCGGTTCAACTTCGTTAAGAGTTGTCTGAATGCATTTTTCAGTCCATGGTATTCCCGAGACCGGACCTGCAACAGGGCTTCCGGAATAATATTGGTCGTATGCCATAAGAATAATGTAGTCGCAGTGCTTTGAAAGTGCATCTCTGTCGTAGCACATAGACCACGTAAGGCTCGACGGCAAATATACCGTGATATCAACCGAAACAACTGCACCGAGTGCGTGGCAGACTGCGGAAATTTCTTTGACGTGATTTGTGTAGGCACTGCGGTCTTCGGAAAGCATATTTTCAAAGTCGAAGTTTATTCCGCTGAGGTCATAAGTAAGAATATTTTTAATAAGTTCATTCACAGCCATCAGTCTCATTTCGGGATTATTGAGAAAACGGTTTGCAGTTTCTGTGGTAAAGTCGGTTTTATACATTGCCCAGATGTCGTAATTATTTTTCTTTGCCCAGTGTGTGTATCTGCTGTTTAGTGTTGAATTTAAATACAGGCTTCCGTATCGGTTAGTACCAAGCAAAACAGATGATGCATTTTTCGACGGCGAAATGCTGAAAGCAGAGGGAGATAAAACATTTACTCCGGGAACAGGCGAATCCGGTGGGTTTGAAAAAACTTCCCACGTTAGGTTTACGGGCTTTTCGGATTTGATGCGGGTGGCGTGATTGTAGATTTTAGTTTCTCCGTTTCTTGTGATAAGAGAGATTTTTGATTCACCTTTATAGCATTTGTTTTCAACACCATTTACGGTGTTTGAAATATAATATTCAAATGTGATTTCAGAAAAAGGTCCGCTTGTTTGAGCAGAAGAAATATACTGTCCGTCAAGCGTGTTTTCAATATGGTATCCGAGTTTTTCTGCATATTTGTAGGCATGGTTTACATATGATTTTAGAGTTTTTGCTTCGCCTGTTAAAAATTTATCTTTTGAATCATCGTTGGAAAAATGAAGCGGAAGATATTGTGTGCATAAATCAATAACGGTTTCTTTTTTTGCAGATGGAAGATATTTGTTTGCCGCTGAAAGCACCATAGTTGCCGCCTCGGCTCTGGTTGTTCTGCGGTTTGGCCCGAACGAACCGTCCGGATAGCCGTTTATGATTCCGTCGCTTTTAATTGCTGAGAGCTCAGAAAGGTATTGGTAGTCGCTTTCAATATCCGTGAAACTTGCAGTATTATAATCACCACCGGGGCGTACACGGGAGAGAATCAGCATTATTTCTTCTCTGGTTATCATATTATCCGGTCTGAATGTGTTGTCGGCGAAACCGTCGATTATTCCGGCATCACTTGCCGCGCATATATTTTCAAAAAATATATGGCTGCTGTTTATGTCTGTGAAATGATTAACATTGTCTGTTGGTTTAATGCCGAATATTCGTGTGATTAAGGCTGTGAATTCTCCGCGTGTTATGATGCTGTCGGGATTAATGTAGCCATTGTAGCCGTTCATAACTCCAATATCTTTGAGTCTTTGCACTGCATCCTCGGACCAATGCATGTCAGTATCTTTGAGTGTGGAAAACGTGGGTGTGAATGCTGAGTTTGCTTTGGTTGAGAAGGTAAGTATTAAAACAATTGAAAAAATAAGTATTATTGCGTTTTTCATAAGTTTTCTCCTTAGTGGTTTATAAAATAATTATATAATAAAATATATCCGAAATAAAGTATAAAAAAATGGAAATTTTTTTGATTAAAATTGCTTATATGTTTTGACAAATTAAAATTACTGTGATATAATAAATATGATTTGATATTTTGGCACAGAGTGCCTTATTTATTACATTATATTTGCAGTAAGCAAGGAGGAAGAAAAATGGATAAGTATTCAGTTATTCAGAGAATCAAAGACGTGGGTATCGTTGCAGTTGTAAGAGCAGAAAATGCCGACAAAGCAATGAAGATTACCGATGCATGTATTGCAGGCGGAGTTCCTGCAATTGAAATGACCTTCACGGTTCCGAAGGCTCATAAGGTTATTGAAGAACTTTCTAACCACTATAGCGAAAATGACATCATTCTCGGCGCAGGTACCGTTCTTGATGCCGAAACAGCTCGTATTGCAATTCTTTCGGGCGCTCAGTATATTGTGAGCCCTTATTTTGATGAAGATACAATCAAGCTCTGTAACAGATATGCAGTTCCCTGTATGCCCGGATGTATGACAATTCACGATGTTGTGCGTGCTCTTGAACTCGGATGCGATATCGTTAAACTCTTCCCGGGCGATGCTTTCGGACCCGGTATGGTTAAAGCTATCAAAGGCCCCATTCCTCAGGCAAACATTATGCCCACAGGCGGTGTTGATGCTGATAACGTTGGTGAATGGATTAAAGCAGGTGTTGTAGCTGTTGGTGCAGGCGGTGCTCTCACAGCAGGTGCTAAAACAGGTAACTACGAGCTCATCACAGAAACTGCTAAGAAGTTCGTTGAAAATATTAAAATTGCAAGAAATAAATAACTACATAAAACCGGAGGTAAACTATTATGGCAAAAGTTGTAACAATGGGCGAAATTATGCTTCGCTTATCAACACCCAACAATGAAAGATTCATTCAGGCAGACGAATTTGATGTTTGCTACGGCGGCGGTGAAGCAAACGTTGCTGTTTCGCTTGCAAACTATGGTCACGATGCTGAATTCGTAACAAAAGTTCCTGCAAATCCGATTGGTGATTGTGCAGTTGCAGCTCTCAGAAAAATGAATGTTAAAACCGAAAACATCGCACGCGGTGGCGAAAGACTCGGTATCTACTTCCTCGAAACAGGTGCTGCAATGAGAGCTTCAAATGTTGTGTATGACAGAGCTCACTCCTCAATTTCAACTGCAGTTGCAGATGATTTTGATTTTGATAAAATTTTTGAAGGATGCGACTGGTTCCACTTCACAGGTATCACACCCGCTGTTTCCGATGCTGCAGCAGAGCTCACCGAAATTGCACTCAAAGCTGCTAAAGCTAAAGGCGTAAAAGTTAGCTGTGACCTCAATTTCAGAAAGAAACTCTGGTCAAGCGAAAAAGCTCAGAGAATTATGTCAAATCTTATGCAGTATGTTGATGTTTGCATAGGTAACGAAGAAGATGCTGAAAAAGTTCTCGGCTTCAAACCCGGCGAAACAGATGTAACAAGCGGCGAACTTGAACTTGCAGGATATAAGAGCATTTTTGAACAGATGGTAGAAAAATTCAACTTTGAATATGTTATTTCTTCTCTCAGAGTGTCTCACTCAGCTTCCGATAATGGATGGTCTGCTTGCATTTACTCAAGAGATACAAAAGAATTCTATCACTCAAGAGAATACAGAATCGCACCTATCGTAGACCGTGTTGGTGGTGGCGATAGCTTTGCCGGCGGTGTTATCTGCGGTATGCTCGATGGAAGAGACTTTAAAGAAGCTCTTGAATACGGTGTTGCAGCTTCCGCTCTTAAACACACAATCCCCGGTGATATGAATATCGTAACACGTGCAGAAGTTGAAACTCTTATGAATGGTGACGGCTCAGGACGTGTGCAGAGATAATCTGAATATTGTGATATGTTAATATAAAATATAATGTGCTGCAGCGAAAATTTGCTGCAGCACATTATATTTATTTAACAAAAATCAGTTCATAATCTCTTTTGCCAAGACCTATCTTTTCTGCATGTGCAAGACATGTTTTGTATTCGGCATTCGGATTTGCATTGCTGAAATGGTCGTGGGTGTCGTGAAAATGTTCGCTCTCCATTTCATCTGTAAGCTGTGAGTTGGGCATAGGAGTCTGTTTCAAACAGGCATCCACGCATGCCTGAACAAGAGCCAGTGGATCAAATGATGCAAACATTCCCACATCCGGAATAATCGGCACATCATTTCCGCAATGACAGTCGCAAACAGGTGAAACATCACAGATTAATGAAATGTGAAAATTCTCTCTTCCGTCTATAACAGCCTTTGTGTATTCAGCCATTCTGCAGTTGAGCTCTTTTATTGCCGCATTCTGCGAAAAATCAATAGCATCAAAATTACATTCTCCTATGCATCTGCTGCATCCAGTGCAGTTTTCATAATCAACACTCATCTTTTTTGATTTTTCATCAAACACAAGTCCGCCGTTTGCGCATTCCTTCAGACATCTTTTGCATCCGCTACATCTGTCTTCATATATAATCGGTTTTCCGTTGCAATGCTGTTCCGTTTTTCCGGCACGTGAACCGCAACCCATACCGATGTTTTTTATTGTACCGCCAAATCCTGCCATTTCGTGACCTTTAAAGTGGGTGAGGGATATGAAAATATCTGCATCCATAACCGCACGTCCTATTTTAGCTTCCTTAATGTATTCGCCGCCACATACCGGAACTGAAATGTCGTCAGTTCCTTTAAGTCCGTCGCCAATTATTATTGGGCAGTCAACAGTCATAGGAGTAAACCCATTTTCCCATGCACAGTAAAGATGCTCAATTGCATTCTTTCTGCTTCCCGGATACATCGTGTTGCAATCGGTAAGAAACGGTTTTCCACCAAGCTCCTTAACAATATTCACAACAGCCCTTGCGTAATTAGGACGAAGAAAACTCATATTTCCAAGCTCTCCGAAATGCATCTTTATGGCAACAAACTTGCCTTTCATATCAATACTGTCTATTCCGGATTTCCTGATAAGTCTCGAAAGCTTCTGAGACGGACCTTCATCCGTTTTGCAACGAAAGTCTGTGAAATAAACTTTTGATTTCATATAAATAAAAACTCCTTATTAAAATTAATTATATTTATATACTATCATAACATATATGATTTGTCAATTTGCAATGACATAACCTGAATGTGCAATGGATTTTATTAAAAATAAATAAATATTAAAAAATTAAAAATTACCTCTTGCATTTTATAAAACTTTGTGATATAATAATTATCGTTGTTGATATGCGCCGCTAGCTCAGCTGGATAGAGCGTCTGACTACGGATCAGAAGGTCAGGGATTCGAATTCTCTGCGGCGCGCCAATAAAAAAGAAAACCGTGTGTTTCAAAGGAAACATACGGTTTTCTTTATCTTCTTTTGTTACGTGCGGTATGCCGATATTCGCCCCTTTTGCTCGGGCATTTTCCATACCAGAACGCACCCTTGCACTAATCATGGCAAGTTCTAATTGACTGAAAACGCCTGCCAATTGCAAAAATGCCTCATTCATGGGATCACATTTGTTGTTTCGCCAATCTAAAGTAATACTTTCAAAATTTAAACATAATCCAAAAAGTTAGACACATCATAGGCAAAAACCCTAAAATGATGTGTCCAACTAAAAAATTCTACATATTTAATTTCAAGAAATTTTCTAAACTGGCGATTCGTGAATCGCCCCTACGAAACCCTTGTAAATACTTATTTATTCATTGCTTCCTGAACAGCAACAGCAACAGCAACAGTCATACCAACCATGGGGTTGTTACCTGCGCCGATAAGTCCCATCATTTCAACAGACACGTGCCATTCGGCACTTGAGAGCCTTATTCGGTGCGTTTTAATCACGTTTCAAGGTTAAAAACAATGCACGTCATTTGCAATATCTTTAACGTATTGTTATTATATCATTATTTAATTTTATTGTCATTTATAAACTATATCTTAAGAAAGTATCGTAACTTTTATATTTTCGCTTCCTTCTTCCTCCAACAAATCTTCAAATATCTTTTTTATCTCTTCTCCATACTTGTCAAATTTTTCGTTTAAATATGAAATTCCGTCAATTTCAATTTTAGCATCAAGAGGACAGAATTCATACAAGCAATCCCATAACGCACTAAGATTTTCCCCGTAATACTCCGGAAAATCAAAAGTTTGTTTTAATACTTTGTGTATTTCCATAAAATATTTTACATTTCTAAAATCTAAATTTATTATTGACATGTTTAGCCTCCTATCTGATTTCTATAAAAGTTCTGTAGTGATCATAAGATACAAATATCAGACCATCATTAGAAAAGACTATTCTTTTGGTATTTCTTCCACCCGAAGAATATTCAAGATCTGCCTCATACCAGACACGCCCTGGATTTTCAGGCAATTTACCTTCTGTATTTTTGTGTATCCCTCCATACAACATGAACCCCGGTGCAATTTCTGATAAATTTTTTCTTTTTCTGTTCCAGCCAAGTTTGGTTGCTTCTGATCTGCTTATATAGTAATCCGGAAGTTTGCCATTATACTTCAAATGTCAATCCGCGCCATCTAATCCTTTTTCTGTTGCTTCGCCTGCAAAGATAGATTTTAATCTTTGGATAGTACATCGGCAATGAGAGTGAAGTTTGGTTGGTGATACCTTTTCTGATATTTCATATATTTTACCGTGTTTGTTTTCACAAGCCTTGCAAATCTTGGGATCAAGTATTGCAATCCAGTTTTTCCATTTGCTACTCAATTTCATTTTTTCAACTCCTTTCATTATTTGATAATATAATTATATCAAAAATAAGAAAGGTTTGCAGAGCGTAAAATGTTTAAAACGAAACAGGTTCAAATACGCTTGGTACAAGTGCTTGAGGTATATTGTTGGTGAAAAACTGTGCGATATGGGTAATTTTTAAATATTACTTTTTTGTTACAAAAACAAATGCGAATTCTGTTTCGTATTGATGTGTAATTGTTAATCCTGATAAACTTATATATTTTGATATTAAATTCGGCATATCAGGAAATATTTTTACTTTTCGTGTGCTCATATCAATATAATTTGATTGATTTTTATCAATAGATAATACAAATACTCCATCTTTATTCAAAAGTGATGAAACTTTGTTAATTGCCGTCTGCTTGTCTTCAATATGTATAAATGTGAGCGAGGAATATATAACATCAAAATTTCGGTTGAAATCATACGTAATAAAGTCATCACATATCAACTGTATATTTTCAAATTGAAATAAGTTGCTCTTTGCTCGTTCAACAGTTTTTGAAGATATATCTATTCCGTATAATGTTTTGCATTCAGGTGCGACTTTCAATGCAAGTCTGCCTGTTCCGATTCCGATTTCAAGAACGATTTTACTTTTTGACAATTTCAATTGACATATAAAATTATCGCCATCCCATTTGTCCATATGTTCCCTTAGTGGTAATGGGTCTTGCACAGGATCATTTCCTTCATCTATCAGCATATCATAATGAGTTTTAACATCTGTAAGCATGGTATACTCCGTCTGAATTTATTGGTATATTTATTATATCATATTACGAATATACTGTCAAAAAAAGTTGGACACATCATAGGCAAAAAACCTAAAATGATGTGTCCAACTAAAAAATTCTACATATTTAATTTCAAAAAATTTTCTAAACGGGCGATTCGTGAATCGCCCCTACGAAACCCTTGATATTCCTTATTTATTCATTGCTTCCTGAACAGCAACAGCAACTGCAACAGTCATACCAACCATGGGGTTGTTGCCGGCTCCAATAAGTCCCATCATTTCAACGTGCCACGCCCACTTCGTGGTCATGGCGGAGGGGTGCAGCGATGCGAAAACCTTGATTAAATAAGGCTTTGTTTTATGTATTACTTTTTTGTTAGTCACATCAATGATGTGATTCTACACACTCATTATACCATAATGTGACTAACTTGTCAAAACCTATTTTGAAGCAAAAAACATACAAC
>JAZSOL010000283.1:0-4662 GCA_045536915.1 Clostridia bacterium
CATGGCTACGATCCGACTTAAAATCGATCTGCCCTGACAGGGCGGTCTTTATATAAATGCAAAACAATCTTTAAAAAATTTTATTTTAGGGGGCTCCCACAGATGAAACTCATAAAAAATGAACAAACAGAAAAAAACACTGTTAAACTCACATTCGAGGTTGACAGCGAAGCTTTTGAAAAAGCACTTGAAAAATCTTACAAAAAGAACGTTAAGATGATTGCTCTTCCCGGATTCAGAAAGGGTAAAGCGCCGAGAAAACTCGTTGAAAAATACTACGGCGTAGAAGTTTTCTACGAAGATGCAGTAAACTTTGTTTGCCCTGAAGCATACGAGTTTGCTGTTAAAGAAGCAGGCATTTCTCCGGTAGACAGACCTGAAATCGATATAGAAGAAATCGGTGCAGGCAAAAATCTTGTTCTCACAGCTGTTGTAACAGTTAAGCCCGAAGTTGAGCTTGGCGAATACAAAGGTGTTGAAGCTGAAAAAACAGTTTACGCAACAAAAGACGAAGATGTTGATGCTCAGGTTAAAGCTGATGCAGAAAAAAATGTGAGAATTGTTGCAGTTGAAGACAGAGCAGTTCAGATGGGCGACATCACAGTTATCGACTTTGAAGGCTTTGTTGATGATGTTGCATTCGACGGCGGAAAAGGCACAGACCACACTCTCGAAATCGGAAGCGGTCAGTTTATTCCCGGCTTTGAAGATCAGCTCGTTGGTGCAGAAATCGGAAAAGAAGTTGAAGTTAATGTAACCTTCCCCGAAGAGTATCATGCAGAAGAACTCAAAGGTAAACCCGCAGTATTCAAAGTAACCGTTAAGGAAATCAAAGTTAAGGAATATCCTGAACTTGATGACGATTTTGCCAAAGACGTAAGCGAATTCGAAACATTTGAAGAATACAAAAACAACATAAAAGAAAATCTCGACAAGCAAAACGAAGCAAGAACAAAAGCTGAATTCGAAAATACTCTTGTTGAAGCAGTTTGCGAAGGTGCAACCGTTGAAATTCCCGATTGCATGATTGACAACCGCGTTGAAGATATGATTAAAGAATTTGGCTATAAGCTTTCTTCTCAGGGAATGAGCCTTGAACAGTATATGCAGTTTACAGGTGCTACCGTTGACACATTCAAAGAACAGTTCAAGGATCAGGCATCAGCTCAGGTTAAAGCAAATCTTGTTCTTGAAAAAATTGCTCAGGTTGAAAATCTTGAAGTAACAGAAGAAGACCTTGAAGAAGAACTCAAGAAAATGGCTGAAATGTACGGCATGGAGCTTGATAAAGTTAAAACTCTTATCGGCGAAAATGAAAGAGAATCCATGAAGGATGACCTCAAAATCAGAAAAGCTGTTGAGTTTGTGGTTGAAAATGCAAAAGAAAAGAAAGCGAAGAAAACCGCTGCAAAGAAAGCTCCTGCTAAAAAAGCTCCTGCTAAAAAAGCTACTGCTAAAAAAACAACAGCAAAAGCAAAAGCTGAAAAAACAGAAGAAAAAAGTTCTGAAGAATAATTAAATAATATGTAAAATCAGGAGGTGTGAGCTTTATGAGTCTTGTACCTATGGTCATAGAGCAAACAAACAGAGGAGAAAGATCCTTCGATATATATTCCAGACTTTTGAAGGACAGAATAATATTTCTTGGTGAAGAAGTAAATGATGTTACAGCAAGTCTTGTTGTGGCTCAGATGCTTTTCCTTGAAGGAGAAGACCCGGATAAGGATATATGTTTGTATATCAACAGCCCCGGAGGTTCAATAACTGCGGGAATGGCTATCTACGATACCATGAACTATATCAAGTGTGATGTTTCCACCATTTGCATCGGTATGGCGGCTTCTATGGGAGCTTTCCTTCTTAGCGCAGGTGCAAAAGGAAAACGTTTTGCTCTTCCCAACAGTGAAATTATGATTCATCAGCCTCTCGGCGGTATGCAGGGTCAGGCTACCGACATCAAAATTCACGCCGACAGAATTATCAAAATGAAAGAAACACTCAATAAAATTTTGAGTGAAAGAACAGGTAAACCTTATGAACAGATTGTGAGGGATACCGAGAGAGATAACTTTATGACTGCTTTTGAAGCAATGGAATACGGTCTCATTGATGAAGTTATCGAAAAGAGAAAATAATGAGGAGTCCGATAGATGGCAAACAATAAAAATGATACTTTCTGCTGTTCTTTTTGCGGAAGATCTCAGGATATGGTTATGAGACTCATTTCAAGTCCTATGGCTAATGTCTATATCTGTAATGAGTGTGTTGACGCGTGCAGTGATATTATAGAAAGCGAATTTGAAGAATATCAGCAAGGTTCTGATTTCAGCCTGAGTGAGCTTCCCAAACCGGTTGATATAAAAAACATTCTCGATATGTATGTTGTTGGGCAGGATGAAGCCAAAAAAGGTCTTGCCGTAGCAGTGTATAATCACTATAAGAGAATCTGTTGTGATACCGGAGATGATGTTGAACTTCAGAAGAGTAATATTTTGCTTGTTGGTCCCACGGGTTCCGGTAAAACATTGCTTGCTCAGACTCTTGCTAAAATAATAGATGTTCCGTTTGCTATTGCAGATGCAACTTCGCTCACGGAAGCCGGATATGTGGGTGAGGATGTTGAAAACATTCTTTTAAAGCTTATTCAGGCGGCAGATTATAATATAGAAAATGCTCAGAAGGGTATTATCTATATAGACGAAATCGATAAAATAGCAAGAAAATCCGAAAATCCGTCAATCACCCGTGATGTGAGCGGCGAGGGTGTTCAGCAGGCACTTTTGAAAATTCTTGAAGGCACAGTTGCTTCAGTTCCTCCGCAGGGCGGCAGAAAGCATCCGCAACAGGAATTTATTCAGATAGATACATCAAATATACTTTTCATTTGCGGCGGTGCGTTTGACGGCATTGATAAAATCATCGAAAAACGAACCGGAAAAAAAGTTCTTGGATTTGGTGCTGATGTTCAATCGGCAAAAGATAAAAAAATGGGTGAAATCCTTAAGGCTATCCAGCCTCAGGACCTTTTGAAATTTGGCTTGATTCCTGAATTCATAGGCAGACTTTCCGTAACGGTAACTTTAGATCAGCTTGACCGTGATGCTCTTGTGCAAATCCTCACAGAGCCTAAGAACGCTTTGGTTAAGCAGTATCAGAAGCTTCTTTCGTTCGACGGTGTGAATCTTGAATTCGACACCAATGCCATAGAGAAAATTGCCGACAAAGCAATAGAAAGAAAAACCGGCGCAAGAGGATTACGCTCAATAATGGAAGAAACCATGAGCGATATTATGTTTAATGCACCTTCCGACGAAAACGTCAGAGAATGTCGCATAACAGCTGAAATGGTGGATAAAAAGAATTTGAATCTTCATGAAGCTGAAAAGCAGGCGCAACTTCCTGCATCTGATGAAGAATAATAAAATTTTAAATGGCTTGCAGTTTTCTGCAAGCCATTTTTTGGAGAAATAAAATGAAGAAAAATTACAGAATTGCTGTGTTTGTGCCTCATAAGGGATGCCCGAATGACTGTGTTTTCTGCAATCAAAAGCGGATAACCGGTCAGATTGAGGAGATGACTGCGGAAAAGGCGAAAAAAATAATAGAAGAAAATCTTACGTATATTGAAGCGGCAAAGAGCGAAGATGCGTATGTTGAAATTGCTTTTTTTGGCGGAAGCTTTACGGCTATTGATTTAGAAAAGCAGATTGAACTGCTTTCGCTTGCGTCAAAATATGTTGAATCCAAAAGAGTGAACGCAATACGCTGTTCAACCAGACCCGATGCCATAAGCGAAGAAATTCTTGATATTGCTCTTTCATATCATATGACGGCAATTGAGCTCGGCGTACAGTCGGCAGATGATATCGTTCTTGAGTGCTGCAACCGTGGGCATTCGTTTGAGGATGTTGAAAAGGCGGCAAAACTCATTCGCTCGAAGGGGATAAGCTTAGGTTTGCAGATGATGACAGGACTTCCCGGCGACAACCGGGAGGGCTGCGTTGAAACTGCAAAAAAAATTGCGTCATTAAAGCCTGATTGCGTGAGAATATATCCCACTCTCGTTATGGAAGGAACAAGACTTCTTGAAATGTATGAAAAAGGCGAGTATTCTCCTCAGACACTTGAAGAAGCAGTTGAAACTGTGGCGGAGATTATTCCTGTTTTTGAGAAAAACAACATTGAAATTCTCAGAATCGGTTTGCAGACAACGGATAATGTGAATGAAAAAACTGTGATAGGTCCGTATCATCCGGCATTTGCTGAGTTGTGCTACGGAAGGATAAAAAGGAATATAATTGAAGAGTATGTTACCGAAAATAGGCTCTCAGACTGCACACTAAACGTGAATGCGCCAAAAGAAATGTTTTCTAAAATACTTGGGCACAAAAGAGAAAATGCGAAGTATTTTAAGGATAAATATAATGTGGAAATTGTTGTGAAAGAAAGTTTGAGGTTTGAATTTTGATTTATCGGGGAGATTAATCTGCAAAAACCATCCGGCGGCGGATAGGTTTTGCGAAATGGCAGGAATATCTATGTTTTTTTCTTCACTAGGGCTTCGGATTGAAGCCTGCGGCTTTCAATCCTGCAGAATCGTTACGAAAAAATCATAGATACAAAGTCGGAGGCCAAGCGGTCTTAGGAAGACAAACCAAATGA
>JAZSOL010000207.1:0-7229 GCA_045536915.1 Clostridia bacterium
AAAAAATGGGGAAACTCAAACAAAATTAATAAGTATTGTGATTTTAAAAATTATATGTTATAATTAAATATATAATTTTTGCAAAGGAAAATAAAGATGAAAAAAATAACCGTAGGAATCCTGGCTCACGTTGACTCGGGAAAAACAACCTTGTCGGAAGCGCTTCTTTTTCTTTCGGGCAACATCAGAAAGCTCGGAAGAGTGGATAAAAAAGATGCTTTTCTCGATAATTTTGCCTTAGAGCGTCAGCGTGGTATAACAATATTTTCAAAACAGGCAGTTCTTAAATTCGGCGATACCGAAATAACTCTCATAGACACTCCCGGACACGCAGATTTTTCTCCCGAAGCGGAAAGAACTCTGCAGATTCTTGATGCGGCAATCCTTGTGATAAGCGCATCTGATTCCGTTCAGAGCCACACGGAAACAATGTGGAAGCTTCTTTCCAAACATAACGTTCCCGTTTTTATTTTCGTGAATAAAACCGACCTTCCAAATAACGGCAGACCGGAACTTATGGCAGATATCAAGCGCAATCTTTCTGAAAAATGCCTTGAATCTGAGCTTTTGTCGGATGAGGAAGAGCTTTCTATGTGCAGTGAAACAATTATGGAAAAGGTGCTCGGTGGCGAAAATGTGAGCGATTCAGACATTGCAGATGCAGTTATGAATCGTCAGCTTTTTCCATGCTTTTTCGGTTCTGCACTCAAAACAGATGGGGTAGAAGAGTTTTTGTATGCTCTCGATAAATATATAGACGAGCCAAAACGTAAAAGTGAATTTGGCGCACGAGTGTTTAAAATCACACGCAACGAACGCGGCGAAAGACTCGTGCATATGAAAATAACCGGCGGTGAACTCAACGTAAAGGAAAAATTAAAAGGTGTAACCGACGGCGAAGAATGGGAAGAAAAGGTTGACCAGATAAGAGTATATTCCGGTGAAAAAAGCGACCCCGTTCAAAAAGCAGAAGCCGGAACAGTGTGCACCGTTACGGGGCTCACCAAAGCAAAATGCGGTGATGGACTCGGCTTTGAAAATGACGGAGAAGCACCAATATTAGAACCCGTTTTAAGCTATAAGGTTTTGCTTCCGGAGGGCGTTGACCTGTATGTTGCACTTGCAGATTTTTGCACCATTGAAGAGGAAGAACCAACTCTCAGAATAAATTTTGATAAGCGCAACAAAGAAATCCACTTTCTTGTTATGGGCGAAGTTCAGCTTGAAGTTCTTAAATTTATCATTAAAGAAAGATTTAATATAGACGTTGAATTCGGTCACGGTAATATAGTGTACCGCGAAACGATTGACGATACTGTTGAGGGAGTAGGGCACTATGAACCCCTCAGACACTACAGTGAGGTTCATCTCATTTTAGAGCCGGCAGAACCGGGCTCGGGTCTTACCTTTGCGTCCGATTGTTCTGAAAATGATTTTGCCCGCAACTGGCAAAGACTTGTTCTGACCCACCTGACTGAAAAAACGCATCTGGGTGTTCTCACAGGTTCGCCAATAACCGATATGAAAATAACTCTTGTTGCAGGCAGAGCACATAAAAAGCACACCGAGGGCGGAGATTTCAGAGAAGCAACCTACAGAGCAGTGCGCCATGGTTTAAGAAAAGCCAACAGTATTCTTTTAGAGCCGTGGTATGATTTTGAAATAAAGCTTCCTCAGGAAAACGTCGGCAGAGCAATGAGCGACATAGACCGCATGGGCGGAACGTTCGGTTCTCCGTATATTTCGGGAGATATGTCGGTTATAAAAGGGAGTGCGCCTGTTTCTGAAATGAGAGATTATATGTTAGATATAACAAGCTATACCCATGGCAAAGGAACAGTTAAATTCTCTCTTAAAGGCTATGAACCCTGCCATAACGCGCAAGAGGTTATAGCCTCAATTGCCTATGATTGCGATTCCGACCTTGATAATACAGCCGATTCCGTATTTTGCGCCCAGGGTGCCGGATTTTTGGTGAAATGGGATGAGGTTGAAGACTATATGCACATTGATAGCATACTGAAGCCTTTAGTTGAAGAAGAGGACGAAGAGCAGATAATAAAAAAACGTTCCGAGGAATATGTCCGCCTTGCCGCTACCGACAGTGAACTCATAAAAATATTTGAACGTACCTACGGCGAAATAAAGCAAAGAAGAATCACCGACACAGCCTACAGTGCATCAACAAAACCGGCTTCAAAGCCGAAGCCCAAAGAGATAAAAGTTCGCAAAAATCTTGTGAAAACCTTCGACGAAAAAGAATATCTTCTCGTCGACGGCTACAACATAATCTTTGCATGGGACGAACTAAAAAAATCAGCATCCGACAGCCTCGACCTTGCCCGCACTCAGCTTACCGAAAGACTTTGCAATTATCAGGCATTCACGGGAGTTGAAGTCATATTGGTTTTTGATGCTTATAAGGTAAAGAAAAATCCCGGTTCCGTGGAGAAGATTCATAATATAAACGTTGTTTATACCAAAGAAGCAGAAACCGCCGACAGCTATATCGAAAGAGTCTCCGCAAAGCTTTCAAAAAATCATAAGGTAAGAGTTGCCACCTCCGATGGTCCCGAACAGCTTATTATCTTCGGAAGCGGAGCTCTGAGAATCCCTGCAGCGGCATTTCATAAAGAAGTCAGAGATACGGAAAATGCTATAAGTAATATTGTGAAGGTGAAAGAATGATATTATTAATTTCAGGTGCATCGCACACGGGAAAAACCTGCCTTGCACAAAAATTACTCGAAAAATATAAATATCCGTATTTGTCGATAGACCATCTGAAAATGGGGCTCATTCGCTCGGGATACACAAATCTCACACCGTTGAGCGATGACACGGAGCTTACGCATTATCTGTGGCCTGTTGTGAGAGAAATGATAAAAACGGCGATTGAAAATAATCAGAATATGATTGTTGAAGGGTGTTATATTCCATTTAACTGGAAAGATGACTTTGAAGAAGAATATCTCGAAGATATCATATATTGCTGTCTGGTTATGAGTCCTGAATATATAAGGAATCATTTTAAGGATATAAAAAAGTATGCAAGCATAATAGAAAACAGAATAGATGACAGCTATTGCACAATAGAGAGTGTTTTGAAAGATAATGCTCAGTTTTTGGAGCTTGCCAAAAAACACAATGTAGATTATATTCTTATTGACGGTGAGTATAAAATCGAATTTGATATAAAACATAAAAATCACATATGAAAAGGATAAACAATATGAAATCAGAAAGAAAAGAATTCTGGAGTTTGCTTTTGAAGCTCGCTCTTCCAATAGCATTTCAACATCTTCTCATTAACTCACTCACATTCATAGACACTTTTTTTATGAGTCAACTCGGAAGTGTGGAGCTTGCTGCATCCGGAATGGCAACTCAGTGGAACTGGCTGCTCAGTATGGCAACATTCGGACTTTGCTCGGGAACTGCACTTTTTGTGGCTCAGTTTTGGGGAGCAAAGCAACATGAAAACATACATAAAACATATTCCATTGCGGTTGTAACATCCTTTTGTGTTGCGGTTTTTTTCTTTATTATGGCGCTTTTGATTCCTGAAAAAATAATTTCGGTTTTTAATAAGGATTCTGCCATTATATCCTGCGGTGCATCATATCTTTCCATCGTATGTTATTCTTATCCGGCAACGGTTGTAAATTCCGTTGTGTCAACGGTTCTGCGTTCAACCGAGAGGGTAAAGCTTCCTATGTTTGCTTCGGTTGTTTCAACGCTTATTAATGCAGTTTTAGATTATGCCCTTGTTTTCGGTGCATTTGGATTCCCAAAAATGGGAGTTGAGGGTGCGGCGCTTGCAACGGCAATTTCGGCATGGATAGGACTTTTTATTGTTCTTTTTGTTTCTTATGTTCAAAAAAACATTGTGGCAATTTCACCGCTCAAACTGCTTGATTTTAATAAAACAGATTTTGCGGCATTCATAAAAAAGGCATCGCCTGTTATATTAAACGAACTTTTGTGGGGACTTGGAACAGTTACCAATAATGCCATATATTCCAACACAGGCTATGAAAACTATGCCGCCTGCACAATCCTCAGAACCATCGAAAGTCTCGGTTTGATTCTGTTTATCGGATTAAACGACGGTGGTGCCGTAATAATCGGCAAAACAGTGGGAGAGGGCAAATACGACAAAGCCTACCGGAATGCCAAAAGACTCACTCTTACGATTCCTCTCATAAGCCTTGTCATTGGTAGTGCAGTGATATTTTTCAGAACAAATATCATACACATATTTAATATGAGCGGTAATATTTCCGGCGTAACCTTAAGCGTTGCATCTGCAATCGTTGTTGTTTATGCACTTGAACTTTGCATAAGAAATATTCCCTACACACTTGTGTGTGCCGTGTTCCGTTCGGGCGGAGACTCGTTTACGGGCGCTAAGTTTGATATAATCTGCCTCTGGCTCCTTGCTATACCCACAACGTTTATATGCACTAATTTTCTCGATATTCCGTTCTGGATTGTGTTTATGACAGGGTATCTTGTGGAAGACATTCCGAAAGCTGTAATGTGCCTCACATACTTTTTTAGCAGAAAATGGATTAAACCGGTTGTTGGCAAATAACAAAATTCGACAAAATATTTGCTATTTCAAAAAATCTGTGATATAATATAATTGTTTAAATTATTTTAAGTTATGGAGATTTTATATGAAAGAAGGAAGAAAGCTAAAAAAAGTTGACCCAATCAACGCAATTTCTGTGTATATAATGCCTGAACGCTCGGGGGCGTCAAATCAGTTCAGTTATGCACTGGATATAACAGAATGTGAAAAATACATACGTCAGAAAAGATTCGAGGGAAAAAAAGGATTCGGCCTTATGCATGTTATTCTCGCTTCGTATGTCCGTGCTTCATGCTTGTATCCCGGAATCAACCGTTTTATAAGAGGTCAGAAAATTCATGCACACAACAACATCGAAATGTGCCTTGTTGTTAAAAAAGAATTTACGCTCGACGGGCAGGAATCCATAATAAAAATTCCTGCAAGGCATATCGATACAGCGGATGATTTGTATGATACAATATCTTCGCTTATTGAGGAAAACAAGGATATGTCTTCCGTGAATAATACCGATATTGCCGCAAGATTTTTAAAATTCATTCCCGGAGTATTGCTTAAATTCGTGGTGTGGTTTTTAAAATTCCTTGATTATTTCGGATTGTTGCCGGGGTTCCTTGTAAAGCTCAGTCCGTTCCATGCTTCAATGTTTATAACCAACATCGGCTCTCTCGGTATTCCGCCCATACACCATCATCTTTATGATTTCGGAACGATTCCAATCTTTTTCAGCATCGGAACAAAGAGAACCGAACACTACATAGACTCTGAAGGGAATGTGTGCAAAAAAAGAATTGCAGACCTGACAGTTGTGTGTGATGAAAGAATATGCGATGGTCACTACTATGCCAACGCATTCAAATACTTTAAAAAACTCGTTGAAAAACCGCATCTTCTTGATGGAAAACCTGAAAAAATAGTTATCGACAGCTAAACTGACGGGCTATAGCAAAATGATTTGCTTTAGCTCGTTTTTTTTTATTTCACATAGCTCGGTTGGCGCAATAATCTTTTTTGGGGGTGAGTGTCTTATACCGGCTCAAAATATGCATCACTTGATATGGAAAACACCATGCCCGAAGATGTGACGTCGGATGAAGAGGTTATTAGCGGAGAAAATGTAATGTTAAATAAAGTCACAGTTGAAATGTTTGCTCTATTTTAGTTAACGATATTCTATTTACTGTTAACCATTTGAAACGCATAAAAAAAGAATCGCTCAAATAGCCTTAAATAAGAGGCATATGAGCGATTTTAATGACGGGGGTATTTTCAATAGTTTATGCGCTAAGTGTTTACATATATTTAACTTATGTTTACCAATAAAACTGATTTGCGAATCTGATGCGGATTTATTGATATAATTCAACGAATTTATTCATGATTTCAATTGATTTTTCTGATGCCTTAACTTTGAATGTGTTAAAATCCATTTCGTCTGCACCATCCGATATTACGCGCAAAACTCCGTAGTTCACATTGTTTATATAACACACGTGTCCGATTGCACCGCCTTCCATTTCACAGGCAATAGCATTAAATGTGTTTTTGATATCCGCTTTTAATTCATCACCGCTCACGAAAACGTCGCCGGATGCAATAACTCCGACTTCGGGATCATCACCCTCACACGCTTTCAAAAGAGTGTCAACAGCTTTTTTACTGCACTCAAAATTTATGGTTCCTGTTCCTTCAACCATTCCTTTCGGCGCACCTAAGGCTGAGGTGTCAAAATCGTGCTGAACGCATGATTTTGCAATTGCAACATCGAGTATGGATAAATCGCTTGTGAGAGAACCTGCAACACCTGAGTTTATAATAATGTCAGGCGAGTATTTCATTATCATAATCTGCGCGCATATTGCCGCATTGATTTTACCGGGGTTACACATCGCACACACAACATCCTTGCCGTGAATTTTTCCGCAGGTGAATGTGAGCGAAGCAAATGTTTCTTCTGTTGCATCTGCCATGAGGTTTTTGATTCCTCTTGTTTCAATTTCCATTGCTCCTATAATTCCTATCATACAAACACTTCTTTCGTTAGTTCTTTTTTATAATAAGTAAATAACATTATCGAAAATTTGTCAATGAAAACACTGTTTTTTAATATATTTGTAATGGAAATTGTTACAATTTAGATAATTTTTCAAAAAACTATTGTTATTGTATAAATTTCTTGGTATAATATATGCTGATTGATTATATGTACTGATAATTAAATGAGAGGTGAATAACTTTTGAAATTAATAGAGAAAATATTTGGAACCTACAGTTCAAGAGAAATCAAACGCATTATGCCGCTTGTGAAAAAAATCAATGAGCTTGAAGATTCCGTAATGAGTCTTAGCGATTCAGAGCTCACAGCCAAAACGCAAGAGTTCAGGGAAAGACTTTCAACCGGAGCCACACTTGATGATATTTTGCCTGAGGCTTTTGCTGTGGTGAGAGAAGCATCAAGACGAGTTCTCGGTATGCGCCATTTCGACGTTCAGCTCATTGGCGGTATTGTTTTGCATCAGGGGCGAATTGCCGAAATGAAAACCGGTGAAGGAAAAACGCTTGTTGCAACTTTGCCGTGTTATCTTAATGCGCTTGAAGGTAAGGGTGTTCATGTTGTAACTGTTAACGATTA
>JAZSOL010000103.1:0-4119 GCA_045536915.1 Clostridia bacterium
CGGTCTTAGGAAGACAAACCAAATGATCAACTCCTTGGCTCACAGAACGACATGGCTACGATCCGACTTCCTGTTCTTCAGCGGCTTTTATCTGTTTTTCAACAGCCTCGTCATTATGAACGGGCTCTTCTTTTTTACCGAATCCAAAGAATTTCCCGAATTTATTTTTAAATCCCATTAAGCATAATCCTCCAAATCTTCAAATTTAAGTTTCAACAGTTTTGATACACCCTTTTCCTGCATTGTTACGCCATACATAATATCTGCCGCTTCCATTGTGCCTCGGCGGTGGGTAACAACTATGAACTGGGTTTTGGCACTGTATTTTTTAATATAATCGGCAAAGCGGTAAACGTTGTTGTCGTCAAGTGCCGCCTCAACCTCGTCGAGAATACAAAACGGCGTTGGTCTCACTTCGAAAACCGATAAAAGAAGAGCAATTGCCGAAAGTGCTCTTTCGCCGCCGGAGAGAGCCATCATATTCTGAAGCTTTTTACCCGGAGGCTGAACCTCAATTTCAATACCACTCTCCAAAACGTTATCGGGGTCTGTGAGCTCTAATCTGCCCGTTCCGCCCCCGAAAAGTGCTTTAAACACGATGTCGAAATGATGCTTTATAACATCAAAGCTTTCCTTAAATTGCTTAACCATAATATCCTGCATCTGACGGATAATATCTTCAAGCTTAGCTTTTGTTTCGTCGAGGTCGTTTTTCTGAGATGTAAGGAAATCAAATTTTTCCTTAACTTCCTTATACTGCTCAATAGCATCAATATTAATATTTCCAAGCGCCTTAATCTGCGCTCTGAGTGATGCCGCTTCTTTCTGGGATTCCACCATATTGAAATCCTCTCTTTTGTATTCAAGAGCGGCGTTGTAGGTTAGTTCATATTCATCCCAGAGTTTGTTTATAACGTGCTCTGTTTCAACTTCAAGCTTTGCGTTCTGATTTTCAATTCGCGAAACCTCAAGCTGCAACACATAGATTGTTTCATTCTGCTCTTTGAGTTTTTTCTGATTTTCCACAAGCTTTTTCGATGCAGTTTCATATGCCGTCTGATTTTCGCCGATTACCTTTCCAAGTTCATCGGTGTTTTTACCGGCTTCAGTTATGGCATTTTTCTTTTCCTCAATCTCGGCATTTATTGTCTCGATTTCTTTTTCAAACACTTCTATTTCTCTGCGTCTGAGCTCTATTGCATCTCCCGAGCCTGATTTTTCGGACTTAAATCCCTCAATCTTTTCAAAAAGAACCTCAATGTCCTTTTGCATATTGGCAAAGGTAATCTTATCGTCGGTGGCAGAGCTTGCAAAATTTTCTCTTTGTTCGGCAAGCTTTGCGCCTTTATCGTTAAGAGCGGCAAGCTCTTTTTTAATTTCAGCGCTTTTGGATTCATTTTCCGAAATTTTAGCTTTCAGCGAATCCTTCTGATGGTCGATATCCTCAATCTCACCCAAAACAGAACCGCTTTCGTTTGTTATAACACCGATGTTGCGTTCAAGCTCACGCAGAATACGGCTGTTGTTGTCGATAGCAGATGTAAGGCGCACACGGGTGTGTTCGCATTCATTAACGGTTGAATCAAGTTCTTCCTTTCTTTGAGCCATCTTTTTGATTTCGGCTCTGTAGGAATTGATTTTATCATCATTATCATCAATAATTTTCTGCAAGGCTTCAATCTCGTTACCCAGTGCCTCAATATCCTTGCTTCTTCCGAGAAGGCTCTGCGTTTTGTTAACGCTTCCGCCGGTGAGCGAGCCGCCGGGATTTAATATCTGACCGTCGAGAGTTACTATTTTATATTTATAGCCACTCTTTTTTGCAAGCGCTATTGCGTTGTCGATATTATCCATAACAACGGCGCGCCCTATAAGGCTTTTGAAAATGCCGTCATATCTTTCATCATAGCGCACAAGCTCGGAAGCAAGACCTATATATCCCTTTTCATTTTTGGGAGGGTTTTGCAAAAGACTTCCATTTACAGACGTAAGCGGCAGAAACGTTGCTCTTCCGAGACGGTTGTTTTTCAGATATTCAATACACTTTTTAGCGCAGGTCTCATCTTCAACAACAATGTTCTGCAATCCTCCGCCGAGAGCAATTTCAACGGCGGTTACATACTTTTCATCAACCTCAATAAGCTTGGATACAACACCGCATATACCCTTGATTGAAGAAGTCAGAACATTTTTAACGCTTTTTGCATAGCCCTCATAACCCTTTTCAAGGTCTTCAAGAACTGTTTTTCTCGATTGTCTGTCGTTGCATTTTGCAACAACTGCATTTTGCTCTTCCTTTGCCTTGTTCATCTTATCGGTAAGAGCAAAATATTCATTTTTGAGCTTTTCAAGGCTTGAAAGAGCTTTTTCCTTTCGGGAATTATTCTCTTTTTCGTCTTCTTCAAGTTTTTTTGCATCGGCAAGCGCTTTTTCCTGAGCTTCCTGTTTGACCTTAAGCTCATCTTTAAGGCTTGCTTTTCTCTCGTCAAAATTTTTCTGCAAAACGTCGAGACTCGAAATTCTTGCTCTTGCGGCAGAACTGTCGTTGAGAAGCGCCACTATTTCATCTTTGAGTTTTTCGGTTTCTTCAAGAAGAGCCGCTATTTCGGAATCGAACTGTGCAATTTCTCCGTCGAAATCCTTAAGCTTTGTTTCAAGCTCAAGCTTCTGTTTTTCTTTTTCCTTTATCTGATTTTCAGCATCAAGAATATCGCTGTCTATCTGATCGCCTCTTTTAATGAGATTTTCAATTTCTTCTTCAAGACGCTTGCAGTTAGCGCGGTTATTATCGATGTTATTATTTAATATTTCAATTCTGTTGGCAAGAGAATCACTGCTTTTTTCAATATCAAAGCTTTGCTGTTTGAGCTCGCTTATCTTTTCGGTGAGATTTGAAATACGCTGAGTTTCAGTTTCTATGATGCTCTCAATTTCGCCAAGCTTTTGCTTTTCGGAATTCAGATGATTAAAGCTTATTGTGAATTTTTGCTGACCCTCTTTAAGAGCGGTGCGCTGTTTGTCGATATTACGGATTGAAATGTTGATATCAAGGCCTTTAAGCACTTCTCTTAAATCAAGATACTTTCTTGCTTTTTTAGACTGCGTTTCCAACGGCCCCACCTGAGATTCAAGTGCGGAAAGAAGGTCTTTTATACGCAATAAATTTTCTTCGGTCTGCAAAAGCTTTTTCTCAGATTCTGTTTTGCGGTATTTATATTTTGTGATACCCGAGGCTTCTTCAAAAATGGTACGGCGTTCTTCCGCTTTATTTGAGAGAATCTGGTCAATCTTACCCTGACCCACAACGGAATATCCTTCCTTACCGAGACCCGTATCCATGAAAAGCTCATGAATATCCTTAAGACGGCATTCCTTGTCGTTTATCAGATAATTACTCTCACCGCTTCTGTGCACTCTTCTTGTTACCTTGACAGTGTCGTAATCAATATTAAAAATTTTATCTTTATTGTCCAGAACAATCGAAACCTGCGCAAACCCGAGAGGACTTCTTTTTTGAGTTCCGGCAAAAATAACATCCTGCATATTTCCGCCACGGAGGCTCTTTGCACTCTGCTCACCCATAACCCAACGGATAGCATCGGATATATTGGACTTACCGCTTCCGTTAGGTCCAACAATCGTGGTGATACCCTGACCGAATTCAAGCTTTATTTTGTCTGCAAAGGATTTGAATCCCTGAACTTCTATACCTTTTAAATACAAGTTATCTACACCTCAAAAACTTTATCGTTTGCTTATAGCTGTCGCGAGATAATCCGAACTCGGATTATCTTGCGACGGCTATGTGTACCATAATGTGATTTATACATAATTAACCTTCTATATATTATCACATTACATCAGATTTTGCAAGGGTTTTATTTTTTTTGCTTTTTTAGCACACACCGCACATATAACGGTTCCTGCAAGTGCAATCACAAACCGCACAAAAAAGCGTAAACGTTCATCCTCTGCCCTCTGCCGCAAGCAAAATAACCAAAGAAAGAGGCCGCAGCAAAATGATTTTTCCGGTTTTGTCCGGGAGGCCGTCCCCTACATATATTGTGTACATAGTATATATACACAGCAATTTGTAGGGTTCGGCGTCCTCGACGAACC
>JAZSOL010000063.1:0-12344 GCA_045536915.1 Clostridia bacterium
TCAATTCCGAGGCTGAGTTTGAATGTGGCGTCGGTTTCGGTTCTGTTTTTAGCCATAATGTTTATGTAACTGTAGGCTGTCCAGTCGTAAGATTCACCGAATGCCCAGCGCCTTGATTCACTCGAAATGTTTTCGGCTGTGGTACCGTCACCCGTAAGCTTAAGTGACTTTTCGGAAATAAATGTTACATCTGCCGACATACTGCTGTATTCATTGTTTTTGGACAGGTTGGAAAGTGTTGAGGAGTCTGCCACCATAACATTGTCCGGAGTTTCGGCAGTGTTATCTGCCAAAACGTTTACTGATACTGCGCTCATCACCATCATAAGTGCAAGCACGATTGATAAGAATTTTTTACACATAAATTTTCCTTCTTTCTTTTTTTATATTTATTTTACTTCGCACTCGAATGCGAAGGTTTTGCCTTTGCTTCCCCCAAGGTCAAGAGTAATGCTGTTGCCGGAGGCTCTTGCAATGTTGTCTCCTGAAATGGAGGCAATCTCCGAGCTTAGGGTTATTGTTGCCGTGGTAAGCTTGTGAGTGGGGTCTGATGCAGTAAATTTAATTTTGCCGTCTTTATTTTGCATCATTACTATAAGCGGTTTATCCACGCTTATTCCCTCAAGACTTCCTTTTTCCCAGAATACCATTGAGCATATTCCGGATGCTTTATCGCGTACTGCCTGAAGCTTTCCGGTGTTGGAAAGAATTTCAATTCCCGGATTTGAGCTGTAGAGTGCTGTTTCTTCTGCCGATTTTCCGGGGAGAATAACATAAGCATAATCTCCGCCCTGAGGGCTTATTCCGTGGTCTATCCACATTTCGGTAAAGCTTGAGCTGTCGGGAGTTCTTCTTATGCTCAGTCCTTCGGTGTCGGGGAAATAGTAGCCGCCAAAGTTCTCAAGGTGAGCATGGCTAACATTTTCATAAAGCTTAACCTCGTTGTCGGAAATGGAGGTGTCGGTTCCGTTTATGAGGAGAGTGTCGGTGCCAACGTAGGCATCGCTTTCAATTTCAAGAGTACCGCTTGGGGTAACAGGGTAAATGAGCACTTCACTTATAGAGTTCCATTTGTTGGTGCTGTTGCCGTGACCTGTGATTTTCACATACCGTGCTTTAACGTTTCCTGTGGGATATATTTCAAGATTTGACGTTTTGCCGCTTGACTGACCGCTGAACACATTTTGCCAGATGTTGCCGTCTTCGGAAACTTCAATGTCAAAGTATGCCACTCTGGCGTCACCACTGTAAAACGACATTGCCACAAATCCCACATCTTTGACCTCACCGAGGTCATAGGATATCCACACATCGTTCTGGGCTGACCATCTTGTGTATGGTTTGCCGTCGATGGTGTGCTCCGGAAGGTTTTCTGCCTGCTCAATAATGCTTGCTTCAAAATCGGCAATTTCGTAAGCTTTTACAGCAGCATTTGATATGAGCTTTGAGCCCAAAGAACGACGATTATCCACAATTGTTTCAACGTTATATCCGTCATTTGCATTTATCTCCGCACCAAGAGCCACAATTTCATTGTCAAACATAAACCAGGATTTTTTTGCCACAAGTGAGCTGTGGTGAAGAGGTGCTGCGGCTCCGTTTCCTGTGTTGGTGGTGGTGCCGCCGATTTCGTTATGGTAGGATTCAAGGTCCATTGCGGCGGTAAGGTATTTGCTGTTAAAGGTCGCTCCGCCCACAAAGTCCTTTGAGCTTAAATATTCATTGCCCTGCTTTATAGCAACAATATCTCTTTCCTGAGTGTCCACCGTTGTGCCAGGCATTCTGTAGGGATTAACAGAGCTTATCCATCCGGAGTCATACTGGGTGTTTTCATCGGTATACACATAAAGCATACCGTCTGCCATATACCAGCCCTCCATGTTCTGGGAGTTGATGCTTTCGTAGTTGAACACTCTTGATGACGACATGGAAACACCTGCCGAAAATCCGGGCTTATGGTGCACGGCTCTGTCGCCCTCGTTGTATACCTTGCTTCGTTCGTAAACAGAGTCAGATGGAATTGAATCGTCTTTGATAATTTCCTGAAGTGTTGCAATATCGTCAATGCCTATTCTGGTAATCACAGAATCCACTCCAAGTCCGTAGGCGGTTCGCTTTATAAGTTCTTTAAGAGTCGGAAATTCTGTTTCATCTGCAATGTCGAGCATTTCCACATAGGTTTTAAATGCGGTGTAGCCTTCGTTTTGGGCAGAGGTGGTGCCTCTTCCCATGGCAAGAGGCATCAGAGAGCCGTTATAGCTTATGGGAGCATAGGATTCGTGTGCCCAGTTTATCAGATTGTCACGGTCGGGATTGGTTATCTCAAATGCCGTTCCGTCAAGAATCCTGAAAAGCGTAACCACATTTTCAAACTGAGAAAGTCCATACATTCCATTATGGAAGTGGCGTGTGTGGAAAATGTAGGTGCCGTCTTCATGGAAGCACTGGGCAAGGTCGCCCTCCACATATGCCAGACATTCGTCCGAGCCGTAAATGGCATTCAGAATGCCTTCGCCATCATTTATGAGTGCGGAATATCCGATAATTTCTTTGGCAAAGTGAAGTCTGTTTGATCCGTAGTCCTTAACGTTTGGCACAAAGTGCTGTAACACCTCAACATAGTTTTTGATTCTTTCTTCACCAAGCTCATCTTCAAGCAAAATCAGTGTGTCCACAAGCTGAATCGGAGTACCTATCTGCCAGTCCCACCAGTTGTGGAGGGAGGTGTCACGCCAGCCCTTGTTGGCAATTTCCGCTTTTCCGTAGATGTTGTTGTATCCCCAGTCAAGGGCATATATAAGAGCCTCCAGAGTTTTGGGATCTTTGTATATCGAGGTTCCGGGGGTTGCATAGCCGAGAGCTATTGAGTTAATTGAGGTATACTGTGTTGTCAGGTCGCCGCTTGTTAGCATTGCCTCGCCCCAAAGCGGCTTTGAAGGGTCTGTGCGGTTCATGGTATCGCGGAAGTTTACGGATACCTTATCGATGTTGGAAATTTTCTTTTGTACGGCTTCATTGCTTAAATCGGTATTTTCAGAACCAACGAGCAGATTACGCCAGTTCTGTTTAAGGGTTTCATATTCCGAATCCGGAATGGAAGCCGGAACCACGTTTTTAAAGCAAGTGAGATACGAAGCAATTCTTCTCAAATTTTTGCTTTCGGTGAATGTACTGATTTCTTCTCCGGTTATGATGCCTTTTCCTTCAACTGCCGTTTCGAGTCCCAGAAGGGTTGCAGTATAAGCTGCGGGAAGCAAAGCACCGGAATCGGTATTCAATGGAGCCGGCACACCGGTTTTTTCTTCACCGTTTAGTGTGTATTTGCCGTCTGCTGAAATATTAAGTCTGATTTCTCCATATGAAAGAGTAAGTGGTAGAGCAGAATTGCTGACGGTTATTCCTTCGATATTGTCAAAAAAGTCTGTTGGGCAGTAGAGATTTCCGTCTGAAAAAACGGATTCTGTGCTTAAAGCCATCTGCTTACCTCTGCACAGCATATTTTGGGAGCGTGCATATGCACTGTATGCGTTTTCCGTGGCAACCTCATAGGCTTCCACTTCGTCGAAAGAATAGATATCCTGAACAGAGCCGCCTATTGATGCATTTTTGCTTCTGAGCACTATATCATCAATATATAAAGCTGTTGTGTCATATATCTGGCTTATGCTCCATCCCGTACAGGTAAAGCGAATTCCTTCAACCTTTGAATATTGTGCGTTTCTTCCCTGAGTCATACCTCCGAGTGAGAAGGATATCTTTTTCCAGCCCTGCCAGTCTATATCGATATAGTCCATATAGTAAGATGAGCCGGCTGTGCTCTCGGCTGTACAGTCGATAATAAACGCAATTCTGGCATTATTGGCAACCTCTGAATAACACCAGAATTCAATTGCCGAATAATCTGTCCAGTCACGTCTTACGTTTGTGAATTTGATTGTCTTGTTCACAGAATGATTACTCCACCTGGCTGTGTAGCCTGAAGATTTTTTCACAGTATAGTCCGGAGCAGCTCCGGCATTCACAATGGCTGAAAAATTACTCATGCTTACAACGGTGGTGGATGTTGTGCTGTTTTTGCTGCTGTAACCATCCCAACCTGCAACGGCAGTGAGGCTTACGGACGTCAGTATCATACAAATACTTACCATAGCACAAATCAGCTTTCTTTTTGAAATCATTTTTTGCATTCCTCCTTATTATGATATAGTAATTTATTCGCTGTAATTTTCCACGGGTAAATTGCGTGGGGTGCAAAGACTTTCCCAAACAAATGCTTTTGCCTTAAACAATCCGGCAGATGAAAGGGAGAGTTCATCAGATGCAGTTTGCATTGCCCCTGTGGACACAGGCTTGAATATCACATCTGTAAGCTCGTTGCCGGATTCGGTATATATTGCAAGGATAACCGTTGCTTCAGATGCTGCGTTGGTCGGGTTTGCAATTGTGAACACTACAGATGCACCGTTATCGTCTTTTTGGAGATTCATATTCTTTGCATACATCCCACTTATTCCATCAGGCACCTTGAAATATGAAAATTCATAGCTTTTGCCGGAGAGCTCCGAGGTATCCACGGTTACAACCGTGCTTCCGGTTTCGGATTTGAAAGTGATTCCTGCATAGCTTTTTAAGGGAATAATAAGGCTGTTTTCAAAGGTCAGCGTTATTGATGTAAGCTTATGAGTAGGGTCGGAAACTGCAACTGACGTATAACCGTCATTTTCTGTTGTAATAAGAGTGCAGGCGCTGTCTGCTTTAATGCCGTTAAAGCTTCCGGCTTCCCAAAATACGTATCCTGTTGTCTGGCTTGACGTGTCACACACAGCCTGAACCGATGGAGTGTTTGCCAAAATCTCTGCATCGGGAGAGTCAGCATAGGCTTTTGTTTGTTCTGCATTTTTGCACGGGAGGGTTATGTAGGAATATCCGGCATTTTGGGGGCTAATACCGTGACTTATCCATGCTTCGGTAAAGTCCGGATGGGTGTTGTTAATGTCAAGTGTAACATTTTCTCCTCCGGGGAACACATATCCGAGCTTGTTTTCGAAGTTAAGATATCCTGTGTCGGCAAACATTCCTTCCGTTACTTCTGCACCATCTGCACTAACGCTTCCGGATGTCATTTTGCGGTTGTCTACTATAGTCAGAACCTCATAGCCATCATTGGCGGTTATGTCACTGCCTAACGAAACAACTTCATTGTCAAACATAAACCATGCTTTTTTTGCAGTGAGTGAGCAGGAATGAAGCGGAGCAGATGCACCGTTGCCGGTGTTTGTGGTGGTGCCGCCTGTTTCATTGTGATAGGATTCAAGGTCCATTACGGCAACGCCTGTGTTACCAAGGGTAACTCCTCCCACAAAGTCTTTACTGCTTAAGTACTCATTGCCCTGCTTTATGCTGACTTCCTGCCTTTCCTGCGTGTCAACGGTTGTTCCGGGGCGTTTGTAGGGGTCAGAGCGGTTCCACCAGTCGGATTTATACTGAACATCCCCGTCCATATAGGTATATTGCATTCCGTCTGCCATGTACCATCCGTTCATGTTTTTAGAGTTTATACATTCATAATTATATACTCGCGATGACGACATTGCAATAGCCGTCATAAAACCGTTTGAATGATGAACAGCCTTGTCACCATCGGTGTATATTTTTGTAAGCTCATAGTTTCCTGCCGCAGAAACAGATGAATCGTTTGCTATATTGGCGGCAAATTCTGCCTGCTTAATCGGCGTGATTCTGAGGCGTGTATTGCTTGAATAGTATTTTTTTATGGCCGATTTCACATACGAAATCTCTGCGCTGAAATTTTCTTCGCCGTCAAACAGCGCAACCGTATCAAGCATTGCTCTCATAATGTCTAACGCACCATAGGTGCTGTCGGCAGGGGATCTTCCATTTGCCATAGAAATCATGTAGTTGTCGTAAATAAGCGGTTCAAATGAGTTTTTGTATATTTCAAAAAGGTTTTCTGCAAGGTTAAGATCAAGCTCGTATTCAGTATCCTTCACAAGCAGGGCAATTTCAGGAAGAAGCATAAAATGACTTGAACCGTAGCTTCCGTTGTGGAAATGCCTTGTGTGGAAAAGGTAGGTTCCATCCTTGTGGAAGCCCTGACCGTATTTTTCGGTATCAAATTCAAATTCGGGTATGATAGCGTCAAGGGCACTTTGGAGTCTTGCTGTGTTGCCGTTGAGAAGTGCAGAGCCAAGCATTATTTTGGCAAAGTGTATGAGGTTTGAACCGTAGTCTTTTGTTTTGGGAACAAAGTGTTCAAGCACTTCTGCTTCCTTCCGGATAAATTCGGCATCAAGCTCATTTTCAAGAAGGATGAGTATGTTCACAAGGGAACGAGGTGAGCCTATCTGCCAGTCCCACCAGTTGTGGAGCTTTGTGTCACGCCAACCTTTGTTTGCCATTTCGTCGATGCCGTAAGCATTTTCATACATCCACTCGAGTGCATATATGATTTTCTGTAATATATTGCTGTCTTTATAATAAATTGATCCCTTCATTGAATAAGCGAGTGCCATATATTCTATATTGGTAAACTGAGTTGTCATATCGGCAGATTCAACAAGAGCATCACCCCACGGCGGGAGAGATGAATCGGTCGTGTTTATGGTGTCAAGCGCGTTTTTGCAGTTGGCATCTGTACGGGATATGTAGTATGCAACATAGGAATGATTCAAGTTGTTAAATGCATCACCCACGAGAGATTTTTTCCATCTGTCTTTTATTGTTTCAAAATCAGATCCGGCTTTTTGGGTTGTAAAGCTCACGCTTGCACCCGATGAAGCAAATGGAACAGGCGTGCCGTATATATCTTTTCCTACGGTTATGAGGTATTCGGTGCTGTAGTTAAGCTTTTCGGTAAAAAGTATCTGAAGTCTGTTGCCAAAAGTACCAACCTCAAACCCGTCTGCAATATCCACCGAGTTTGTCATATCTCTCAGGGCTATGTGCTTTGCGCTGTTTTCCGGAGCGAGTTTTTGGTTATAGGTGAATTCTACGGTTTTGAGATTTGTGCTCACATCTGTTGCACCGTTTTCTATGGAAATGTCATTTACCGAAAAATCTCCCTCAACAGGCAAATTTCCGGATAACCATATTTTTTCCACACTCATACTGCCGGTTATATTGTCAAACCTTAAGCCCTCAATGTGCGACATTGCATCATAAACTATTGGTGTGGATGGATTTTTAACAAACGAAAAGCTTTGGGGAATCGGAAGACTTAAGGTCTGCCATTCGTTGCCGCTCACTTTTATGCCCGTTTTTCGCCAGTAGCCCACTGCAGCTGCTGCGTCCTTGCCATTTACAGTGGCGGAGAAGTGAAAAACAGAATCTGATGAGGAATTGTTTTTTATTCTGAAATTTAAATATCCGTATCCTGTCCAGTCCATTGGTTCATCAAAAAGTGGAGTTGCTGATTCATTACTGTCGGCGCCGTCGCCTGAAAGCCGGAGCACCTGACCCTCGCTGTCGGCTTTAAGCATTGCAAACGAACCACGGTTAAACATTGATTTGGTGTCGGAATTTGCAGAACTGCTGAAAAGCTCCGTGTAGTCAGCTTCATTTTCTTTTGAAAGCCATATTTTTGCAAAAGTGAGCTTGGTGTAGCCGGCTTTGACATCGCTATTTTTCATGTCGCCGTAGGAAAGGCTGATGTAAAAATCTTTAACGTTTGTTTGGTCAAAGGCGGAATTTCTGTTTGAAAAGTCTGAAAATGGTATGGAGAATTTTTTCCAGCCTGAAAAGTTTCTTTCCATTATATTTGCGCAAATACGATTTTCGCCGTCACGGACAACGAGTGCAAATTTCTGGTCGGTTACCTTTTCGCTGTATATCCATATGTTATAGTTTGTGTAGCTGCTCCAGTCGGTAATGATTCCGTTTTTCGCTGTGGCAACAACTGTTGATGCCGCAGTTGACTGACCGGATGAATTCACTTTTGAAATCTGTGATTGTGTAAACGTGGCATTCATGCCTCCATACAAACAATTATCGGTATCTGCGTTCATACTCAGAAGACTTATGTCCGATGAATCCGTAAGGTCAAGCAGCACATATTCCGGAGTCTGATTTTCTTCGGCACTGCAAAGCGTGAATTCCGGAATGCATGCACTTAAAAGAAGAATTACCACCAAAAGTAATGTCGGTATTTTCTTTATCATAATTTTTCACTTCCGTTTTATTATTTAAATTATAGTTTATCTGATTACTACATAATATATTGTATATCAATTTAATTATAATAAATAATCATTTGCTGTGTAATTCAAAATGAAGACATGTTTTTACAATAGTGTCTTGTTTTTTGAGTTATGTGAATTTGCAATATGTCCGGTTGATATTCATTGGAATTTTTTTAATGAGCATATTGATTTCAAATCTTCTTTGTGTTAAAATCAAAATATGGAACAGAAAAAATACAAACCCACCATAACAATTAATGTGTCGGATATAAAGCTTCGCATTATCCGTATCGGAAGGAACACGGAAATCGACATCTGGAAAGGTGATGAAAAAAGGAGAGTGCCTCACACCCATTTTACTCATGAGGTGTTTTTTGTAACCAATGGAAGCCTTCCCATAAAAACCGGCGAAAAGAGAACAGTTTATGAAAGGAAAATTGTCATTATCCCGCCGGATGTTGAACACTTCTCGGCTCCAATCGATACAGGTTGCTACTGCGTGCTTTTAGCTATTGAAAAGCCGAAAGGCAACGATGCAAAATTCAAATATCTTACCAATATTTTGAATCAGGGCATTTGTGAGCTTGAGCTTTCTGACGACGTGGCACACTATATCCGCGCCTTTGCACGCAAAAGTGAAGAAACCTCTGCCTATTCCGAAAAGGATGCAGCTCTTCTGGCAGAGCTTATTTTCCGTGAGATAATTGCTCTTTTAATCCCTGCCACCGTAACGGATTCCAAAAAGCCCGAGTCGTGGTATGTGGGAACCATTGAGACCTACATAAATACCCACATCAAAGGCAGAATAACACTTTCGGATATTGCAGACCATATGTATTTGAGCACAAGGCAGGTGTCAAGAATTATAATACGTGAATTCGGGATGCCGCTTTCGGAGCTTGTGTGTGAAAAAAAACTCCGTTCTGCGAAAATGCTTCTGAAAAATTCGGACATGAAAATCAAAGACATTGCCTCAAAGGTAAATCTTGGTAGCGAAAATTATTTTTACACTCTTTTCAAAAAGCGCTACGGCATGACACCTCTTGAATACAGAAAAAGTTACAAGGAAAACAATGAAAAATAAACCGGGGCTGTTCTAAAAACATTCTAAGCTACAAATAAAAAAAGCAGCACAAGTCATGACCACCGGCTTAGCCGGTGGCATGCTCTGCCCCTATAAGGGGCTGTTACTGGCAGCGCTTGCAAGCGCACCGAATAGTCCGTCAACTGCATCTATTTTTCATACTTTCGCTAAAGCGATTTTATTTTTTGCTTATGTTTGTCGGCTCGCCCGTAAACGGGTCCATATATTCTTTTAATGTTATTTGATCAGCTGTATAATCTTCTTGCAGCTGATTTCTTATGTATTCCTCTATTTTTTTAGCATTTTTTTCTATCGTATCAACATAATATCCCCGACACCAAAAATGTCTGTTTCCATATCTGTATTTCAAATTTGCATGTCTGTCAAATATCATCAATGAGCTTTTTCCTTTAAGATATCCCATTATTTCAGATACACTATATTTGGGCGGAATAGTTATTAACATATGTATGTGATCCGGGCAGCATTCTGCTTCTATTATTTCTATCCCCTTCTGGTTACATAAATCCCTTAATATTTTTCCAATATCTTCTTTTATTTTTCCGTATATTACTTGCCTACGATATTTAGGTGCAAATACTACATAGTACTTGCAATTCCATTTTGTATGTGTTAAACTATTATTATCTTGTGATTTATTCATAAGATTTTAACCTCCTTTTATTTTGATGCAGTCGTCAAACTAACATCATTATATCATTGGAGGTTTTTTTATTCAATGCTTGAAGCTGAAGCTACTCGGAACTCACCTGCATAGCAGGTGGTTTATTTTTTATTGTTACTCACAAGGAAACAGCCGATTCGAAAAAATCCGCATCGGCTGTTCGTATTTTTATAGGTATGTCTTTACACCAAACTGAAAGAAGCAATATACTCTGCATCTGATTCGAGCTTTGGATCATTTTGTTCAAAGACAATATTTAAATTATTTTCTTTAGCAGTCAAGTCAAAATGGCAAAGTGCAATTCCTATATCAATCATTTGCATATCGAGTTTCTCAGTACGAGCAAAGCCCTTACTGCGTTTGAGATAAAAGTGAACTGCATTGTCAGCCACAACAACACGCCAGGGTTGCTTATTTACTGCTGATGGAGCAAGTCGAACCATTTCCAAGGCATCAAGCCATTTACCTGCTTTTTCTTTAGCTAAAGGCTTATCAAATGAGCCGTCAAAGAATAATTCTTCAAAGGGCAGACGCACATCGGCTTTAACTCCTTTTCGCATCATGCTCTCACGCAAGGACATCTTTTTGGCAGGATATCCAAGTGCACTTGCACAAGGCATAATTTCATCGCCATCAAGCCCCATAGCTTCTTCGTAAGCAGAGCGGTTCATAGTTCCGCCAAGCCAGACAGTTCCGATTCCCATAGACTGAGCACATAATACAAACATTTCAAAGGAATATCCAAATGCCACACTTGCATTTTCTGACCATTTGATTTTTCCGCCCACATATAAATCTGTACCCACCGTAACAGGACAGTTAAGTCTGTATTCCTTTGCATTCATAAATTTGAAGTCAACAGGAATTTTATACGGATTTTCTATTGTCTGGGTAAAAGCTGTCAGTTTCTCTATATCGTTTTTATCAAGCTCTCTGCCATCATATGTCCTTACACTTCTTCTGTTTCTAATATGTTCTGTAATATTATTCATAACGCCCTCCCGATTAGTTATTTCTCACAAGCCACTTTATTGCGCCATTTTTCTTCTGCACCATGATTTTTCTTCACATTTAGGACATTTAAGGTGTCGGGTAGTTAATGTATGCGCACCCCAAATATACGCCTTGAAAGTCGGTTTAAAGGTGTGTCCACATTTTCTGCATTCGTAAACGCCTGTTTCATGCTCAACCTTAGCTGCGTAAAAAACTGAAATCAGAACTAAAACCGTAGAAACTGCCGTAAGTGTGATTGCAATTGCACTATTTATGATTTTTTCTTCTGCAAGAATAGAACTTATACCAAGCAAAGTGATACTAATCACAACACCGATAACTGATATTATTATTTTTCCTTTATTACTCATTTCTCCACCTCATATGGCCAGTCGATAATACCACCGAACTCTTTTACATTAGTGTATCCGAGTTTTGCAAGACTTTCAGATGCGATTTTGCTTCGTCTGCCGCTGCGGCAATATACAAGGAGAAGTTTATCCTTATCAGGTAACATTTCTTCTGCTTTGTTTTCAATTTCGGTATATGGAATCAGGATTGCTCCCGGGATATGGCCCTCGTCAAACTCATCCTGTTCTCTTGTGTCTAAAACGATATGTTCTTCTCCTGAATCCATTATCTTTTTGGCTTCCTCTGCCGTGATTTGTTGATACATCGTTTTTTCTCCTTTTTCGCTAAGTTTTATTGATGTGGGACTATCCGCTCCGCCAATAATTCCTATACTTCTATCGTTTCCGCAAGCGGTAAGGAAGATGCAGAGAACAGCTGATATAATGCATAATATTTTCTTCATATAGTTTACCTCTATATTTCAAGTTCAAATAATCCATGTGTATTGCAGTAATAATACATCTTTCCGCCACGCATTTGCGGAAAGCGTAGTTCTCCGCCTTGCTCGGGATAGAGCCTTATGTTGAGCACTCTGTCAAAGCGAACATAAGAAATAAAGGAAATATAATGTTCCTTTGTCATTGGATGCGAAAATGTGATATAAAAATCATCTTCCATCTTTTCAACATTTAATTTGTGTGCTTCATCAGCCTCTTTTGCTACGAGAGGTGAAAGTTTTGTCCCACAGCACACAATTTCGGCATTTCCTGCACTTGTGAGTATATTCCCACACTTTTCGCAAACATAAAATTTTGTATTCTTCACATTACCAACCTCCGGTTTTATTCGGGGCATTTCGCCTTCAAGCAGTTTTGATGAATCAACCCCCAATATTTGTGACAGCTTAGAAACAAGGCTTACATCAGGGAATCCGTGTCCTGTTTCCCATTTTGAAACAGTTTTTGCACAGATGCCGAGTTTACCCGCTACATCCTTTTGAGTAAGTCCCTTTTCCCGTCTGAGCTGGGCAATC
>JAZSOL010000293.1:0-3400 GCA_045536915.1 Clostridia bacterium
AGGCCGTCCCCTACATATATTGTGTACATAGTATATATACACAGCAATTTGTAGGGTTCGGCGTCCTCGACGAACCGTTATTTTTCATTTTGATTCAGCCTCATCACTTTTTTATTTAAACAATAAAATTATATCATTAAAATAATGTTTAGTCAAGATTTCAGGAGTTTTGAATTCACCATTTTTTAAAATCTATTAAAATTCATTATATGCATAGGTTTCGGAGATTTCAGCTTTTCAAAATGGAGAAACTCAAAAATTCAGTTGGATTCAACTTCCAAAACAACCTTACCCACGTTTTCGCCTCTCTGAAGTATTGCGTGAGCTTCTTCGGCCTCGGTTATTGGCAAAACCTTATGGATTGTGGGTTTAACGAGTCCTTTTTCAACCTTATCCCACACATTTTCAACAAGCAGAGAGAGAATCTTTGCTTTCATTTCGGGAGTTCTGGAACGAAGAGTGCTTCCTATAATTCTTACATTTCTCACATAGATGTTTTTAAGGTCTATTTCTGTTTTAACACCTGCAAGAGCCGCAATCATTATCCATCTTGCACCGTGAGTCAGATAGCAAAGGCAGCTTCCCATATCATTTCCGCCAAGGCAGTCTATAACAACATCCACACTCGTGCCTTTTTCAAGCTCTTCCTTTAAAACGTCTGCGGTCTTTTCCTTTGAAAAATCAATTATTCTGTCGGCACCGAGATGCTCTATGCTTTTTGCTTTTTCGGAGTCGAGAACAGATGTGATAACTCTTATTCCAAATGCTTTTGCCATAGGAACAACAACGCTTGCAAGCCCGCTTGCACCCGCGTGCATCAAAAGTGTGTTGCCTTCCTCTGCCTTGCCCTCAATGAAAAGATTAAGATATGCAGTTGCAAAAGCTTCAGGAATGGCCGCCGCTTCTATCATTGAGCAGTTTTTGGGAACAGGCATACACATATCATATTTAACAGCCACATACTCAGCATATCCGCCTCCACCAAGAAGTGCACATATTTTATCGCCGATTTTCCAGTTTGAATTCGCTTTTGCGCCGGGCGCTATTTCCACAATCTCGCCGGAAACCTCAAGTCCCATCCATTCGGGGCATCCAGGAGGAGGCGGATAGTCGCCGTCGCGCTGCATAAGGTCGGCACGGTTAAGCGCCGCATATTCTATTTTCACGAGTACCTCATCATCCTTCAAAACGGGATTTGGCACCTCAGACCAGCTTAAAGATTTATCGTCATTAACAAGTATTGCTTTCATAAATTATATCCTTCCTTTTCAGTTTTCTGCTCCGCACGCTTTCTGCAAAAGCCTGTGAAGTCTTTTTTCATATTCATAATCATAGGGATTTTCAATTTCTCTCCTCACGATTTTCGCAAAATTTTTAAGCATTCCGTTATATCTATTAAATATTTTGCTTTTTTCAGATGGAATATGCGCACTCCACACTGAACCGCCATTTTCATTAAGATATGTTTCACGTTTTTTTGAAAACATAAAATCATCACCTATTCCGTCTTCGTAGAACTCTATGGGTCTTATTTCATATGTACCCTTCGTTCCGCTAACAACAATCTGCCGTCGCATAAATCCGCCCGGTTCAATTGCACTTGTTTTAACAAACGAAACTCCCGTTTTATATTCAAAAACTGCAAACCCATAATCAAGTGATGTAACACCGTCGAATCCTGTGCATCTGTTATAGGGAATTACTTTGTCGGGCTCGCCCATAATTGAATACACAAGGTCAACAAGATGGCAGCCTAAAAATCTCATCATCCCTCCGGGTAAATCATTTAACCACTGACGCTTATCGGGATTATGAAAACAGTCCATATGCGCTTCTACGCTTATAATTTCACCGAGAGCACCGCTTTTGATTTTTTCCTTAAGGTCTATAACGTTAGGATTAAAACGATACATATAGCCCATTGAAAAGCAAAGTCCTCTTTCCTTTGCATAATCCACCATTTCATCAAACTCATCCGAATCTGCACCGCCCGGTTTATCCATCTGAACGTGAAGTCCTTTTTCAAGAGCCATTTTTGCATATTTTGTAAGCTCCAGGTCATAGGTCTCAATTACTGCAGCATCAATATCAGGGAGATTCAAAAGTTCTTCGGTTGAATATTCCCTTACCCCGTCATATTGCTTTGAAAGCTCCTTATTGCATCCGCATCTTGAAAATCCAACAACCTCAAAAACATCAGAAAGTCTTTTGAGGCTCATCATTGTTACGCCTGCATGGTCGTGGTCAACGCCAAGCTGAATAACTCTTAATTTTTTCATAACACACCTCTGTCAGTCAAGCTTTGTCCAGTCGAACTGAACAACGACCGGGAAATTTTTGTCGTTAACAAGTCTTGAATATACCTCTTCGCAATTCTCCGGAGAATGAATTTCACGAACAAGGGCTTCTGCATTAATTCTGCCAAGAGATGAAAGCTTTAAAAATGTTCTGATATCATCAGCACTGGTATACATTCCCCTGCTTGATTCCCTTTCAGGTCTTGCCATGGTGTGAGCTCCAATAAGTGATATTCCGGGAGCATGAACCTTATGATAATAATCTATTGTAAAATCAGAATTTCTTGTGCATCCGAGAAGCGCAACTCTGCCGAATTTTGCCATACAGTCGAGGGTCTCATCAAGCCCTGCCCCCACACCGGTTACTTCAATCGCAACATTTACACCTTTTCCGGTAACACTTCTCACCTTTTCTTCAAAACCCGGCTCCATAGGGTCAAAAGCATAATCAGCACCATACGAAAGTGCAATTTCTCTTCTTTCAGGATTAGGGTCTGCCGCAATAACCGGGCAAGCACCGCCACATTTGAGAAGTCCGACTGCAAGCTGACCTAAAACACCAAGTCCCATAACCATTGCGGACTCACCAAGTTCCAATCCGCATTTTCTTATTGCCGCCATAGGGAATGCTGAAATATGAGCTATTGCCGCTTCTGAAAATGAAATTGAATCATCTTCTATTTTAACGACATTATTCTTATTTACTATATTATATTTTTTATGGTTACTCCAATACAAAGCAACTCTGTCTCCTATTTCAACTTCGCTCACATTTGCACCTTTTTCAACAACAACTCCGGCACACGAATATCCCGAATAACGTGGAAAAACAACTTTTGGCTCACCATTTGTTCTGACACTTGAAACATTAGGATCGCCGGTAATATTCGCTCTTTCCGTACCACAGCTTATGGTACTGATATGCAAGTCGGAGGCCAAGCGGTCTTAGGAAGACAAACCAAATGATCAACTCCTTGGCTCACAGAACGACATGGCTACGATCCGACTTAAAAACAACTTTTGGCTCACCATTTGTTCTGACACTTGAAACATTAGGATCGCCGGTAATATTCGCTCTTTCCGTACCACAGCTTATGGTACTG
>JAZSOL010000269.1:0-3583 GCA_045536915.1 Clostridia bacterium
ATGAATAGTTTAAATGAAACAAAAAGAAAGAAGATTATGAAAGATGAAAGAGCATTATATAAATGAGAAAACCGGGATAAGCTATACGCTGCGGGGAGATTATTATCTCCCCGACCTTTTACCCGCTGAAGAAGAACACAAAATCGGAATATGGGGTCAGCGTTATCTGCGTTTCATTAAAAAGCACCGCAAAGTTCTATATACAAATCTTCTCACAACCGGCGTGCTCAACAAACACCTCGCAGAGGTTGATACCCGTGCTCAAACAATGCTCAACGATTTAATAAAGACATTTGCAGGGCAGGAAGGTGTAAACGAGGTGCTCAAAGAGCAAAACCAAATGGAATGGGTTGGAAGAATGAATAATATCAGGAATCGGGCGGAAGAAATTGTTTATTATGAGGTGCTTTTCAAGTAAAAAATGCACGCATGAAAATGCGTGCATTTTTGAAATTTTGTTTAACCGCTGTTTATAATGAATATGTTGCAGACAATTTGTTTTTAATAGATTCCCTTAAGTTGTGAGTAATAATAATCACTCCAAGATTTTTATCCTCAAGTAATGCGGATTCAATATCCAAGGCATTGGTTTCGTCAAGTGCGGACGTTCCTTCATCCATAATGACATACTCAACTTCTCTGATAAAGCTTCTTGCTAAGGCAATTCTCTGACGCTGGCCTCCGGAAAGATTTTTACCGTTTTCCATAATTATGGTATCAAGTCCGTTTGGAAGAGAAGCAACAAATTCATCGAGTTTACATTTTTTAAGAACTGCGGCAATTTTATCATCACTGTAATCTTTGCCAAGGGTAATATTGAAACGCAGAGTGTCCTGAAAAAGATATACCTGTTGGTCAACATAAGCAACTTTATGATAAAGGCTTTCAAGGTTTACACCGCGCTGTTCAATATCTCCGTAAAGAATATTACCGCTGTATTCCGGAAGCAGCCCGAGAATTGTTTTCACAAGCGTAGTTTTTCCGGAACCGCTTTCGCCGAGAAGAGCATATTTTTTTCCTGCAGAAAAAGTATAGTTTATATCTTTAAAAACATTACGTTCACCATAACTGAAAGAAAGATTTTCAATGCTGATGAATGGGATTCCTTTGATATTGACTTTTTCTTTTGCGGATTTTGTATCACCTTTTTCAAATTTTTCCCAAAGCGGTTTTGAAGCTCGAATGGTCATAAATGCCTGAACCATATCTCCTGCCCCGTTAAAGAAACTTCCGGAAAGGTTCCCGACGGAAAGCACTGCACCGGTTGCTGTGGAACCTGCTACAACTGCAAGAAGAGTTACAAAAAGCAGAACTATCTGTCCAATCATACTGACTGACATAACAAAAGATCTGACGGTTGCGTTGGTTATATTGTAACGAAAGCAAACCCTTTCTGATTTTTCTGATGCATACAGAATTCTTTCAACAATTCTTTCTTTTAAATTTGAAAGGAAGAAAACCGAACCACCCATGATGACATCTTTATAGCTTTCTGTTCCAGTTTCAAGTGCCTTTGACCGAGCTTCATTTGCCTTTTGCAGTTTTTTGTTTGCAAGCTGCGGCAAAACGGAAATCAAAACAAGAAGAATAATAGCGGCTACACCTATTTCCCAGCTGAGTAAAAATAATGCACCCAATGAAAAAACTGCCGCAGACAAATTTTCCACTGCTGAAAAAAGGGACGAGAAAGACTGACTATAAATCTGCTCTGCATCATTGGTAAGCCATGAAACGTAGTTTCCGCTATCTTTTTCTACAAATTCTCCGTAATCCAAAGTGGAGATCTTTTCTCCTATAATTCTGCGAAGGTCATTTTTGATTTTTTGCTGAAGCTTTGCTTGAGAAATACAAGTGATATAGTATATTCCCATTGCGGTTATCCAGATTATCAGCTCAATTAAAAAAGTAATGGTAAGAGCCTTTATTTTGTCACCTTCATATTCATAGGCGGTGACAAGAAAAGAAAGGGAATAGCCTGCAAAAACCATTGCGAGAGAAGCAATTATATTTAGAATCAAAACTCCCGAAATACTCAAAAAATTCTTTTTAATGACAGATTTATAATTGCTCATTCGGGAACACCTCCTTAAACTCTTCGCGCCAGATTTCAAGCATATATGGAATATCTTCATCATCTTCTTCAAGCCTTTCGCCATAGTTTATTCTTCGTTTAAGGCAATCAAGTGCTGTTTCACCGTAAATATCATAAGCCGGCTGAAAATCAAGGTGCATTCTGTCATAAAGCTCCACTCCCTTGATTTCGTTTATATGTTTATCGTATTTTTTTGCTTTTTCAAGTGCCATTCGAAGATACTTTCTTGCGTTTTCCGGCTGAATCTTAAAGCAATAAACTTCTGCCATTGTTTCAAGAAGAACACAGTCATATTTATCAAAATAGCATAGTTTTTCCTCCGGCTGGATTCCACGAAAAGCGTTTCTCAACCAACGGATACAATCTAAAGTTGTATCATAATCTTTGTTTTTAAAAAACACATTTGCATAACCTATCATTGCGTAATCCAGGTCTGAAAGGCAGGAGCTTACCGCTTTTTCGAGATATTTTTCGGACTCTGTATTATCGTGCAGGAAATCAGCGAGGATCATACCTATAAAAGCATTGTTTATTCCGCAGACGTTATGTTTTTTCAAAAGTTCAAGAGCTTTTTCATGATTTCCAAGCCAGAGGTAAGTTTTTGCAATTTGAGTGCGAATGGAAGTTTCACTGATACTTGCATCGGTGTTTTGGGCAATCAGTTCACACGCATGTTCAAAAAGTTCAATTGCCCGTGAATATGCTTTTTCGTCATGGTTGCTTTCGCCTTTTGAAAGGTACATAAGTGCGCTTTGATAGACGATGTCAAAATTATTCGGATATTTTTTAATGGATTTTTCGGCCTTTGAAGATGCTTCGGAATAATCTCTTTTTTCAGAGAGCCTTTTTATTTCATCAAGAACAGCTCCGGCATCACTGTTTTTCCATTCGTAACCAAGAAGAACGTCAACAGAAACTCCAAACAAATCTGCAAGCTCCATGATAAGAACAATATCCGGAGTGGAGAGCTCTCGTTCCCACTTATACACTGCGCCAACAGTTACTCCAAGTGCTTCTGCTAATTGTTCTTGGGTCATTTTTCTTTCTTTACGGAACGTTTTTATATTTTCGGACAGTTTTATTATCATTTTAAGCACCTCGCTTTGTTTACAACACTATTTTAGCACGGTGCAAAACAAAAATGAACACACTAATCATAATAATAGTAAAATTATTTTTATACCAATAGTATGGTTTATATGATTTAAAAACTGTTTTCAATTAAAAATGATACTTACCTTGATTACTTGGGCAATATAATATTATTGACATTATAACGGTACGCCGTTATAATGTAATTAAGGCAGGTGATTTATTTGACTATTAACGAAATCATGAAAAAGAAAAACATAACTAAATATCGTCTGTCCAAAAACAGTGGAGTTCCTTATTCTACCCTTACAGATATCATAAACGGCAAGACTCAGCTTGAAAAATGCAGCGCTGAAACGGTTTATCGTCTTTCAAAGGAACTTGAAATTTCAATGGAAG
>JAZSOL010000279.1:0-3601 GCA_045536915.1 Clostridia bacterium
GATATATGCTAATCAAGACAAATTGTAGGGGCGATTCATAAAATGAAATTATCCACTTTTTGCAATGAAATGTGTTAATTCCCTTTTCAAGCTCTCTTACAAATCAAAAATTACAGAAAGCGAGGTTGTCATGAAAAAATATATTTTATTCGTTTTGACAACTGTATTTGCATTTTTTTTAATTTCATCATTTTCATGCTTTGCAGACATAGTATACCACACCGACATGAAACCCATAGCAGAGAGACCACGTGTTTACTTTAATTCGGCGGATATTCCGGTTATTCTGGAAAATGCCCAAAAGGAACCGAACAAATCACAATGGGACAGATTCCTATTCTTTGCCGGAGAAAAAATGCCGGAAGATATGAAAAACGGTTCAGTTTTTACTGCGCAGGCGGCAAGCTGTATTGAGTCCAAAGCCTTTTACTATGCAATCTACGGTGACGAAAGCACCGGCAGAGCGGCAATAGATGAGCTTACAGCGGTTCTTGAAGGCAACACGGGAGTGTGGTATGACTATAATTCACTCGGAGAAGCAATTTATCTTATCGGTGTAGTGTATGACTGGTGCTATCCTCTCGTGACTGAGGCGGAAAAAACATATTTTCAAAGCAAGGTCGTAAGCCTTGCTTCAGAATCCGACATAAGCTGGCCTCCGTCAAACGGAAGCTCAATCATGAGCCATTCAGCCGAAGGAATACTTATGCGTGATTTGCTTTCGGCGGCAATTGCAATGTACGGCGACAATGACGAAATCTATCAGAACGTTATGGGCAGATATTTTTCAGAATATGTGGATGCTCGTAAATTCATGTATGAAAGCGGTTACTTCTTCCCCGGACTCCATTATCTGTCCTACAGATACCAATGGGAAATAATATCCGCTCATCTCATTGATGCTGCCTACGGAATTGAAAAGGTGTATGGAGAAAAGCAAAAGGACGTAGTGTATGGGGCGCTGTATTCCCAAAGACCCGACGGATCTTTTTTGCGAAGCGGTGACAACGCCTTCAACAACCACTACCCCGGCTCAAGGTCGTATATGAATCTCCGTGCGCTTCTTTACACAGCATCGTATTTTGATGACCCGTACATCAACTGCGAGGCTCAAAAATTCCTTGAGGTATATAACTTCAATCAGACGAATGTAAACCAGACGGTAACACCGGTTGAGTTTCTTATTATGTCCGACCCGGATGTAGGTTCAAAGCCTGTGTCGGAGCTTGGGCTCACAAGATTCTTTTCTTCGCCCTATGGCGCCATGATTGCACGCACGGGTTGGGATGAAGGCAAGGAGTCGTCAGCTGTTGTGGCAGAGATGAAGGTTGTGGAAAATCAGTTTAATGAGCATCAACACCTCGATGCCGGAGCGTTTCAGATTTACTATAAGGGCGGTCTTGCCAATGACACCGGCTACTATCAGGCGGCAGACAATTCATCCGAAGGCAGAGACACCTCAAATAACGGCAGCTCCGTTTATGCCGGAGCTCACGACAATAACTATCAGTCGAGAACCATAGCCCATAACTGTATGCTGATTTATGACCCTTCGGAAACTTTTGTGTCGAAGCAAACCACACCAACCTCATACCCAATCGAAAACGATGGCGGTCAGGAGCGGAAAAACGGCGGTCATGCACCTTCAAGCATCACAGCCTACAATCTTTCTTCCGCAAAATGGAGAAGCGGACGTGTGATGGGTGCAGAATACGGCGAAAGTTCCACAAATCCTGACTGGTCTTACCTTAAGGGTGACATAGCCAATGCTTATTCCGATAAGGTTTCGGGCTATGAGCGAAGCTTTATGTTTTTGAATCTCAAAGAGGAAAATGTTCCTGCGGCACTTGTTGTGTTCGACAGGGTGGAAAGCAGTAAGGCTTCATTTAAAAAGACCTGGCTTCTCCACACAAAAAATGCTCCCGAGGTAAACGGAAACCGCATTGCTATAGAAGTTACCGGCAATGGCTACGGCGGCAGACTCACCCTCGATGCTCTTTTGCCAAAAGCGGATAACCTGAGCGTAAGCGTGACTGAGGGCGGTGAGGGAGATGCGTGGGTAAACGGCACCAACTACTTTGCCTCTGTTTTGCCCGGAAGAATCAACGAAGGCGGCGGAAGTCGCATTGAAATTTCACCAAAAGCGGAGCAAAATGAAGATTTCTTTTTGAATGTTATTCAGGTAAGCGATGCAGGAAGCGACTTTTCATATGATGTAACCCCCATTGAAACCAACACCCATGCAGGTGCAGTAATTTCAGACCGTGTGGTGCTTTTTGCAAAGCAGAAGCAAAGAACATCGGATGATATTTCTTTTGAATTTTCATCAGATGAGGAATGTCTGATAACCGTTGCCGACTGCAAAGAGGGCACGTGGAATGTGTATGATGAGTATGGCTTGTATGACGTGGTGAGCGTTTCGGAATCAGGCGGTGTTGCGGCCTTCTATGGCTACGGCGGAAGCTACACTCTGGAATACAACAACAACTCTGAAGCAGGAAGCTCCAACGTTGGCTTCGACCCCGACTCAAACCATATTGACTACATTGCATCAAGAACCTTCAACGGAAGCGGAGCACTAAGTGTTCAGAGCTCTCACTTCAGCCATGCCATAAAAAGCGGCGTGAGCTTTAAAGCTCCTGACGACAGCGTGTATGAGCTTACTCCGGTAAGCGCGGGCTCGGGGAATTTTATTCACAATGCCAACCGTGCCTCATCCGACTACGGCTCCATTAAATCAACATCAATTGAGTCGGAATTTATGCTTAATAGCAGCTCCTCAAGGCTCGGACTCTCACTCTGCGCCTACTCTGAAGCTTCAGACGGCACTCTCTCGAAGGAAAACTGGCTCTATAACCTCATATCCGTTTCCGAAGGCGGATTCTATGTGCTTAATTCCAATGCTGTAGGCGGGACTTATGTGTTTGACACATCGGTTATTCCGGCAAACGGCAGGCTGAAAATTGCAGATTCCGTGTCACTTGGCAGATGGCACAAAATCCGCATTGTATTTTCGGCAGAGGGAAGGTTTATGGATTTTTATTTTGATTCGTATGAAAAGGTCAGAGTTCCTATTTCTGTAGGCGCTGCTCTTGAAAACGGACTCAAAATCTTTTCGCTGACAGGAAAATCCGATGCCGTGTCGGGAAGCTATGCACCAATCTATACGGATAATGTATCATACATAACCGCATTTGCAATGTCTGAAAATTCAAGCTTTGATTTGATTGAAAATTCAGAGTTTGAGCCTTTGTATGCCTTATCCGATTTGTACACATATTATGTTTCCGGTTCGGAATGTACTCTCACCGGCATAAAAGAAGGCATTGATGCTTCTTTACTCACAAAGCTCATAATTCCCGATACCATAGGAAGCTACGGAGTTTGTGCCGTCGCAGACGGTGCATTTTCAGAGTGTGTATCCCTTTCTGAGCTTGTTATTCTCACAGAGCTTAAAAGTGCCGGAGAGTCCTTTGCACCGGATAATCTTAAAATCATGTGCAGTCCCGCAACGAAAAATGTGATCGGGAAAAGCACGGCGACGGGTTATGAAATTGAAACAGGTGTGTATGCAGATTCTCACACCGTGTATCCGCTTTGT
>JAZSOL010000227.1:0-10104 GCA_045536915.1 Clostridia bacterium
CCTCAAAACTTTGGTTTTGTCAATATTCAAATTACGTTTCAAAAAGTTTAGAATGTAATCGTGGACAAAATCCAAGAATCAAATATTTTTGAGAGGACTGAATTTAAATGACTATAAGAGAACAGGTTTATGAAAAGATCGTAGAAAGATGCTGCGCTCTTTTCGGCAAAAAACCCGAAGAAATTAACGAAGATACCCGCTTTATCGACGATCTCGGCGCAAAATCCGGAAACGTTTCCCAGATGACCAACTTCCTTGAAGACGAATTCGACATAGAAATCTCCTTCATGGAATTCCGCAGAAGAGCAACCGTCGGTATGGCAACCGATTACATTACCGAACTTTGTGAAGAATTACAACTTCACCCTTTATAAAATAATTATACTATAAAGAAAGAAGGATAAACATGCCCGAAATGCCGAAACCCGAAAGATTTACAAAAACCAAAGTTTTTAACGGCGTTGAAACCAAAGTTATCTACCGCAAAGCCAAAACCCCTATTGACCCCAGCCTTGAAAACCGCGACGCAGAAGGCGCAGGAATGAACGCTATGGGTATGGGTGTTTGCCCTGCTTTCAACCAGAGAAGTTACGAATGCGCTCCCGGCATTATTTGCGATCAGGACGTTCCCGTAAAAATGCGTGACGGCGTTACAATCTATTGCGATATTTTCCGTCCGAAAGATAAAAGCAACCTTCCTTGCCTTGTTTCCTGGAGCTTCTATGGAAAACGCCCCGGCGAAGGTATGAGCGAATGGCAGATCATGGGCGTAACCCCCGGCACTGTTTCCAAATTCGCAAAATTCGAATCTCCCGATCCTCTTTACTGGTGCTATAAAGATTACGCAGTAGCAAACGTTGACCCCCGTGGTGCAGGCCATTCCGAAGGCGACGCAGATTATTTCGGCACCCAGGACGGTCGTGACGGTTACGACTTTGTTGAATGGGTTGCACAGCAGCCTTGGAGCAACGGAAAAGTTGCACTCAGCGGTAACTCCGCAGTTGCAATGAGCCAGTGGAGAATTGCAGCAGAACAGCCGCCGCACCTTACCTGCATCGCTCCTTTCGAAGCAACTTCCGATATTTACCGCGAAAGTATTTATGAAGGCGGTATTCCCGCAATCACCTTCAACGAATACATTGTAGGTTCCGTAACCGGTGAAAACGGCGTTGAAGACGCTGTTGCAATGGCACAGAAATCTCCCCTTATGAACGCATATTGGGAAGACAAAATCCCGAAATTTGAAAACATCAGAATCCCGGTATATTGCACTGCATGCTGGAACCATTTCCATCTCCGCGGTTCCTTCCAGGGCTTCAGAAAAATCAAATCCAAGAAAAAATGGATGCGTGCTCACCGCGATTTCGAATGGCCGGATAGCTACGACAGAGAAAACCTTGCAGAACTCAATATGTTCTTTGACCGTTACCTGAAAGATATTCATAACTGCTGGGAATCCACCCCGAGAGTACGTATCGAAGTTCAGGACGCACATGATTTCCTCTATGCCAAAAACCGTCCGGAAACTTCCTTCCCGCTTAAACGTACCCAGTACAAAAAACTCTATCTTGATGCAGCCAACAACGCACTTTCCTGGGAACCTCTTGCAAACGAATCCAAGGTAAGCTATGACGGCGCAACCGGTGTTACTAACTTCGACATCAAATTCGAAGAAGACACCGAAATCACCGGTTATATGAAACTCCATATGTGGGTAACCGCAGAAGAATATAACGACGCTGATATCTTTATTAACATTCAGAAGCTCGACACCAAAGGCGAATGGCTTCCTGTTGATGTTCTCGGCGAACCTTATCCCGGTGCATGGGGAAAAATGAGAGTTTCTCACCGTGCTCTTGATGAAGAAAAATCCACCGCATTCCAGCCTATCCAGAGCCATCTCAAAGAAGAAAAGATCCAGCCCGGCGAAGTTGTTCCCGTTGATATCGAAATCGTTCCTTCCAGCCGCTTCTGGCACAAAGGTCAGTCCCTCCGTATCCAGGTTGCAGGTCACTACATCAGAGAAGGCTGGTTCGAACCCCTTACCTGGGAAGCAGACAACAAAGGTGATACTTCCATTTATTCCGGCGGTAAATATGATTCTTACCTCCAGATCCCGGTAATCCCGCCCAAATATGTTGACGGCGATATCGAATATGGAAGAAAAGACTGATTGCAATTTTAATATAAAGTACCTTCCGACATAATAATACCCCCCAAAGGAAAGGGCAGCGGTCAACAAAATCGGCTGCTGCCCTTTTTGCGCCCCAAAAGGAGAAAAGCAAAATGATTATTGGAATCGGAACAGATATTTTTGAAGTAAAACGGCTGTCGGAAGCTGCCATCAGCGACGGCGACCCGTTTCTGATGAGAGCATATACCGAAAAAGAAAGAGCAGAAGCAAAATCCAGCAACGAAAAACGGCATTATTTAGCAGGAAAATTTTCGGCCAAAGAGGCTGTTTATAAAGCAATAAGTTCCTGCAAAATAGAATTCCGTCCCGGAGAGATAGAAATATTGAACGGAAAAGAAGAAAAGCCCGCACCTTTCCTTCTTGGAAAAACGAAGGAATGTTTCGAGGCTCTTTACGGGACGGAATATGCAATCCATGTATCTGTTTCCCACGAAACGGATATCGTTTGCGTTTTTGCCCTGGCAGAAAAACTTTAAAGGAGAAGCTGATATGGATATTATGACAAGAATATACGAGCGCGCAAAAGCCGCTCCGCAAAGAGTTGCTTTTCCGGAAGCAACCGAAGAAAAAATCCTTTTGACCGCACGAAAATGTGCCGATGAAGGTTACTGTATTCCGATATTGGTAGGCGTTCCCGAAGATATTGAAAACGCCGCAAAAGAATTCGGAGTATCCCTTGAAAACATCACCGTTATTGATGCTTTCAATGAAGACAGACTTGAAAGACTTATTGCAGCATATACCGAAAAACATCCGCTCAACAGCGCAAAAACCATGAAACGCAAAGCCAAAGACCCCATGTACACCGCACTTATGATGCAGGCTGTGGGTACCGTTGATGTAACTTTTGCTGGACTCACCCATTCAACCGGCGACGTTATTATGGCAGGTCAGCTTGTTGTCGGTCTTCAGAAAGACGTTTCCGTTGTATCAAGCGTCGCCGTATTCAACATTCCCGGATATGAAGGCAGCGAAGGTCCTCTTCTCGGTTTCGGCGACAGCGCTGTTTGCGCAAACCCCGATGCTGATGAACTTGCAAGTATTGCAATTTCCGCCTGCGATACTATCCATTCCCTTCTTGAATGGGAACCCAGATGCGCTATGCTTTCCTATTCCACCTGCGGAAGCGCCGGCGGCGTTCTTGTTGACAAAGTTATTGAGGCAACCAAGCTTGCAAATGAAAGAAGACCCGACCTTGCAATCGACGGCGAATTCCAGCTCGACTCCGCCCTTCATCCGAAGGTCGCAGCAAAGAAAGTTCCGAAAGAAAGCAAAGTTGCAGGCAACGCAAATATCATTATCTGGCCCGATCTTAACGCAGGCAACATCGGCGTAAAACTTGTTCAGCTCTTCGGCCATGCAGATGCATACGGTCCTATGCTCCAGGGTTTTGCAAAAATCGTATGCGACTGTTCCAGAGGTGCTTCCGTTGATGATATGGTCGGCAATATAGCAATGAGCTGCGTAAGGGCACAGGGGGTTATTTAAGATGAAAGATTATAAAATTTTTGTAGTAAACCCGGGTTCCACCTCTACTAAAATAGCACTTTTCGAAGGCGAAAAATGCTTGTTTTCCGAAAACGTTGCTCATGATGCAAACGTGCTCAAACAATATGATGCTATAAGCGATCAGCTTCCTTACAGAAGAGATACCATAAAAGAACTTCTTGAAAAGAACAATGTTTCCCTTGAAAACGTTGATGCTTTTGTTGGAAGAGGCGGAAGCGTATGTCCTCTTGTAAGCGGTGTATATGAAGTTGATGAACTTCTTCTTGAACATTCAAGAATCGCAGCAGGCGGCGTTCAGCATCCGGCAAACCTTGGCGTACAGATTGCGGAAGAATTCAGAAAACAGTATGGCGGCGTATGCTTTACCGTAAACCCGCCCCAGGTCGATGAATTCAGCGACCTTGCAAGAATGACCGGTATCAAAGGTGTTTACAGAGCTTCTCATCTCCATGCTCTTAACCTTAAAGAAACCGCTATCCGCCATTCCGAAATCATCGGAAAGAATTACGAAGAATCCAACTATGTTGTCTGCCACATCGGCGGAGGAATTTCCGTTTCCGCCCATGAGCACGGCAAAATGATCGACGGCAACGACATCGTCGGCGGCGAAGGTCCTATGGCTCCCACCAGATGCGGCGAGGTTCCCGTTGCGGAACTTCTTCGCTATGCAAAAGACAAAGATCTTAAAGAAATCAAATCTCTTTGCACCAGAACCGGCGGCTTTGTTTCCCATCTTGGAACTGCGGACGCCAGAGAGGTTACCGCTCTTGCTTCTTCCGGAAACAAAACTGCTGAAAGAGTCTGGAACGCAATGATTTATCAGATCATTAAAAACATCGGTTCCATGGCAACTGTTCTTAAAGGCAAAGTTGACGGAATTCTTCTTGGCGGCGGAATGGTTCACAGCGAAGACCTCGTAAAACAAATCACCGAAGCATGCAGCTGGATTGCTCCTGTTTCCGCTTATCCCGGCGAATTCGAAATGGAAGCCCTTGCAAACGGCGCTATCCGCGTTCTTTCCGGCGAAGAAAAAGCAAAAAAATATACCGGTGTTCCCTGCTGGAACGGTTTTGATGACTGATACCGGTTTTTAAAAAACATTTTTTACACAAATAATTTCTCACTTCTTTTTACATAAACATAGCGAAATACAGGCAGTTGAAATATACTGCCTTTGTTTCGTTTGAGGAAAAGTATGGAAAACAAAAAATCAATCATTTGTGCCGACGGCGGAACTATCTCATATTCGGTTGCGGGCAAAGGGCAACTTGTTCTGATGATCCACGGCGCTGCCGTTGACAGCAGCTTTTTTGAAAAAGCAGCAGATATTCTTTCAAAAAACTGTACCGCGATAAGATATGACCGAAGAGGATATTCCGAAAGCAGCGGAAACATTTCCGGGAGCTTCTGGGAAATTTCCGCAAATGATGCAGCGGCAATAATAAAAAAAGAATCTCCGGACGAAAAAGTTACGGTTATCGGCCACAGCGCAGGAGCCTTTATATCAATAAAACTTTCAAAAATGTATCCGGATTTAATAAAACAGGTGATTCTTTATGAACCTCCCGTTGCGTCATTTTTGCCGGAAGAAGATGAACACAGACAGATTATTCAAAAGGCAAAATCTTTTATAAAAGAAAAGAAATACGGTCGCGCGGCAAATAAGTTCAGGCTTCTTGTATGCGATGATGTTTTCACCGAACAAAAAAGCGAAGAAACGCTTTTAAAACAGGAACAAAACATAAAATATTTTATCGAAAATGAATTTCTTTATGTTTTTGACGAAGAAGATATTCCTCTTGAAAAACCGGCCGTTTCAACCGTTTTGTGCGCCGGAAAAGATCATAAGAATAACTGCTTTTATATGGCCGCCAAAAAGTTATCCGAGGAATGGCAGGTTCCGTTTGAAGAATTTTGCGGAGCACATAATGCCCCAAGCGAATATCCTGAAGAATTTGTTGATGGGATTAAGAGAATAATGGATAAGTATGAAAGCATATAGAATTTTAAAAGTAATCAGATTTTTTGGTCCACGGAAAATATTTGTTCACAAACAAAATACAGAAAATCCATAAAATCCGGCATAATTCGCCGGATTTTTTTGGTAATATAAAATTGTTCAAAAAGGAGCAAAAAATGAATATCGAAAATCTTCGTAATATGGCGTTACATAGTTAATGATTTGATGAATGAGATAGAAATGATGTAAAAGCCGTTGCATGAGGGCATCAAAAACGAGTTTAGCGAGTTTCGCTTTTGGAACACGCCTTGTTTTCTGTACCTATGCAACGGCTTTTTTGTATCCTTTTTTGGTAAATTAAGCTGTGATTTATGAAAACTTGCACAAATTGTGATAGAAAAGTAGCACTACGAGTCCATAACACTCTGAAGAAATATGCGATATAATTTTCTTATGAAAGGGTAGAAAATCTGTTCATTTGCCGTAAGAGGGAAAGTTCATGCCTCATTACGCCATAAACTCAAGCGAAAAGCAAAGATATAATTTTCTTGAAAGAGTTTTAAACCGACCAAATCGGATAGTAACACGGCCAAATAGGTCATAAACTTTTTATGCCAGATAATGTAAAATTTTCTTGTGACGGATTCATAAATGACAGTAAATGTAAAGGAGCTGACAAAATGAAGGACGATGAATTAGTAAATGAGATGCTCAAACCGGTTGTAAAGAATGAAATCAGAGCGGGTTATCCTGTGCTCACGGAAGATCATTTTTTCTTTCAGCAGGTAGTGGAGTTTATGCAGGATAAAAGAATATGGTTCGGAACAGCTTCCGAGTTAATTTCCGATATGAATTGCAAAGATGTTTCCGCCAATACAGCAGCAAAACTTCTTCATAAATACGGTAAGACCATGCTGAAAAATAAAGGTGTTTCAGTTAAATTTATCCGCACAAATCAAAAACGGCTGATTGAACTGAAAAAGTGACGGGATTTGTTTCATACCGAAAATGGTAACGGAAAAGAAGAATTTATGTATTCCGTCGCAAGCAACGTGTTTTGGGCCCAAAACACAGCTCGCCAGGGGAAAATCCCCTGCAACCCCGAATTTAAAACGGAAAAAGTGACACTAATGTGTACTGGAAAATGTACAGGAATGTGACAGCAAAAGGAGATGATAAAATGAGATATGTATTCCCAAACGGAGAAGTAATCGAAGCAAGCGACGAGCTTGCAAAACTTATTGCGGAGATAAAAGAACATCTTATGAATTTAACAAGAGAAGAAAGAATCGCGTATTTTGAAAAGGGAATGTTTGCGAAACCTATTCGATATACGCAGGAATCCGATGGTACCACATACATCGTCAGAACGTATTTTGACAAAACCGCAAGCGAAAGCATTGCCGAAAAAGTGGAACGTGTTGCGGCGAAATCGGTACAGCAGGAGTAGATAAAGGAATATAGATATAAATTCGTGCTTTAAAGTGTTGAAGTTTAATAACAGCTGTGATAATATGAGTTCGTCCGATAATTCAAATCATTTGTCAGGCTGTGGAAAGGAGAAAAATGAGTAAGAACAAACAGTCGGATAAAGATAAAATAACTGTCCTGTATTGCCGCCTTTCAAGAGATGATGACCAGGACTGACTTTCGGGCAGCATCAAAAACCAGCAGGCCATATTGGAGAAATACGCAAAGGAAAACGGATTTAAAAATACGAGAGTATTTATTGATGACGGTTTTTCCGGAACGAATTTTGCAAGACCTGCCTTTACAGAAATCATGGAGCTTGCGGAGCAGGGATTGATTGAAAATCTAATAGTAAAAGACCATTCAAGATTGGGTCGTAACCGTTTAGTTGTAGGTCAGCTTCTTGAAGAGGGTTTCGATGATTTGGGTGTAAGGTATATAGCCATAATGGATAATATTGATACAGCCAAAGGTATAAGCGATATAGTTCCAATGCAGGATCTGTTCAATGAATGGCACGCCAAAAATACAAGTCAAAAGGTTCGGAACGTATTCAAGAACAAAGGAATGTCCGGACTTCCATTAACAACAAATCCACCATATGGGTATATGAAGGATCCGGATAATCCGAAAGAATGGATAATAGACGAACCCGCGGCGAAAGTTGTAAGGAAAATCTATGGTCTTTGCGTTGAAGGACTTGGACCTACGCAGATAGCTAACAGGCTGAAAGCGGAAAAGATTATGACACCGAATGAATACTGGAGCAGTATAGGAAGAGTATGCTGCAAACCACCTTCTGTTCCATACCATTGGGGAACTTCAACTGTTGCGGATATTCTTGCGAAGCAGGAATACTGCGGAGATACCGTGAACTTCCGTACTTCCACAAAGTCTTTCAAGAACAAAAAGAAGATAGAGAAACCTGAAGAAGAATGGAAGATATTCCATGATACGCACCCTGCAATCATAGACAGAGAAATATTTGAACTTGTGCAGGAACTCCGTAAGCACCGCAGGAGATTTACAAAGACCGGTATTACCAGTTGGTTCTCAGGATTACTCTACTGTTCCGATTGCGGAGAAAAGCTCTATTACAGTGCCACAAACTGCTACAAGAGAGAACAGGCATATTTTTTCTGTTCCACCTATCGTAAAGATTCATCTAATTGTTCTGCACACTACATCAGAGAAAAGGCGGTATATGAAATCGTTCTTGAAAACATGAAGAGAGTATTTATGAATGTAAACCTTTTCGAAGAAGAGTTCGCGAAAAAGCAGATGGAATCTTATGGAGAAGAAAAGAAGAAAGAACTTTCCGAAAAGCGTAAAGAACTGAGCAAAGCCAAGAAGAGAGTATCCGAAATAGATAACCTTATCCAAAGAATTTATGAAGACAACGCAAGCGGAAAGCTTTCTGATGAACGCTATGCTACAATGTCTATGGCTTATGAGAAAGAACAGCAGGAGCTGAAAGAATCAATTCCAATCATGGAAGAGTATTTGAGCACGGAAACAGACAAAACTGAAAATCTCCAGAGATTCATAGACAAGGTAAAACGCATAACTGAAATCAAAGAACTAACGGCGGAGCTTGTCCATGAATTCATTGAAAAGATAATCGTATATCTTGCTAAATATCTTGACGGGAAGCGTTTTCAGCTGGTTGACATCTACTACAACGGAATTGGCATTATCCGAGGGCTTACACCCGAAGACATGGCGGATTGCATTGAACGCGAACTTGAACAAAATGAAAAGACGGCGTGACAAAATCACGCCGTCCATACCGATACTATTCACTTTACAAGAGCCTGCCCGAATCCACTCTTCCTTACGGAAGGGAGCCGAAAAGCAGGGTTTTTCTTTATCCATAATTAAATGTATACCCAATCACAAATTGCGTCAAACTGTGGATTGATAACATAGTTTCCGTTTTTATCAATTACTCCGTAATAATCTCCCATAACCACAAATGCATATCCGTCATCATAGAATGCGGTGGCATAGTCAAACTGAGGATTTATTATAATATTACCTTTTTTGTTGATATAGCCCCATTTTCCGTTATTATCCACAAAACTGCAACGGCCGAGAGTGAAATCATAACCGATATCATTATATTGAGGATTGATTACATATCTGCCTTTTTCATCAATAACACCGTATTTACCACCAACACGAACTACACAAAGGCCTTCACAAAAAGCTTTTACTTCGTCAAACTGAGGATTGATTACATAGCTGCCTTTTTTATTGATGTAACCCCATTTCCCGGCGGATTCAACTGCTGCAAGGCCGTTTTTTTCAAAATAATAAGCATAATCAAATTGAGGATTTATTATGTAATTGCCATTTTTATCGATAAATCCGTATTTATCGTCGGAGGAAACACAAGCAAAACCATTACTGAATGTACCGGCCAATTCAAACTGAGGATTTATTACATAGTTTCCTTTTTTATCGATATATCCGTATTTATGACCGGATATTACTGCCGCAAGACCGTTATCGTCAAAAGTGCATGCAAAATCAAACTGCGGATTGATTACATAGTTGCCTTTTTTATTGATGTAACCCCATTTTCCGTTGGATTCAACAGGGGCAAGACCGTTTTTTCCGAAAGCAAAGGCACTGTCAAACTGAGGATTTATCACATATGTGCCTTTTTTGTCGATAAAGCCGTATTTTCCCCCGGATAATACTATAGCCAGACCGTTATCGTCAAAAGCGCATGCAAAATCAAACTGCGGATTGATTACATAGTTTCCTTTTTTATCAACATATCCCCATTTATCACCGGATTGAACAGCAAGGAGACCTTCGGTAAAAAGATTGTATGGGTCGGATTTTGAGCCCCCGAAAATTATAAATGCAGCTGCCGCGATAATCAAAACAGCCGCAGCGGCGGCAATTCCAATAACAAGGACGAGTTTCGGTTTCTTTTTCGACTGCGCAGCAGCAACCTGCT
>JAZSOL010000221.1:0-23585 GCA_045536915.1 Clostridia bacterium
AGACCGCTTGGCCTTCCGACTTAAAGATGGCATGGATGATAAGTATATAAAAATACCAACCAAGGATACTGTTAAGGTAAACGGCAAATCTGCAAAACTGAAAGAAGTTACCGATGACAAAAAACAGGCTGTGGTTGTTTATACATTTAATATAGAAGACACGAGAACCGAACATATGCATTGCTATTGCGGTGGATATATCGAAAATACAGGAGATCATACCTCTCACCAAACGACAGCATACAAAAAGTGGTCCGGAGAAAAATCCATTCAATATAAAAATGGCGTGGCATATATTTATCTCGATAAGGATGTTCTACTGGATAACACGCTTAACATCGGTGGCGGTAAGACGCTTTACCTTTGCCTGAACAATCATGCACTTGCGATGGAATACAGAGGGCAGAGAGTTATCAATGTAGGTGTAAACGGTACGCTCTATTTATGTAATTGCACCCGTTCTAATGGCGCTCAGATTACAAATGGCGAAGCGGAATACGGTGCAGGCATCCATAACAACGGAACAGTAAGAATGTACGGCGGTCTTATTACAAAAAACAACGGTGGATACGGAGGCGGTGTATATAACAACGGAAAATTCACACTCTACGGTGGCGATATCTACGGTAATGAAGCGATTCACGGCGGTGGCGTATGGAACGATAATGAAGGCGAATACAAATTTATCATGTATGAAGGAACCATCAGCAGGAACATCGCTAAAGGCGGCAGTGGCGGCGGAATCTACAATAACACACATGCAAACCTTGTTCTGAAAGGCGGTACCATTGATGACAATGCAGCCGGGGTAGGTGGAGGCGCTTTATGGAACAATGGAGGAAAAGTAGAGCTTGACGGCTCAAAACTTCTCGGTAACTACGCAAGATACGGCGGCGGTGTCTGGAACAACGGCGGACTCCTTGAAATTAAAAGCGGAAACATTTCCAAAAACGTCGCCGGCGAAGGTCCGGATCAAATCAACGGATACGGCGGCGGTGTCTGGAATAATGATGATGGTATCATAAATATGACCGGCGGCGAAATCACGTTCAATAAGGCTGCGTTCGGCGGCGGTGTCTGGTGTAATCCGAACAGTGACTTTTTGATGTCGGACGGTGTTGTTGCTGAAAATCAGGCGAATAATGGTGGCGGTATCTATGTTTCAACGAAAGGCAGTCATGTTGCAACCTATGAAACAACTCCGAAGCCTGCAAGATTCAGACTCATCGATCGCGCAGGTATTTTGATGAACATTGCATACCAAAAAGGCGGCGGCGCCTATGTGGAAGGTGTGTTGGAATTTGTAGGCGAAGGTGCAATTATATTGAATATTTGTGATGCATTTGCCGAAACTGCACAAATTTTTGAAGCGGAAGGGGCACAAATCACAAAGAACGAGTCCATGCCAACACAATTTGCGGATGTTGACCGCGATGCATATTACATTGAACCGGTAAAATGGGCGGTTGAAAAGAATATAACAAACGGCACAAGTGCAGTCACGTTCTCGCCCGACGATAGTTGCAACACGGCGCAGATTCTTACCTTCCTTTGGCGTGCGGCAGGGTCTCCGACAGTGACAAATCCGTTCCCTTATGCCGATGTATACGAAAGTGATTATTTCTATATGGCGGCGCAGTGGGCAAAGAAAAAGGGTATGGTAGAACATTATGCACTGTATCCGAACTTCGACTGCAACCGTATGGGGGCTGTGTATTTCATATGGTGCGCGGCAGGAAAACCTGAGTGTAAAACACAACTCAAATTCACAGACATAAAAAATTCAAACTCTGAAACTTACGAAGCAATCGCATGGGCGGTGGACAATGGTATCACAAACGGAACATCAGATACAACCTTCTCGCCCGGAAAAACCTGCACCCGTGCTCAGATTGTTACATTCTTGTGGAGAGCAGCACAAAAAGGATTAATATAATTTATCAAAACGCTTTTGCACTCAGACAAAACAGTTTGATTTTGAGGAATGCAGACGAATGAGGTGGAATTGTAGGGAATAGCCTTTAGGATGTTCCGTAAATACACAATAACGGTTTGTCGGAACCGCCAACCCATACAACACATCACAACCGCCTGCGGCGGAGCCTATCCTCGAGGAGAAGCCTTTGAAATGTTTGCATCTAAATCTGAAATATAATCATCAAACAGGAGGTAAGCATATTATGAAAAAAATTCTTGCACTAATTGGTGCGTCTTTGGGAGTACTTCTTTTGATAAACGGAGTTGCGGCTCTGTTTTTTACAAATATAAATTTTGGAAACTTTGCCTGCATATTTGTTGGTTTGGTTTTTGTGGCGGTAACCATATATGAAGAAAAGCTTGATTCGTTTTGCCGTAACAGATTATTGAAAGTTCTCAGAAATCTTGCGGTTATAGGTTGCGTTGTTGCCGTTGCATTTACTTTTTTTCTTGATATATACGGCAAATCAGACAATACTGATTATAAAGAAGATGTTCTGATTGTTTTAGGTGCCGGAGTAAGAGGTGAGGTTGTTACGCGGCCTCTTGCATTCAGATTGAATGTGGCGGCGGATTATCTTGAAAAGAATCCGGATGCATATGTTATAGTGAGCGGAGGACAGGGCAACGGTGAAGATATAAGCGAGGCTGAAGCGATGTTTCGTTATCTCAGTAATAAAGGCGTTAAAGCCGAACGTATAATAAAAGAAGATAAATCAACATCAACATATGAGAATTTCAAGTTTTCAAAAGCCATTGCCGACAAGATGTTTGAGCCGGGGTATAAGGCTGTTTTCATTACAAACGATTTTCATGTATTCAGGGCAGAGCGTATAGGCGCAGATGCCGGATTTTCGCTTAATCACGCCGGTGCACCTCTTGACTGGTATGTTTTTTGGCCGTGCACTTTAAGAGAAGTGATGGCTGTTGTTAAATATTTTATTTTCGGATATTAAAGAAAGGATTTTGATTATGAACATAACAAAAGGATTGAAATGTGAAAAGGTTCTCAGGCTTTTTGAGGATATATGCTCCATTCCTCACGGTTCGGGAAATACCACAAAAATTGCAGATTACTGCGAGGCTTTTGCAAAGGAGAGAAAGCTTGAATATTTGAGAGATTCATTTAATAATATTATCATTAAAAAGAATGCATCCGCAGGTTATGAAAATGCGCCTTCAGTTGTTTTGCAGGGTCATCTTGATATGGTTTGCGAAAAAACGGAAGATAAGATAATTGATTTTGAAAATGAACCCATAACTCTTATGCATAAAGACGGTTATCTGTTTGCAGACCGCACAACTCTTGGCGGTGACGACGGAATTGCAATAGCAATGGCACTTGCGATTTTAGATGATACGTCTCTTTGCCATCCGGCGATAGAAGCTGTTTTCACTGTTGATGAAGAAACTGATATGCACGGCGCAAAGGATATTGATGTGTCCGCAATAAATGGAAGACTTCTTTTTAATATTGATTCAGAAACCGAGGGTGTGTTCACGGTAAGCAGTGCCGGTACGAACGTTGTGAGATGTGAATTTGATAATGAACCTCAAAAATCTGACGGCAAAAAATATTCTCTGAAAATCAGCGGACTTTGCGGAGGTCATTCCGGTGTGGAAATTCATAAGGGCAGAGCAAACGCAATTTCTCTTATGGGAAGAGCGCTCCACCGTGTGTCTCAGATTGCAGACATACGCCTTGCTGAAATAAACGGCGGTGCAAAAGATAATGCCATAGCTGTTCTTTGCGAAGCAGATTTTTTAATGGATTCAAAATTTGAACAGCAAATCAGCGAAGAAATAAAACTTCTTGAATCGGAATACAGAGCAGAATATAATCTTGCGGAAAATGATATCATCCTTGATTTTTCAGAAAAATCCAATAATAGCGGAAATGCTCTTGGTGCGTCTGCAACATCTTCTCTGATTACTTTTCTCTACACAATGCCAAACGGCGTTGCGGCAATGAGCAAGGAAATTGAGGGGCTTGTTAAAACCTCGCTCAACTGCGGTATAATAAAAACCGATGCAAAAAAAATCACGGTAAGCTTCCTTGTGAGAAGCAGTCTTGAATCTGAAATGAGATGTTTGTCGGAAAAGCTTATTGCTTTAGCATACGCACTTGGCGGAAGAGGGGAACTCGTTTCGGCATCTCCGGCATGGGAATACAAACCCGATTCGCTTCTTCGTGAAACGTTTCGTGGGGTGTATGTGAAAATGTATGGAAAAGAACCGGTTATAGAGGCTATTCACGCCGGACTTGAATGCGGAATCTTTTCTCAGAGAATCCCCGGAATCGATTGCATTTCTTATGGACCCGACATTAATGATATCCACACTCCGCTTGAAAAGATGTCGGTTGATTCGGTTGCAAGGGTGTGGGAATTTACTCTTGAAGTTCTTAAATCAATAAAGTAATAGTAATATTATACAACATTTCATATTGTTTGAAAAAAACAGTTGAAATATTTGTGCGATTGGTTTATAATATAACATAGATATTGTTTATCTGCTTGCGGAATTTCCGCTGAAAATATATTCAAAGAGGTGTATATCCAATGAAAAAAAGAGCGCTTATCAGTGTGTCTGATAAAACAGGCGTAATTGAGTTTGCCAAAGAACTCTCTTTACTCGGCTATGAAATTATTTCAACAGGAGGAACTCAGAAGGCTATAGCCGATGCGGGAATTGATGTTATTAATGTTTCCGATATCACGGGCTTCCCCGAGTGTCTTGACGGAAGAGTTAAAACTCTCCATCCGAATATTCACGCTGGTGTGCTTGCAATAAGAGGCAATGCAGACCATATGAAACAGCTTGAAGAACTCGGTGTTGATACAATCGATATCGTTGCAATAAACCTTTATCCTTTCAAGCAGACTATCTTAAAAGAGGGTACAACTCTTGAAGAAGCTATTGAAAATATTGATATCGGCGGGCCCACAATGATAAGAGCTGCTGCTAAAAACAATCAGGATGTTGCTGTTATTGTTGACCCGGCTGACTATGCAACAGTTATTGACCAGCTCAAAGCAAACGGCGAAGTAAGCCGTGAAACAAAATTCCTTCTTGCGTATAAGGTTTTTGAACATACATCACACTATGATACCCTTATTGCAACCTATCTCAGAAAACAGGTTGGTCTTGAAGGCTTCCCCGATACATTCACAATGACCTTTGAAAAGGTTCAGGATTTGAGATATGGCGAAAATCCTCATCAGGATGCTATGTATTATAAGGAAGTTTCAAATGAAACCGGCGTTCTCACCGCTGCAAAACAGCTTCACGGAAAAGAACTTTCTTTCAATAATATAAATGATACCAACGGTGCACTTGAGCTTCTCAAGGAATTTACCGATGAACCTGCGGCAGTTGCAGTTAAACATGCAAATCCCTGCGGTGTGGGAATTGGCGAAAACATCTACGATGCATATATGAAAGCATATAATGCTGACCCCGTTTCAATTTTTGGAGGAATAGTTGCTCTTAACCGTGAGGTTGATGCCAAAACAGCACAAGAGCTTGCAAAAATATTCCTTGAAATCATTATTGCACCATCATTCTCTGCTGAAGCTCTTGAAATACTTCAGAAAAAGAAAAACATCAGACTTCTTCAGCTTGATGATATTTCCAAACCGGTTTCAAAAGAAGCAATAAGAGTGAATAAGGTTCTCGGCGGACTTCTTGTTCAGAGCACAGATACCGAGCTTTATAACGAAGAAGAATTTGAATTCATAACCGATAAAAAACCCACAGAAGCTCAAATGAAAGACCTTAAGTTTGCATGGAAGGTTGTTAAACACACCAAATCAAACGCAATAGTTCTTGCAAAAGATGATGCAACAATCGGTGTGGGTCCCGGACAGACCAACAGAATTACCGCTCTTGAACTTGCTATCAAATACGGTGAAGACAAAGTTGAAGGTTCAGTTATGGCATCTGATGCATTCTTCCCGTTCTCAGACTGCGTTGAAGCGGCTCATAAAGCAGGTATTACTGCAATTATTCAGCCGGGCGGTTCAATAAGAGACCAGGAATCCATCGATGCATGCAATAAATACGGTATTGCAATGGTATTTACTAAAATGCGTCATTTTAAACACTAAAATAAAGGTGAAACAAGTTGAGTTATAAAGTAATCGACATCCATACCCATATATGGCCCGAAAAGCTTGCACTGCGTGCCGTGGAGCATGTTGGAACATATTATTCCTACGATATGCACGGCATAGGGACTTTAGAGGATTTGAAAAAAAGTGCCGAAGATGCAGGAGTAGAAAAATTTGTTATTCATTCATCGGCTCTCAAAGCATCTCAGGTTGAAGATGTAAACAATGCCGCAGCTGAGAATATTACTGAAAATATTCTCGGATTCGGAACTCTTCATCCTGAATATGATGATTTTGAAAAAGAAATTAAAAGAATAAAAGCACTCGGTTTGAAAGGTATTAAGCTTCATCCCGACTTTCAGTTTTTTAATATAGACGATGAAAGAATGTATCCGGCATATGAAATTATCCGTGCCGAAAAATTGCCTGTGCTTTTCCATATGGGTGATGTTAACTATGATTATTCATCTGCATCAAGACTTTTGAAGATTTTACGTGATTTTCCGGGCATAACGGTTATCGGCGCCCATCTTGCAGGTCATATGAAGTGGGACGAGGCTGAAGAGCTTTTGTATGGCAAAGAAGATATCTATATGGATACTTCAAGCACATCAAGAAAGCTTCCTCCCGAAGAGATAAAGCGTATTATAAGAAAGCACGATACTCAGAAAATACTCTTCGGAACCGACTACCCCATAGAGCGCCACAGCGAGGCTCTTGAAAACTTTTTCAAACTTGGTCTTACAGATGAAGAAACAGAAAATATTCTGTATAATAATGCACACAGGCTTCTGTGTGAAAATAACTGATATTTATGCAGACTGCGGAAAACCGGAAGATTTCCGGCTTTTCGCAGTCTGTTTTACTAAATGAAAGCTTAGGGTGATTAAAATGACAGGGATTTATATTCATATTCCGTTTTGTGTGAGAAAATGTAATTACTGTGATTTCGCTTCTTATCCGCAATGCATTGGGAGAAGTGATGAATATGTTTCGGCGGTTTGCAGGGAGCTTTCTTCATATCCGCACGAAAAAGCTGACACGGTATATTTCGGCGGCGGAACTCCGTCGCTTTTGGAAACAGCTCAGCTTTCAAAAATTGCAGATGCGGTTTTTTCAAATTTCGATGTTTCCGGCAGTGCAGAAATAACGCTTGAAGTAAATCCCAAAACGGCGGACAGTGAAAAAATCAAAAGCTTAAAATCAATAGGATTCAACCGCATTAGTTTGGGTTCGCAGTCGTTTTGTGATAATGAATTGAAAATTCTCGGCAGAATCCACTCATCCGAAGATACTGTAAGATGCTATGATATGATAAGAAATGCCGGGTTTGATAACGTGAGCCTGGATTTAATGTATGCAATACCCGGGCAAAATATGGAATCTTTAAGCACTTCGATTAATCAAGTGCTAAAACTTGCGCCTGAGCATATATCCTGCTACGGATTGAAATTTGAACCCGGAACACCTTTTTACGCTATGCTTGAAAGGGGAGAACTCAGCGAAAAATCCGAAGATGAGTATGCGGATATGTATGATATAGTGAGAAAAGAACTGGGAGATGCCGGGTATTTTCAGTATGAACTTTCCAATTTTTCGAAAAAAGGATATGAGTCGAAACATAACCTCAAATACTGGCTTACTCAAAACTACATAGGCGCAGGGCTCAGCGCTTCATCGTGCTATCGGGACATAAGATACACCAATACTTCTGATTTTGAAAATTACATCCGGTTTAATGAAAGAGAAGACACGTGTACCCTCACACAGGAGGATAAAATGAGTGAGTTTATGATTTTGTCGCTGAGGCTCACTCAAATCGGTGCTGTTAAGGAAGAATTCACGAAGAGATTTGGGAAATCGGTTTATGATGTGTTCGGAAAAACTCTGGATAAGCATATTCGCACAGGTATGTTAAAAGACCTCGGCGACCGCATTGTTCTTTCCGAAAGAGCATATTATGTGTCTAACGGGGTGCTTTGCGATTTTGTTTAATTGTGTATTTTCAATAAATTTATATGAAGGTATTGACAAATAAGTAAAAAAGTGATATTTTATAATTGTTAGCACTCAGGTGCTAAGAGTGCTAATGTAGGAGGGGATATGATGGAGCTTAGTGAAAGAAAAAAGAAAATTCTTCAGGCTATAGTTGAAGACTATATTGCCACGGCTGAGCCTGTTGGTTCTTCTCACATACTTCAGAATCATAATCTCGGTGTCAGCTCGGCAACGGTGCGTAATGAAATGGCAGCTCTTGAAGAGAGCGGATATCTTGAAAAACCGCATACTTCTGCAGGAAGAATACCGTCGTATCTCGGCTATAGGGTATATGTTGACGAATTGATGAACGAATATAGCCTCAGTGTGAATGAAATAAATCAGATAACGCTTGCTCTCAAGAAAAAATATATTGAAATGAGCAAGGCAATAGAGAGCATTTCGGATATTATGTCGATTCTCACGAACTACACCGCTGTGTACACAACTCCTGCGGCGCAGCTGATGTCTATTGGAAATATAAAGCTCATTGCTATTGACCAAAAAAGCTTTGTTATGATTGTTGTAACTGACGACAGCGCAGTCAGAAACCGCACCATACGTACCGATAAGCCTTATGAAAACGAAGTTCTTGACAGGCTTTCCAATTATCTCAACTACCGTTTTTCGGGTTGCGATGCAAGTGTTCTGACGGCAGAAGTTCTTGAGGCGGAAAAACGCATAATTCCAATCGAAACCGGAATACTCGATTCTGTTTTTGGATTTCTCACGGACATAGTAAACGAAATGGAAAATGTTGATATTGTAACAACGGGAACCTCAAATATTTTTAATCATCCTGAGTTCAACAGCATTGACCGCACAAAGAGATTTTTAAATTTTCTCAATAAAGATAACCGAGCAAAGCTAAAGGAACTTCTTTCAGCAACCGGAAAATCAACATCGGTTATTATTGGCGGAGAAAATCCGGTTTTGAAGGATGAGGATATAAGCATGGTTGTTTCCAATTATTCGCTTGGCGGCGGGATTCAGGGGAAGCTTGCAATAATAGGGCCCACCCGTATGAACTACGCAAAGGTTATATCCACACTCGACTATCTGACATCATGCATTAATGATGCTATAGGTGATACTACCAAACCGCTTGTAGGTTTGAAAGAATATAATGAAAGGAAGAATGGACTTGATTAAAAAAACCGATAAAGCTGAAGAAATGAATAATAAAACTTCAGAAGAGGTTCAAAGTGAAGTAGTTAAAGAAGTAGAGGAAACTGTTGAAGAAGTTTTGGAAAATCCGGCTGAAGAAACTGTATTGAAAAAAGACTATGACGAACTGAATGATAAATATCTTCGCCTTTATGCGGAGTATGACAATTTCAAAAAAAGAACCGTTAAGGAAAAGGAATCTATCTATATTGACTCTGTTGGAGACACAGTAATGGAGCTTTTGCCTGTTGTTGATAACTTTGAACGTGCTATGGCGGCATTCAAAGACGAAGACAGGGAAACAGAGTTTTATAAAGGAATTGAAATGATTTATAAGCAGGTGCTTGAATCGTTTACCAAGCTCGGCGTTGAAGCGATTGAAGCAGTGGGTTGTGAATTCGACCCTGAAAAGCATAATGCAATAATGCATATTGATGATGAATCAATTGCGGATAACACGGTTGTGGAAGAATTCCAGAAAGGATATATCTACCGCGATAAGGTTATCAGATACAGTATGGTTAAAGTTGCAAATTAAAGATTTTTAAATATATTTGGAGGTAATAAATATGGCAAAAATTATAGGTATTGACTTAGGTACAACAAACTCTTGCGTTTCCGTTATGGAAGGCGGCGAAGCAGTTGTTATAGCAAATGCGGAAGGTGCAAGAACAACACCGTCTGTTGTTGCTTTTACCAAAACCGGTGAAAGACTCATCGGTCAGGTTGCCAAAAGACAGGCAATCACCAATCCCGACAAAACAATTATCTCAATTAAAAGAGATATGGGAAGTGACAGAAAAGTAGAAATTGACGACAAAAAATACACTCCTCAGGAAATTTCAGCAATGGTTCTTTCAAAGCTCAAAGCTGATGCTGAAAGCTATCTTGGTGAAACCATTTCTCAGGCGGTTATAACTGTTCCTGCATATTTCAGCGATTCTCAGCGTCAGGCAACAAAGGATGCCGGCAAAATTGCAGGTCTTGAAGTTCTCAGAATCATCAACGAACCCACAGCTGCTGCTCTTGCCTATGGTATCGACAAAGACGATGCTCAGAAAATTATGGTATATGACCTCGGCGGCGGAACATTTGATGTGTCTATTCTTGAAATTGACGACGGTGTGTTTGAAGTTCTTGCAACAAACGGTAACACTCGCCTCGGCGGTGACGATTTTGATGAAAAGATTATGCAGTATCTCATTGATGAGTTCAAAAAAGATACGGGCATAGACCTCGGCAAAGACAAGAGCGCTGTTCAGCGTCTTAAAGAAGCCAGTGAAAAAGCTAAAATTGAGCTTTCCGGCGTTACTACATCCAACATCAACCTTCCTTTCATCACAGCTGATGCAGAAGGCCCCAAACACCTCGACATCACTCTCACAAGAAGTAAATTTGACGAACTCACAGCAGACCTCGTTGAAGCTACCATGGAACCCACAAGAAAAGCTATGCAGGATGCAGGCCTTTCTTCTTCCGATATCGATAAGGTAATCCTCGTTGGCGGTTCTTCAAGAATTCCTGCTGTTCAGGAAGCAGTTAAGAAATTCACAGGCAAAGAACCTCATAAGGGCATTAACCCCGATGAATGTGTTGCTATGGGTGCGGCTATTCAGGGCGGTGTGCTTGCAGGTGACGTTAAAGATGTTGTTCTTCTCGACGTAACTCCGCTTTCACTCGGTATTGAAACTCTCGGCGGTGTTTGCACAAAGCTTATTGAAAGAAATACCACCATCCCCGTTAAGAAAACTCAGGTGTTCTCAACTGCTGCAGATAACCAGACCTCTGTTGAAATCCATATTCTTCAGGGTGAAAGAGAAATGGCGGCATATAACAAAACTCTCGGAAGATTCAGCCTCACAGGCATTGCACCGGCTCCCAGAGGAGTTCCGCAGATTGAAGTAGGATTCGATATTGATGCCAACGGTATCGTAAAAGTTACTGCAAAAGATATGGCAACTGGAAATGCTCAGGATATCACTATCACAGCAAGCACAAATCTTTCCGATGAAGATATTGAAAAGGCTGTTAAGGAAGCCGAAAAATTCGCTGAAGAAGATAAGAAACGTAAAGAAGAAATCGACACAAGAAATAATGCCGATTCACTTTGCTATCAGTGTGAAAAAGCAATGAATGATTTTGGCGATAAGCTTGATGCTGCAGATAAATCCGAAATAGAAGCAAAAATTGCTGATGTTAAAAAGGCTCTTGAAGGCACGGATACAGAAACAATCAAAACTTCAACTGATGCACTTCAGCAGAAATTCTATGAAATTTCTTCGAAAATGTATCAGGCGGCAAATCCCCAGGGCGACCCAAATATGGGCGGAATGGGCAATGATGCCGGTGCAGGTCAGGGCGGTACCTACGATGGTGACTACACCGTTGTTGATGACGACAATCAATAATTAAAATAATCACACGCAATGCTGTCGACGGCGGGTTGACAGCATTGCTTTGCGCTGAAAGGTGTTGAATTATGGCAGATAAAAGAGATTACTACGAGGTTCTCGGAATAGATAAAGGCGCATCCGATTCCGATATTAAAAGAGCTTACCGTAAACTTGCAAAGCAGTATCATCCCGATGTGAATCCGGGTGATAAGGAAGCGGAAGCTAAGTTTAAGGAAATCGGTGAGGCATATGAAGTTTTAAGCGATGCGGAAAAGAAATCACGCTACGACCAGTTCGGATTTGCCGGTGTTGACCCAAGCTATGGCGGAGGTGCCGGCGGTCAGGGCGGATTTGGCGGATTCGGCGGCATGGGATTTGACGATCTCGGCGACATTTTCGGCTCTATGTTTGGAGGCGGATTCGGCGGTTCTGCGCGCAGAAGAAACGGTCCTGTGCGCGGAAGCGATATTGAAGAAAGCATACTTCTTTCTTTTGAAGAAGCGGCATTTGGTGTGAAAAAACCGCTTAAGATTTATGTTGTTGAAGAGTGTGATGAATGTCACGGAAGCGGCGCAAAATCAGCTTCCGATAAGCAGACGTGTGCCTACTGTAAGGGTACAGGTCAGATAAAACAGGTTCAGCGTACTTTTCTTGGTCAGGTTGTGAACACGCAAACTTGTCCGCAGTGTCACGGTGAGGGAAGTATAATCAAAAACCCCTGTGATAAATGCCGCGGTAAGGGCAAGGTTAAAAGAGCCAAAAATATTGAAGTGGATATTCCGGCTGGTATTAACCACGGCGAAACAGTAAGTTATCAGGGCCTCGGGAACGCAGGCTCAAAGGGCGGTCCGGCAGGCAATCTGCTTGTAACGGTATCGCTTAAGAGGCATGCAATATTTACCCGCTCCGGATATGATGTAAACTGTGACGTTCCAATAACGTTTGCTCAGGCGGCGCTTGGTGCGGATATTGAAATTCCCGTGCTTGACCCCGAAAAGAAATATGAACTCGGTAAAATGTCATACACTGTGTCTGAGGGAACTCAGCCCGGCACGGTTGTGCGTCTTAAAGGTAAGGGTATTCCGCATGTGAGGAGCGCAGTGAGAGGTGATATGCTTCTTAAATTCATTGTTGAAGTTCCGAGAAATCTTAATTCGCAGCAAAAAGAAGCGATTCAGAAGCTTGCAGATCTCAGCGGTGAATCCAATTATAAACAACATAAGAGCTTTCTGGATAAAATGAAAGATTTCTTTAATTAATACAAAAGAGGTAATTTGTTTGCAGCATGTTACCTCTTTTTGGATTTTAAACAAAGGAGGAAAACTTGTGAGAAAAATACTTTGCGCATTAATTACTACGCTTTGCATCGTTAGTTGTGTTTTGAGTTTTAATGCTTCAGATGTTAAGGCATATAAGGTGAATGAATGGGCGCATAATGGTGTTAAGCTCGCCAACTTATACGGTATAATTCCCGTTGAAATATATAATGGCGACTATACTTCAAATATCACCCGACTTGATGTAGCTCATCTTATAGTGAATGCATATCAAAAAATCAAAGGCGATGTAAAGCCGGATGAATTTCACTTTTCAGATACATATAATGATGAAGTTGTCAATAAAATATGCACACTCGGAATAATGAACGGAAGAAACCGGGAAATTTTTTCTCCGTCCGATTTTTTGACCCGTGAGGAAATGGCAAAAATAATTCTTTCTTTTAAAGCTGCCGTTAATTCGGAGAAACTTTCATTGCCCGTAAATTACCAGGCTGAATTTTCTGATTTTGCTTATCTGAGCGAATGGGCAAAACCTTATGTTGCTCTTGCAAAATCATCAGGTGTTTTTACAGGATACGATGATAATACATTCAGAGGAAAAGATAAGCTGTCTCGTGAAATGGCAATTGCACTCGTTTTGCGCTGTGCATCGTTTGAAGAAGAAAAACAGCCGGAAATCATATCGCCCGATGCATGGACAGTGGCTTCGTCTGAAACCAATCTGAGCGTTGGCGTTAGTGCAAAAGGAGATTTTGAACTTTACATAGAATCAAAGGGCATATATCCCTACAGATACTGCGCAGGAAACGGAAATGGAACTCAGGTAATTGAAATAGACAAAGACTTGCTTGAAAAAGACTCTGTGTATAGCTTATACGCAGTGTGCAACGGTGTTTTTTCAGATGCCGTAACTTTTTATACCGACCGCATAAGTGTGCCGGTTGGCTCTCAGAAATTAACCGAAGACGGAATATACAGAATTTCGTGGGAAAGAGCTCCGGGCGTTGAGATTTATGACGTAAGGATTGTTGAGCGTAGAAATTCATATTATAAAGAGGATATAGCACCTCTGGCTCCGGTTGCATATTCTGTTCGCTGGGAAGATCACATAGATGTTTATTTAAACCCCGACAGAACCTATGAATTTGAAATAACGGGCGGCGGACACAAAACAAACAGCACTGTATATACCGAACCTGTTCGAAATCCCGATGCAGCTGAAATAAAATCTTCATATCCTCAAACAAAAGAAGAAGCAGATGCTCTTATGACTTCAATTCAGGTTCCCGTGTGGAAAATCAAAAACGGGCAAAAGATTTCGTCAACAGCGTGGCTCACGGTTCATCATAGAATTGCAGAAAAAGTAAGGCTTGTGTTTGAAGAAATCTACAATGGTCCTGAAAAATTTCCCATTAAAGACGTTGGCGGTTATGCATGGCGCGGAGGTCGTTCTGAGCATAACGGCGGTACTGCGATAGATATAAACGCAAATGAAAATTACTGCATCTACACAAACGGCACGGTTATCGGTTCACACTGGAAACCTTATGATGATGTGTATTCCATAACTCCTTACGGTGATGTTGTGAAAGCATTTGAAAAATATGGTTTTACCTGGGGCGGAGATGCATGGAGAAATCCGAAAGACTATATGCATTTTTCATATCTGGGTACGTAATTTAATATTAATAGCTGAAAAATCCGCTCCTGAGTGGGCGGATTTTTCATATAGCTTTTGTTTGAAATGCCTGATAAAAATTAAACTGTACCTCTCACGGTTAATGTTGTAACACCCGGGGTGATAATCCATTCGCCGGTTATGGGGTTTTGAGAATAAGTTGCCGCGGGAACGGTTATTGCACCGGGGAGTGTTGAGAAAACACCTGTTGTTTCGTTGTAGGAGTAGCTCTGAGGCGGTAAAACTGTACCGTTTAAGGTGACGGTTATATCTGAAAGTGTGGGATTGAAGGTATCGGTAATAACAACGTCATCTGTGGCATCAACGGGTGTGTTGCCGGTGTTCTGAATTGTGAAGGTATAGGTGAGTTCACCGTTTTCCGTGACATTAACCGGTGAAAGAGATTTCGTGATAGAAAGATCTGCTTCGTCGGTAACGTTTATTGTTTCCGTTGCCGTAATTGGAGCGGTTATTTCCGGAGCGGTGACTGTGGCTTCGTTGGTTATTGAGCTTCCTGTTTCAAGAGGCGCAAAATTGTTGGTTGTTACTTCGTAAACAATAATGACATTTCCGTTTGCCGGAATCGTGATACCGGTAAATGTGAGGGGCTGCGTTGAAGAAACTGCGGGAGCAGGCTGAATAACACCGTTCTGATAGTAGATAGCAGAACCCTCTACGTATTCAAGAGGAACAAGTGCATCGGTACCTGAACCGTATTCACCGAGATTGTCGCTTACGCTTACTCCGGTCAGTGCAAATGCACCGGAATTTGTTAAACTGATTATATAAGTTATATTCTGATCAGCTGAGTAGCTGTCGGATACAGCTGTTTTGGTTGCAGTTAAAACTTCTATAATATTACCGGTAACTATATTGGAGTTAATAGTGTTGCCGTTGTAGGTGAGAGTAGCTTGATTTGTAAATGTTGCCATTTTATTTTGTCCTTTCATAATATATTGCGGAATTAAATCCACAGTGTAGTATATGTCGAAATTTGGAAAGTGTGTGGGAAATTTGGATTTACGACTCCCCTGAATCCACCAACCTTATTTCATCTCGCCGCTAAATTAAAATTTAGGTATTGACATATAATCCGATAATGTAATATAATAAAAGAAATATATTAGTATATAATCATACAGGGAGGAAATTATATGTCAATAAATAAAATTAAATTTGGTGAAGCTTATGGTAAAGAGGTTGACTGCTATGTTTTAGATAACGGCAATGGTCTTAAAGCTGAAATTCTTACCCTTGGCGGAATAATTAAAAACCTCGTGTATAACGGTGTGGACGTGGTGCACGGAAGAGATTCGATGGAAGAATATATGAATAATGACGGGTATTTCAGTGCTTTAATAGGCAGAAACTCAAACCGTATTGAAAATTCTGAATTTGAACTGGGTGGTAAAACCTATAAGCTTTTTGCAAATGACGGAAAAAATAATCTTCACGGCGGGAAAGTCGGTTTTGATAAAAAAGTATGGAATGCCGAAGCAATAGATGGAAAAGAACCTGCCCTTATTCTCACAACTTTCAGTGCAGATGGTGAAGAAGGTTTTCCCGGTAACTTAAATGTTAAAGTTACATATACTCTCACATCTGATAATGCAATTAAAATTCACTACGAGGGCGAATCAGATGCCGACACCGTTCTTAATATGACCAACCATGCATATTTCAATATGAACGGTCATTCAAGCGGTACGGTAGACGGTCATACTTTGTGGCTTGATTCTTCGTTCTTTACTCCCAATACCGATGAATGCATACCAAACGGTGAAATTTTAAGTGTTAAAGGAACACCTTTCGATTTTTCAACTTCTGAAACGATGGGCGAAAGATTTGCATCCGATTATGAGCAGATAAAGATGTTCGGTGGTTTTGACCATAACTTTGCATTAAATGGCAGAGGTTTCAGAAAGATTGGAGAATTTAAAGGTGACAAAACCGGTATTGCAATGGAAATGTATACCGATCAGAGCGGTATTCAGGTTTATTCCGGCAATATGATAGACGAAAACAGAGTTTGCAAAGAAGGGGTGCAGTATAAAAAACACAGTGCAGTTTGCTTTGAGACTCAGGCATTTCCTAATAACCTTAGGTTTTCACACTTCCCCGGTTCAATTCTCAAAAAGGGAGATAAGTACGATACAGTAACTGCATATAAATTCATATAAAATTTGTGTCCGCACGGTTTTGCTGTGCGGGCAGATTTATATTAAATAAAACAAAGGGTGAATAGATTTGAAAGTGTTTAAGCGTTGTTATGCGGTTTTGAAACATACAGGAGCAATACACATTTTTATTGCGTATTTGTTTGTTATGTGTATTTCGGCACTTGTTGTTATGATTGGTGAACCAGATATCAACAGCCTTGGTGATGCTCTGTGGTATTGTTTTGTTGCTTCAACCACCGTGGGCTTTGGTGATATGTATGCAGTAACCGTATTGGGGAGAATAATGACTGTGCTCGTTACGGTTAGCGGAATTATAACCGTTGCTATGGTGCCGGGGGTTGTGCTTTCGTATTATCTTGAATTTGTGAAGATTCAGGAAAAGGAAACCGTTTCAAGATTCATGGAAAAACTTGAGAATCTTCCCGGGCTTTCAGATGAAGAATTAAAAGAACTTTCAAAGAGAGTGAAAGAACTGAAGAAAAAAATCAAATAAACAGAAGGAGGAGTTATTTTGAAAAAAGCATACAGAATATTAAGCGTCATAGTGTTGTTGATTTTGTCAGTATCCGTTTTTGTTTCGTGTTCGCAAAATGATACGGTCGATGTATGGCAAAATGCAACATACACAGAAGACACGGAGTTTGGAAACGGTTCCAAAACTCTTGTGGTGGAAGTGAAAGCTGATGATAAATCCGTTGTTTTCACAATTAAAACAGACAAGCCCAGCGTTGGAGATGCGCTTTCGGAATTTAATCTGATTGAAGGCGAGGAAAAATCATATGGAATGTATGTTAAAAAGGCAAACGGAATGGTTGCCGATTATGATGAGAACCGCTGTTATTGGTCTTTCAGCAAAAACGGGGAGTATATGATGACGGGCGTTGACCAGACAGAATTTGCCGACGGTGACCGTTTTGAACTGGTGTATACAAGAGAATAACTGCGGAAACAGAGATTTAATTTAAAATATTAAATCGCGCCCAATAAACCCAGTTTATGAAACTAAAAACAAAAAATAATTGACAATATATGCATTTATATATATAATATATCTACCAATCAAAATAATGAGGTGACAATGTTATGAATATTCCAAGAAGCGAACATCCCTTTCCGCAGATGGTGAGAGAAAACTGGCTTAACCTTAACGGTGAATGGGAATTCGAAATTGATAATGCTGTGTCTGGAAAACACAGAGAATTTTTTAAACGTGATTCTTTAGAAAATAAAATAATTGTTCCGTTTTGTCCTGAAAGTGACCTTTCCGGAATAGGCAATAAGGATTTTATGTATTGCGTGTGGTACAGAAAGGAATTTGAAATTCCCGAAAGCTTTAAGGGTAAAAGAATAATTCTCCATTTTGGTGCGGTTGATTATTTATCAACAGTATATGTAAACGGAGAAAAAGCAGGAGAACATAAAGGCGGTTATACATCTTTTTCAATTGATATCACTGATTTTGTTAAAGACGGAAAAAATGTTATTCACCTTTGTGCTGAAGATGATTGTGAAAAATATAATCAGCCCGGCGGAAAGCAGTGCTATAATTATTATTCCACAGGATGTTTCTATACACGCACAACCGGTATCTGGCAGACCGTGTGGCTCGAAGCTGTGGGCACAACTTATATCAAAAACTTCTATACATATGCCGACATTGCCAATAGCTCTGTTATGTTCAGAATAAAACTTGGCGGTGGCAACTTTGGCGGCAAGAAAATTACTGCCATAGTAAAATTCAACGGAAAAGAAGTCGGAACTGCACAAACCACTGCATACAGTGAAAATGCGTATGTTAATGTTGGTTTAAGTGAACTTCATTTGTGGGATATTGGTCAGGGAAACCTTTATGATGTAACCTTCAGTGTTTCCGGTGAAGACGCTATCGACTCGGTTGACTGTTACTTCGGAATGAGAACAACTGCATTTTCCGAAAAGGGTTATGAACTTAACGGAAGAATTGTTTTTGGAAGATGGGTTCTTGATCAGGGATTTTACCCCGACGGTATATACACTGCACCCACAGATGAAGCTCTCAAAAATGATATTCTTACGTCAATGCAGCTTGGATTCAATGGTGCAAGACTTCACGAAAAAGTGTTTGAACCGAGATTCCTCTACTGGGCAGACAAGCTTGGTTATCTCGTTTGGGGCGAATATGCAAACTGGCGTTGCAATATAACACGCCTTGAAAATATAGACTGCATACTCCCTGAATGGCTCGAATCGGTAGACAGAGATTTCTCACATCCTTCGATTATAGGATGGTGTCCGCTAAATGAAACATGGGATAAAAACGGGATTCGTCAGGACAACAGAATTGTTGCTGATATGTATTATGCAACCAAAAACTTCGACAGCACACGTCCCGTTATCGATACAAGCGGTAACTTCCATGCAGTAAGCTTTGAGATTTATGATGTTCACGACTATGAACAAGATTATAAGAAATTAGAAAGCTACTACGATAAGCTCGATGAAGGCATCATAATGGATCAGATTGAGCGTAATCCTGCATTCAAAGGCCGTCAGATATATAAAGGCGAGCCGGTGTTCCTTAGCGAATACGGCGGTATCAAATGGGATATGGAAGCTCTGAGTGAGGGCAGAGAGTCAAGCTGGGGCTATGGTCAGGCGCCAAGGACCGAAGAAGAATTTCTTGAAAGATATAAAAATCTCACCGAAACCATTATGAAGAATAAGAAAATGTGTGCTCTTTGCTACACTCAGCTTTATGATGTTGAACAGGAAAGAAACGGTCTTATGACCTACGACAGAAAGTTTAAATTTGACCCTGAGTTTTTCTATAAAGTAAATACTCAGAAAGCGGCAATTGAAGAATAATAAATTGTTGCAAATTTGATAAAAATAACGGGACTGTAAAAAATCTACGGATTTTTTACAGTCCATTTTTTGGGAATAGGAAAAAATGATTCAGAATTGATAGAGAGGCTGTAGCAAAATGATTTTTCTGGTTTGTCCGGGAGGCCGTCCCCTACATATATTGTGTACATAGTATATATACACAGCAATTTGTAGGGTTCGGCGTCCTCGACGAACCGTTATTTTTCATTTTGCTACAGCCTCTGATAACCCGAAGCTGTACAAAAGTACTGCGAGTGGTGAGATTTGTCTATAGTCAAAAGCATTTTAGAACAAAATTGACTTCGTCAATTAACTATTCGCTTCGCTCACAATTTTATAAGGAAAATTTTGTTGTTACAAGCAATTGCTGACGCAATTTCCTATGTAATAAAAACAAAAACTGTTTCTGAAAAGTGATAAGCCACTAACAGAAACAGTTTTTTTATTGTGTTCTAATTTTTAATAAGCTTTGCTACTTCTTCATCGGTCATATGAATCTCAACATCCGCATTGTTAACACATTCATCATATAATTTGTTGAATTCCTGATATGTGATATTATATTGCATATTCTGATGCACTTCATAATCCATCTCGGGAAGCGGAAGTCTTTTAAGGATATGGTAACCGTAGCTTGTTTCAACTATACCGCTGATTTCGCCTTCCTTAAGAGAATATGCGGCATCTTCAAATTCTTTCACCATTTCTCCTTTGGTAAACACATACCCGTCCGGATAAGTTGCATGTCCGGGATCTTCGGTATATTCATCGCAGAGCTTGTTAAAATCCTCACCTTTTTTGAGTTTTTTGAGAATGTCTTCTGCAAGCTTTTTAGCATCTGCTTTTCCCTTTTCATCAAAGGCTTCTCCCGTTACGGAATCCTGAGTAAGAATAAGTATATGATTTGCTTTAACATATTCAGAATTATATATCTCGTTTATATCAACATTGCGGGTGGCAAGCTCACTTTTTTCGTTAAGATATGCTCCGCCTCTTTCAGACTCAAGCGAAATACGTGCTACTGGTGCCTTGAGGCAGTAGCTATAAAACTCATCACCATATGAATTCAACATTTCTTTTATTTCGGATTTCAATGAATCGTCTATATCAAAGCCTTCATTTTCTGCACTCGCCGACACTGAACCTATTTCAACAAACAATGAATGCACGCGGTTTACAAGACCTATAACCTCAGATTCGGAAAGCTGAGATGTATCACCCATAACGTATCTGTAGTCATCTATGGTATAGTTCTTGCCGTTAACCGTGATGATTGGTTTTTCGTCACTTATGAGAACCTGCTCGGTTAAATCAACATAACTCACGCCCTTGCCAAGATTTTCAGCAACAAATCTGAGCGGAACCATTGTTCTTCCGCCAATTTCTTTTGCAGGAACATCAAGCGCCACTGCAACTCCGTTTACAACAGCTTCGTTTTTACCAAGAGTAAGAACAATTTTATTTTGAGAATCTTCAACTGTAACCTCAGATGTTTCTTCGTTCCACGAAACATTTGCTCCGAAATTTTCGCTTATGATTCTTATGGGAACCATTGTTCTGCCACTTTCGGTATACGGCGCTGTTTCTATTTCTGCTTTGGTAATTCCTTTATCGCTTATGTATAGCGAAGTGCTGCCGAGCGTGAATTCCATTGTTTTTGCATATGCAGCCGATGATGCCAAAACAAAAGCGCCCACAGATGCAACTGCCATAATCTTTTTAAAGTTCATTTCTAATAACCCCCTTGTATTCTTACAGTTTATCAGATTTTATGTTATTTGTAAACAGTAAATTATAATTTTTTTGAATTTATTATATTTATAGAAATATTCCTTTTCATATGTATTTTCATATAAAATCAAATGCCGGAGCATCATTTGGCACTCCGGCATTTGGTAATATTATTAAAATCAATTACTGTTCTTTGGATTTTGAAAGAACTATGTTTGTTATTATACCAAGAATAAGAGCAGTTGCAATAGCGGTGAGAGTGAGTTTACCAAAATTGAGGGTAAGACCGCCGATACCTGAAATAAGGATAACACTCACAACAAAAAGATTCTTGTTCTGATTAAGGTCGAGATCCTTAAACATTTTAAGACCGCTTACGGCTATAAAACCATAAAGTGCCATACACACACCGCCCATTACGCATGATGGAATAGAATTAACAAATGCGATAAACGGCGAAATAAAGGAAATAATTATTGCAAGAATTGCAGTTGTGATAATTGTAACAACAGAAGCATTTCTTGTTATGGCAACACACGCAACTGATTCACCGTAGGTTGTGTTGGGGCAACCGCCAAAGAATGCACCGGCAACAGAACCAATACCATCACCAAGAAGAGTATTGGAAAGACCGGGTTCTTCAAGAAGGTCTTTTCCTATGATTGAAGAAATGTTTTTGTGGTCGGCAATGTGCTCTGCAAAAACAACAAATGCAACAGGAATGTAGGCAACGGCAATTGTTCCCACATATGACGCGTCAAGTTCTCTAACACCTTTTAAAGCTGTTGCAAATGTAAATTCAGGCACAGCCAAAAACGTTGATGCTTCAACACCATTTGCAACAAGAGCTGTGAAAGGTTCAAAGCTGATTATTTCAAGAGCAGGAATGCCTGCGCTTTTTCCGATAAGAGTAAACACAAGAGCCACAACGTATCCTGCAAGAATCCCTATAATGAACGGTATGAGTTTGAGAAATTTCTTGCCGTAGCTTGAGCAAATCATTGTCACAAAAAGAGCAACAAGACCGCAAAGCACGCAAAGAAGCGGATTTGCATCTGCCATAAGAGCACTTTTCTGCAAATCGCCAACTGCATTTGATGCAAGCGAAAGACCGATTATAGAAACTGTGGGACCAATAACAACAGCCGGCATGATTTTACCAATCCATTTAACACCGGCAAATTTAACAATAAGAGCAATAACAACATAAACAAGGCCTGCAAATGCCGCACCTATAATAATTCCGGCATATCCCGCCTGAGCCGAAACCGCACCTGCAAATGCCGTTGACATAGAACCGATAAAAGCAAATGAAGAACCTAAGAAAACTGGACTTCCGGCTTTCGTGAACAAAACATAAATAAGTGTTCCGACACCGGCTCCGAAAAGAGCAGCCGCCGGACTCATACCATTGCCGATTATAACCGGCACCACAAGTGTTGCCGCCATAATGGCAAGAAGCTGCTGAATGGCAAATATTATCATTTGCCCAAACTTTGGTTTGTCTTTCACATCGTAAATAAGATTCATGAAAACATCTCCTTCGTAAAATTTTATCTGTTGCAAAAACAACAACAAATATTTAATTATAAATATTTTATCATATTGTCAGTTATTTGTAAACAAAAAAGTTATTATTCGTTAATTTTTAATAAAAACTAAAAAAAATCAAAAAATTTCAAAAAAAGTGTTGACAATCCAAAACTAATGTGATATTATATACAAGTCGTCGCGGGACGGCACAGCTTATGGGAGCTTAGCTCAGCTGGGAGAGCATCTGCCTTACAAGCAGAGGGTCATAGGTTCGAGCCCTATAGTTCCCATCCTTTTCTTTTAAAAATTAAATATGCTGGTGTAGCTCAATTGGCAGAGCAGCTGATTTGTAATCAGCAGGTTGCGGGTTCAAGTCCCATCACCAGCTCCATACGGAGGGGTTCCCGAGTGGCCAAAGGGGGCAGACTGTAAATCTGTTGCGTCTCGCTTCGATGGTTCGAATCCATCTCTCCCCACCAAATAAAATACCGACTCTTTTGAGTCGGTTTTTTATTTGGTCATTTTAAAAGGATTCGAACCGAGCGGAAAAGAAATGTGCCGGTGGCACATTTCAGCGAGGACGGCCCTTTAAGGTTGCAAGGCAACCGTGGGCGAATCCATCTCTCCCCACC
>JAZSOL010000071.1:0-12493 GCA_045536915.1 Clostridia bacterium
TCCTCGACGTCCCGCATTGGCGCAAAAACGGGACGTCGAGGACGCCGTCCCCTACAACGCACTAACCTTGTTTCATCATCCCGACAAATCAAAAATTTAATTTAAATCATCAAACCGTTTGTGATTTTATTTTGATAAAACTACAGGCTTTCTTTTCATACGTTTTATTGGTGATGTTAACTTTTTTACAAAATTAACGCAAAAGGCAAAAAGATGAAACTATCAAAAGGCATGGGTATGACTCATATTTTTTTCGTAGTGAATCTGCAGGAATGGTCGCTGAAAGCGGATATTGCGAAGCCCTAACGGAGAAAAAATATATGAGTCATACCCATGGATAACGCATACTATCAGCCTTTTGCATTGCACCTTTATCCCCCATAATTCAAAATTTATTCTCATTACAATTTAATTTTTATAATCGTTTAAAATTCATCATCTGCATAGGTTTCGGAGATTTTAGAATTTCAAAATAGGGAAACTTAAATTTAATTTTTATTGTAATTACTTATTTTTTATGATATAATGAATTCAACGAAGTTGAATTCAGCGATATAAATTTCTGACGGAATTTGCGATATATCTTGCGGTGCGATATATTACTTCGTAATGCGATATGTGCCTACGGCACGAGGAAAGGAATTTATATCATATCGCAACCGAATGAAATGAGGTTATATCGCATTTGAACAAAGTGAGAATATATCGCCAATGGGTGGCATCTAAATCGTTCACTGATTCTATAATAAATTTAATTACAATAAAAGGAATATTATTTTATGAGAATATTATACGACAGCAAATCAACTGAATTTAAAAAGCCGTTTGGTTGCATAAGGCAGGATGAAAAATGTTTTTTCAATATTAAAATTCCGTCTTCGTGTGAAACTCAAAAGGTTTTTTTAAGATTTAAAAATGAAATAAGCCTCAATGAATATGAAACAGAGCTTTTTAAAACTGATGAACAGGATTTTTATGAAACATTTTCAGGCTCTTTTTCCACATCCGACAAAGGGCTTTATTTTTATTACTTCTATATTATAACATCCCAAAGCTCTTTTTCTCTTTTCAAGCATGAAAAAAGCGACACCAACATTGAAGAAGGAAATATGTGGCAGCTCACCGTTTACGACAAGGATTTTAAAGTGGGTGATGATTTTAAAGGGAAGGTTATGTATCAGATTTTTCCGGACCGTTTTTACCGCGAAAGCGTTCTGGAAGCAAAAGATAAGCTTACTCCTTATTTTATCCACACTTCAACCGACGATATTCCCGACTATCTTCCCGATGAAAACGGCGAAATTTTAAACTGCGACTTTTTCGGCGGTAATTTAAAAGGTATTGAAAAAAAGCTTCCTTATATTAAATCTCTGGGAGTTTCTATTATATATCTTAATCCCATTTTTAAAGCATACTCAAACCACCGCTACGACACCTGCGACTATAAGTGCATAGACCCGCTCCTCGGAACTGAGGAAGATTTTAAAAATTTATGCTCAAGTGCTCACAAAATGGAAATAAAAATTATTTTGGACGGTGTTTTTTCCCACACGGGAAGCAACAGCATTTATTTTGATAAGAAAAACATTTTCGGAAACGGCGCTTTTTCAAATGAAAATTCTCCATACCGTTCGTGGTATAATTTCAAAAGTTATCCACATTCCTATGATTCATGGTGGGGAATAGACACTCTTCCCTGCGTTAACGAAAATGATGAATCATTCACAGACTTTATAATAGAAGCAAAAGACAGCGTTATTTCCCACTGGCTTTCCTTAGGTGCCGACGGTTTCAGGCTTGATGTTGCCGACGAGCTTCCCGACGAATTTATCTACAAGCTCAGAAAGAGAGTTAAAGAAATAAAAGAAAACAGCTATGTTTTGGGAGAGGTTTGGGAAGATGCTTCAAATAAAATAAGCTATAGTGTGAGAAGAAAGTATTTTTCATTTGCCCAGCTCGACTCTGTTATGAATTATGTGTATAAAAATATCCTCATAGCTTTTGCAAGAGAAGAAATAAGCGCAATTGAGTTTGCCTCATCGGTTATGGAAATTTGCGAGAACTATCCCGAAGATGCTCTCCACTCTCTTATGAACAGTCTTTCCACCCACGATACACCGAGAATCCTCACAGAACTCTCGGATGTGGACAACCGGTTAACAAAAAGTGAAAAAGCATGTTTTGTTTTGGATGAAAAAATGAAATATAAAGCTCTTCAAAGGCTTTACATTGCTTCTTTTCTTCAATATCTTCTTCCCGGAAACACCTGCATTTATTATGGGGATGAAATAGGAATGGAGGGATTCAACGACCCATTCAACAGAGGATATTTTAAATGGGACAATCAAAATGAAGATATTCTTTCTTTTTTCAGGGAAATGGGAAAAATTAAAAATTCATTTAATTGCTTTAAAAAAGGTAACATCAATATTATTGCAAACGGCAAAATCCTTGAAACAGAAAGATTTTCAGATGATGAAAAAATAAAAGCAATTATTAATATGGGTGATGAAGAATTTAAAATAAAAAATGAAAACATTTTAATTGCTCATAACGTTTCTTTGAGAAATGAAAGCATATATGTTCAAAAATACGGTTTTGTTCTTTTTAAAATGTTATAAAATTAATTAATTCATCAATATAACTAAAAATTAACCTTTTTCAGGGTTTTATGCATCAATTAATATAACTTTTCATTTTAATTCAAAAAAACTTGAAAAGTTATATTTTTTGTGTTATAATGATTATATTATGGTTAAATATTACTTATTATATATATACTAAAAGAAAAGAGTTGTTAATAAAATGGAAAACGTTACTCAAATCTGGAAGATGGTTTTAGATAACATAAGACCCGAATTTCAGATGCAGATAAGCTACACAACATGGATTGAAACAATTACTCCTGTTGCCGTATCAGAAAATTTTCTGGTGTTGCAGGTTCCTTTTGAATACAACAGAGACATCATAAAAAGCAGATACTACGACATTATTAAAAATTCAGCAAGCTTTTTTTTGGAAAGACCTGTTGAACTCAAAATTTATCTTAATTCAGAAGAAATTCCGGAAAGATACACTTCAAACAATAAATTTTACAATAAACCCGAAAATGACGAAAAATCTGATTTTAAGATAACAAATCTTAATCCTCAGTATGTTTTTGATAATTTCGTTATTGGTAAATCAAATCAGTATGCCCATGCAACATCGCTTGCAATTGCAGAAGGAAGAGGGTCTTCATTTAATCCTTTCTTTCTCTACGGAGGAGTTGGGCTCGGAAAAACCCACCTTATGCACGCAATAGGCAACTACATACTCAAAAAAAACAGCTCAAAAAAAATACTTTATGTATCGAGTGAGCAGTTTACAAACGATATGATAAACGCCATAAGAAACGACAGAAATCAGGAATTCCGCGATAAATACCGAACTGTTGATATTCTGATGGTTGACAATATTCAGTTTATAAGTGACAAGGAAGGTGTTCAGGAAGAATTCTTCAATACCTTCAACGAGCTTCATTTAAACGGCAATCATATCATTATATCTGCCGACCGTCCTCCAAAGGACCTCCCAACATTTATGGACAGACTCATTAGCCGTTTCACCTTAGGTGTTGTTGCCGACATCAACCCGCCTGATTATGAAACAAGAATTGCCATATTAAGAAAAAAAGCTTTTCAGCTTAAGCTTGATATTCCAAGCGAAGTTCTTGAATACACTGCATCAAAAATAAAATCCAACATAAGAGAGCTTGAGGGCGCAATCAAAAAAATAATGATTCACCATACTCTTATGAATAAAGAAATAACAATTGCAGTTGCAGATGAAGCTCTTAAGGATATTATTAATGAAAAGAAAAGAAAAATCACTCCCCAGCTTATAACATCAACTGTTGAAAAATATTTTAACCTTAAAGAAAATGATTTAAAGAGCAGTTCAAGGTCGCAAAACATTGCTTTTCCGCGTCAGATTGCAATGTATATTTTAAAAGATATAACAGACCTTTCTTTAAAACAGATAGGAGAAATATTTGGAGGCAAAGACCACACAACGGTTATGCACGCAATTAAAAATGTTGAATCAAAAAAATCAAATGATTCCACGGTGGAAAAATACATTTCAGACATCATGACAGACATCAGAAACTGATTATCAACATTCAAAACACCTTTTAATGCTGACACAAAAAAGCTTTTCCACTTATTAACATCACCTGTTATCAACACTAAAAAAACACCTTAAAAATTTATCCCCATTCATCAACATCAGGGATTTTTAAATTTAATGTTTATCAATACACTTATACAGTATTAAAACCACTGAAAATAAAGGGTTTCAAAGAGTTATCCCACAAATCCACAAACCTAATACTACTACTGCTAACGTTTATATAAAGACTTATATGATATATATAAGGGGCAGGGTAATTGGAAAGGAATAAAAAAATGAAATTTTCTTGTGATAAAAACATACTTTTAAAATCAATAGATATTGTTTCCAAAGCAATCAACAACAGTTCACCTATTGATATACTCAAAGGAATTAAATTAGATGCATCTGATTTAATAAAATTAACAGGAAGCGACACAGAGCTTTCTGTTGAAAGTGAATTTGAAGCAGATATTGAAGAAAAAGGAAGTCTTATTCTTGATGCAAGAATATTTTACGATATAGTACGTAATCTTCCCGACGGAAAGGTAACACTTTTTACTTCCGATAAAAATGAAATGAAAATAATATGTGAAAACACAATGTTCAACATTCTTTATCTTTCTTCTGAAGGGTATCCCGAAATCAACAGGATTGAAGACGGAGAAAATATCCGCATTTATTCAAAGAATCTTAAAGATATTATTAAAAACACAATTTTCGTTCTTTCAGAGGATGAAAGCAGACCTATTCTTTCAGGGGCATTTTTTGAAATTGTGAAAAGTAATTTAAAAGTTGTTGCCATAGACCGTTTCAGACTTGCTCTTAAAAATCAGATTATTCCCGAAACAGGCTATGAAAATCTTAATTTCGTTATTCCCGGAAAGGTTTTAAATGAAATTTCAAAGATTTTAAAAGACGACAATACAATTGTTGACATTAATGTTAAGGATAATAACGTTGTTTTCAAATTCGACTCGTTCACAGTTACTTCAAGGCTTCTTGAAGGTGAATTTCTTGATTACAACAAATTTATTCCCCAAAATTCTTCTATTAAAGCCAAAATCAACATTAAAGCTTTCAGGGAAATGATAGAAAGAGCAGCAGTTATCATAAACTATGACGACCCTAAGATTCCTGTTGTTTTAAAACTCAAAAATTCAACTGTTACTGTTGAATGTATTTCAAAATTCGGTAATTTCTGCGAAAGCATTGAAGTGGATAAATACGGCGACGATTTGAAAATTGGTGTTGATTCAAGACTCATTTTAAATGCATTAAAATGCATAAATGATGAAAATGCCATGTTTGAATTTACAAATGAACAAGGGCCGTTTGTTATAAAGCCTCTGGAAGGTAATTCATATATTTATATGGTTCTTCCCATGAGATTAAAAAATTAAAAGGAATATGAATATGACTGAAATTAAAATATCAACTGAATATATAAAGCTTGACCAGATTTTGAAATACACGGGTGTGTGCTTTGACGGTGCTGAAGCAAAAGAAGTTATTAAAGAGGGTCTTGTTAAGGTTAACGGCGAATTGGAGCTTCGCCGTGGCAGAAAGCTCTACAAAGATGATGAAATAGAAATTGAAGCAGAGAATGAAAATATTCTCTTTAAAGTAGTATAATGCATATAAAAAGTTTGAAGCTTACCAATTTCAGAAACTATAAATCAGAATATCTTGAATTTTCGCCGGGTAAAAATATTATTTACGGGCTAAACGGTCAGGGCAAAACAAATATTGTGGAGGCTTTATATTTTCTGCAAAGCGGAAAGTCCTACAGAAGCCTTAAAGATTCTGAAACCATATTGTTTGGTGAGGATTATGCAAAAATTGAGATTGAATTTTTTAAAAATTCAAATTCTCAAAATGCCCAGTTTTTCATCAGCGAAAAAAAGAGCGTTAAATTAAACGGTATTCTTTTAGATAAGCTCAGCGAACTTATAGGAAGCATAAACCTTGTTATTTTCACTCCCGACCATTTAAATCTTATTAAAGACGGACCGGGAATAAGAAGACAGTTTATTGATTCTTTCATAAGTCAGCTAAAACCATCTTATTTTCAAAATCTCATAAGCTACTATCGTGTTTTGAAACAGCGCAATAATCTTTTAAAAAAAAGAGACCGCAAAATGATGGATACAATTTTTGTGTGGGATGAAAAACTTGCTTCATACGGCGTTGAAATATGCAAAATGAGAATGAGCGCAATAGAAAAAATAAATTCCACAGTTAATCTCATAAATTCATCAGATAAGGTTGAATCCATTGAATTAAAATATGTGCCCAGCATTAAGGGAGATTTTTGTGATAAAGAAAATTTTTTATGCCAGCTAAAGAGTATGGATGAAAAAGATTTTGAAAGAGGAATAACCCAGATTGGGCCTCATAAGGATGATTTTAATATTTTTATGGATGGCTTCAATATAAAAAAATACGGCTCTCAGGGTCAGCAGAGGTCTTGCGTTTTAAAGCTTAAGCTTTCTGAATGTGAAATAATAAAAGAAAAAGAGGGAGAATATCCTGTTTTGCTTCTTGATGATATTTTAAGCGAGCTTGATGATGAAAGAAGAAGATTTTTTATTGAAAACATAAAAGACCGTCAGGTTATTATAACCTGCACAGATATGGAATATCTATCGGGTCTTTCTGATGTTTTATTTGAAATTGAAAAAGGAAAAATTAAAAGAAAGAGTGAGATGTGATGTATCTTCATCTTGGTTCCGACATAAGCGTGAGCCTAAAGTCGGTTGTGGCTATTATGGATTTAGAAATAACCTCCACATCGCCGATAACTCAGGAATATTTTAAGAAAATAAGCAAAAAAGGAGACGTTATTGATGTTAAATCAGACGAGCTTCCTAAGTCTTATGTTGTAACTTTTGAAAACGGGGTTCAGAAAGTATATATTTCTCCCATTTCTCCTTCAACTCTTCTTAAAAGAGCAGAGAATTTTGACCTTATGTTAAAAACTCTTAAATACTACAGTTAAAAATACCGTCAGGTATTGATTTATAAAATTGTGAAAGGAATTTTATTATGCCTGAAATCAATAACAATTATGATGAAAATCAGATTCAGGTCCTTGAAGGGCTTGAAGCAGTAAGAAAAAGACCGGGTATGTATATTGGTTCAACCTCAATAAGAGGTCTTCATCACCTGGTTTATGAAATTGTGGATAACAGTATTGACGAGGCTCTTGCCGGGTACTGTACGCAGATTGATGTTATTCTCAATAAAGATAATTCTGTTACCGTGCGCGACAACGGAAGAGGTATTCCCCACGGTATTCATCCGAAAATGGGAATATCCACCATTGACGTTATATTCACTGTTCTCCATGCCGGAGGTAAATTCGGCGGTGGAGGATACAAGGTGTCCGGAGGTCTTCACGGTGTTGGTGCGTCTGTTGTTAATGCGCTTTCAACAAAACTTGAGGTAAAGGTTAAAGATGGCGAAAAAATATGGCATCAGTTATATAAGCGCGGTGTTCCTCAGGGTGAGGTAAGCGTTATTGGCGACACAAACGAAACCGGAACAGAAGTAACATTTTGGGCAGACGGCGAAATTTTTGAAGAAACCTATTATGAATATAACACTCTTTTAAAAAGATTAAGAGAACAGGCATTTTTAAATGGCGGAATAAAAATAGTTTTTTCAGACCTTCGTGAAGATGAAAAAATTGAAGAAGTTCTCCACTATGACGGAGGAATAAAAAACTTCGTTTCTTATCTTTTTGAAGACAGGCATTCCAGAAAAGAATCGCTTATTGGTATTCACGACGAAGTAATATACGTTAGCGGTGAGAAAAACGGAAGCGTTGCCGAGGTTGCGATTCAGTGGAACTCAGGATACGACGAAGTTATAGAATCCTTTGCCAACAACATCTCCACCACCGAGGGCGGTACTCATGAAACAGGCTTTAAATCTGCTCTCACAAAGGTTTTGGTGGAATACGGAAAAAAATATAAACTCATTAAAGATAATGAGGAACTCACCGGCGAAGATGCAAGAGAAGGTTTAATTGCAGTTATTTCCGTTAAATTAGAAGAGCCTCAGTTTGAAGGTCAGACCAAAACAAAGCTTGGTAACTCCGAAATGAGAGGCCTTGTGGAAAATATGGTTAAAGAAAAACTTGCAGATTTCTTAGAAGAAAATCCGCAGGTTGGAAAAGCCGTTATTGAAAAGGCTCTTATGGCATCAAGAGCAAGAATTGCAGCAAGAAAGGCAAGAGAAGCCAACAGAAAATCACCTCTTGGTTCAAGTTCACTTCCCGGTAAACTTGCCGATTGCATTGTAAAAGATCCCACCAAAACAGAGCTCTACATAGTCGAAGGAGATTCGGCGGGAGGAAGTGCAAAATCGGGAAGAGATTCAAAATATCAGGCAATCCTTTCTCTTTGGGGTAAAATGCTCAACGTTGAAAAAGCAAGAGCAGATAAGGTATATGGCAATGATAAGTTAACTCCGGTTATTCAGTCGCTCGGAACGGGTATAGGTCAGGAATTCAATCTTGAAAAATTAAGATACGACAAAATAATTATTATGGCCGATGCCGACGTTGACGGTGCCCACATTCAGACTCTTCTTCTAACGTTTTTCTTCAGATTTATGTGTCCCCTCATTGAATCGGGTCATATTTATCTTGCAAAACCGCCTCTTTATAAGCTCACACGCGGTAAAAAGAGTGCAGTTGCATTTTCAGATGAAGAAAGAGACCGTATCAGCGAGCAGTTTAAAGACGGCGACCCGAATGCAAGGGTTGATATAAGCCGTTATAAAGGTCTTGGTGAAATGGACCCCGAAGAACTCTGGGAAACCACAATGGATCCCAAAAACAGAATTCTTCTTAAGGTAACAATGGAAGATGCTCAAAGAGCCGATGAAATATTCAGCATCCTTATGGGCGAAGAAGTTGAACCAAGAAGACAGTTCATCGAAGAAAATGCTCAGTATGTAACTAATCTTGACGTGTAATGAGTATATATGAAAATTTATAATAAAAATAATATAAATCTTGCAAGAAACCTAAGAAAAAATATGACACCTCAGGAGAAAAAATTGTGGTATCAATTTTTAAATAAAACAGATGTAAGATTTCAAAGGCAAAAATGCATTGAGAATTATATTGAAGATTTTTATTGCGCAAAAAAAAGATTGGTTATAGAAATTGATGGCGGCGGTCATTACACTGAAGAAAATATAGAAAATGACAAAATAAGAACAAAAGTTTTAAATAACTTAAATATTAAGGTTATAAGATTTAAAAATAAAGATATAGATGATGATTTTGTGAATGTTTGTAATTATATATTATCTTTAATAAAATAAAAATCTCTCTCCCCCAGTCAGCTTACGCTGACAGCCCCCTCATCTGAGGGAGCTAAAAAATTTAAGCGTAATTAAAAGGCTTTATGAAAAAAATAGGCTTTAAAAAACCTTCCTCTGACGAGGAAGGTGGCAAAGGCAGAGCCTTTGACGGAAGGAGAGATAACGTAAATAAATGTGTATGATAATTAAAAGTTTTTACGGAGGAAGTAAAAATGGCTAAGAAAAAAAATTACGAGGATTCTCATTTTGAAGAATACCTTGATTCCCAGACTATAGTAAATATAGATATTGAAGAAAGAATGAGAGAAGCTTTTATCGACTATGCAATGAGTGTTATAGTTGCAAGAGCTCTTCCTGATGTCAGAGACGATTTAAAACCTATTCACAAAAAAATTCTCTATTCTATGTTTGAAGAACATCTCACAGTGGATAAACCGTTCTTTAAATCTGCTACCACCGTTGGTAATGTTATTGGTAGATATCATCCTCACGGTGACGCTTCGGTTTACGATGCAATGGTTCGTCTTGCTCAGGATTTCTCTATGAGATATCCTTTAGTTGACGGTCACGGAAACTTTGGTTCAGTTGACGGCGACCCCCCGGCTGCTTACCGATACACGGAAGCAAGAATGAGCAAACTTGCAAATGTTATGCTTGAAAATATCGACAAGGATACTGTTGATTTTGCTCCTAACTTCGATGAAAAAAGAAAAGAGCCGGTTGTTTTGCCCACAAGAATTCCAACTCTTTTGGTAAACGGAAGCTCAGGTATTGCCGTTGGTATGGCAACAAATATCCCGCCTCATAACCTTACCGAGGTTTTAGACGGTGTTATAGCTCAGATAGAAAATCCGCTTATTTCGGTTGAAGAGCTGATGGAATATATTAAAGGTCCTGATTTTCCAACAAAAGCTTCAATTATGGGCAAAAGCGGTATAAGAAACGCGTATCTCACAGGTAAGGGAAAAATTATTGTGAGAGCAAAAACCGAAATCAAGGAATTTAAAGACGGCACATCTTCAATTATTGTTACCGAGCTCCCCTATCAGGTCAACAAAAAAATGCTTGTTGAATCAATAGCGGACCTTGTTAAGGATAAGAAAATTGAAGGTCTCTCCGACATAGAAGACCATTCGTCCGACAGAGTTGGAATAAGACTTGAAATATTTATTAAAAGAGATGCAAATGCTCAGGTAATTTTAAATAAACTCTTTAAACTCACAAGACTTCAAGACAGCTTTTCAATAAATATGCTTGCCATAAACGACGGAAAGCCGAAAACAATGGGACTTAAGGAAATCCTTGAAGAATTCATTAAGTTCCAGGAAGAAATAGTGAGAAGAAGAACTGCATACGATCTCGACAAAGCAAAAGCAAGAATGCACATCTTAGAAGGATTAAGAATTGCTCTTTCAAATATTGATGAAATAATAAATATAATCCGTAACTCATATGATGATGCAAAAGAAAAACTTATGGAACGCTTCAGTATGTCGGAAATTCAGGCGCAGAGCGTTCTGGATATGAGACTCGGACAGCTCCAGAAACTCAACGGAGAAAAAATTGAAGATGAATACAGCGAACTCGTGGAAAGAGTAAGTTTCTATGAAAAGCTCCTTGCAGACAGAGAAGCTCTTATGGAACAAATTAAAAAAGAACTCATTGAAATAAGAGATCGCTACGGCGACGAAAGACTCACAACAATTGAGCCTGCAGTTGACTTTATTGAAGATGAAGACTTAATTGAGGTTGAAGACTGCGTTATAACAATGACACATTTTGGCTACATCAAGAGAATTCCATCTTCAACCTATAAGGTTCAGCACAGAGGCGGAAGAGGTATTTCGGGACTTAGCACCCGCGACGAGGATTTTGTTGAAAAAATATTTACTGCATCTTCCCACGATTATCTGATGTTTTTTACCAACAAGGGAAAAATGTATAAAATAAAAGGATATCATATTGCAGAATCAAGCCGTCAGGCAAAGGGAAGTGCTATTGTTAACATCATTCCTATTGAAAAGGATGAAAAAATAACGGCAACAATCCCCATAAGCAAGTTTGAAGAGGGTAAATATCTCACAATGATAACAAAAGACGGTTTTGTTAAGAAAACTCCGCTCACAGATTACGACACCAACCGAAAAGGCGGTCTTATTGCAATAGGCTTAAGAGAAGGCGACGAGCTTATTGAAGTGGATCTCACAGACGGCGAAAGCAACATTATTCTCTGCACCAAAAACGGTATGTGCATCAAGTTTAAAGAAACAGATGTTCGCTCAATGGGCAGAGGCGCAAGCGGTGTAACGGGTATGAGACTTTCAGACGGTGACTATGTTATAGGCGGAAGCGTTTGCAAGGATGATGATTCAAAGGTACTTGTTGTAACGGAAAATGGTTTTGGTAAGAAAACAGATATTAATGAATTCAAATGTCAGAGCCGTGCCGGAAAAGGTGTTACAGGGTATAAGATAACCGAAAAAACAGGTCTTGTTGCAGGTATGAACATTGTTAAAGAGGGAGACGACCTTCTTGCAATCACATCAGACGGCGTAATCATCAGAATGACAACAGATGAAATCAGCGAATTTGGAAGAGTTACTCAGGGTGTAAGGGTAATGAGAATTGCAGATGATATTAAAGTTGTTTCAATTGCAAAAGCCGATAAGGAAGAAGAAACCCCGGAAGTTGAAGAAAATAACGAAGGTGTTGAAACTTCAGAAAATAATGAATAATCAGTAAAGATAAAGGCTGTAGTAAAATGAAAAATAACGGTTCGTCGAGGACGCCGAACCCTACAAATTGCTGTGTATATATACTATGTACACAATATATGTAGGGGACGGCCTCCCGGACAAAACCGGAAAAATCATTTTGCTACAGCCTTATCTTCTTACCTCGCAATGCCCGTTTTTCTACTTTCCCGGAATATGAGAGTAGAAGTTCGTAACAACAAAATCATCAACAGGTGTCTTATTTCGGAGTCTGTTAAATATACTTC
>JAZSOL010000120.1:0-7038 GCA_045536915.1 Clostridia bacterium
CAGCAACACCGCCTGCATTAACAGCTTTTGAAGGACCAACAACGAGACCTTTATCTCTCAAAAATGCCATAGCATCAGCAGTTGTGGGCATATTTGCAACTTCGATGTAGTATTTTGTGCCGTTAGCAACGATTTTTTCAGCTTCAGCCATATTGATTTCGTTCTGAGTTGCACAAGGCATACAGATATCAACTTTAACACCCCAGGGCTTTTCACCTGCGTGGAATTCACAACCGAATTTATCTGCATAATCCTGAGCGCGGTCACGGCCAGAAGCTCTCATTTCAAGCATATAGTTGAATTTTTCTTCAGTTGCAATACCGTCGGGATCATAAACATAACCGTCGGGACCGGAAATAGTAACAACCTTACCGCCGAGTTCTGCAACCTTCATTGCAACACCCCATGCAACATTACCGAAACCGGAAATAGCAACTGTTTTGCCTTTGATGCTTTCGCCAAAGTGAGCAAGAACTTCGCAAGCATAATATGTAGCACCGAAACCTGTTGCTTCAGGTCTGATAAGAGATCCGCCGTAATCAAGGCCTTTACCTGTGAGTACGCCGTTTTCCCAACAAGCTTTAATTCTCTTATACTGACCGTAGAGATAACCGATTTCCTTACCGCTAACGCCGATATCACCTGCCGGAACGTCAACGTCGGGTCCGATATGTCTGTAGAGTTCTGTCATAAATGCCTGGCAGAATCTCATGATTTCAGCATCGCTCTTACCTCTGGGGTCAAAATCAGAACCACCCTTACCGCCGCCGATGGGAAGACCTGTAAGGCTGTTTTTGAATGTCTGTTCAAATCCAAGGAATTTAATGATACCGGAATATACGGAAGGATGGAAACGAAGACCGCCCTTATAAGGTCCGATAGCTGAGTTAAACTGAACTCTGAAACCGCGGTTAACCTGAACCTTGCCTGCATCGTCTACCCATGAAATTCTGAAAGAAATCATTCTTTCGGGTTCCACCATTCTTTCAATGAGACCTGCTTTTTCAAATTCAGGGTGTTTTTCAATAACCGGCTCCAAAGATTCAAGAACTTCGGTAACTGCCTGATGGAATTCAGGTTCACCGGGATTGCGGGCAATAACTTGTTCCATTACGCCTGCAAGATATGCATTTTTAATGCTCATTTTACATTCCTCCAAAATTTTATACATATAAATTTAACAGCTTAATTATATCACTGTTTACTTATTGTGTCAATATTTTTGCAAGTTCGACAAAATAAAATTTCATAATTTCGTCATTTTTTCCGAAAAACAAAGCATACACAGTTGTTTTTTGAAACATTTGACACGGCATCGTTTCATTTAAACTTTATTTGTTAACAACAATTTCGCCAACGCTAACGTTTATGCTGTCTACATATATTGAAGTGTATTTATCAATCGCCTGCGAAACCCTGCTTTGAATATCACGGCACACACCCATAATGTCGGCGCCGTAACATACTCCGATTTCAATTTTAAGCTCACGACCAAAAGAATCGCCGCTATAGATTATTTTATCAACAAAAGAAACATTTTCTATTCTTTGCGTTTCAAACCGCGCAATCTGAACGAGAACATTTTCCGATATTTCAAAATCACCGAGATAGCTGTAGGTTGGACGTATAATAGTGCGTTCAGGTTCATCATTTTTCCCGAATATTCCGTCGGTAACCTTTCGGATTGTTCCTATAGGGTCAAGAAAATATCCGGAAAATGTTTTCTTAACTTCAAAAGTTGGAAGAGGTATGACGTGTTTGCCCTGTTCATTTCGCATTATACTCGCAATTTTGCGTTCTTCTTCCGTGGAAACTTCTTCAATGGTGACATATTCATCAATTGGCGCAACACCTATTCTTTCAGCTATCAAATCAACCATACGGTCGCTTGTTCCAATAACCATTATAGCGTCCATACCCGATTTTTCGATTGCGTTTCTAACCTCTTCACTATGAGAATCATCCATGAAAATTGCTCTTTTGGTTGAAGCATATTTTGTTTTTTCTTTCTTGGCAGATTTTCCTGCAAGAATTTTGCTGTTGCAAATAAGAAGTCCATCATCAACAATAAGCCTGATGTTTTTTTCGCGCGCCAGACTTAAAGCCTTATAACTTTTTCCCGTACCGCTTTTTCCGTAAAATCCAACTGTTCTCATCATTCGCCTGCTTTCGATGCCATCCGGTATGAAAGTGTCATCATAGAATCACTAAGGTGAACATTTTCAACAACAACGTCATCCGGAACTTCAAGATCAACATATGCAAAATTCAAAAAAGCCTTTATTCCCATTTTAACCATATCATCCGCTACCTTCCTGACGGAATTTTTGGGAACGGAAAGTATGGCAATGTCTGGCTTTTCCTTTTCAACAAAGCTTTTAAGCTCATCATACATCATTACCGGCGCATCGGCAATAAACGTGCCTTTAAGCGCAGGGTCAACATCGAAAAGTCCAACTATATTATAACCTCTGTTTGCAAAACCGCCGTAATTGGCAAGCGCCCTTCCAAGATTGCCGGCCCCTATAATCACGGTTTTGTGACCTCGGTCAAGCCCGAGAATTGATGTTATCCGGTTATAAAGCATTTCAACATTATATCCGTATCCCTGCTGACCGAATCCGCCGAAATAGTTGAGATCCTGACGAATCTGCGAAGCTGTTACTCCCATTTTTTCGCTGAGTTCGGTTGATGAAATTCTTGTTATATTGTTTCTGAGAAGCTCACCCAGATAGCGGTAGTATCTGGGGAGCCTTTTTATTACAACAAGGGGAACCTGTTTTTCTGACATATGGGTTTCCCTCCTTTTTCCATATATTATTTTATTAAACGAAACGGTTCTTTATTACCAAGCACAACAGGAAGAATCTTAAATGAATATTTCATATCATCTTCCCCGAGTCTGTATTTAGGCTCTGTGAGAGGTCCGCAGCTTCCTGAACCCACACCGGTTACTTTGTAGTCAATTCTCACGTAGGTTTCGCTCTGCGCTTCAAGATCCCACTGGTGTTTTGCCTCGGAAAGTTCTTCCTCGGTGTATTTGCTGACCATAAATTCAAATTTATCATCTGCGCAAATCATAATACCTCTGCCAAGAATATCATACACGCACGCCCATTTCACGTTTGTTCTGTTTCCGCAGTCCTGAGGCATAACATAAGGAACATGCATTTCGAACGCATTGGTTTTATAGTGACCCATTTTTGCGTGGTTGTTCAAATCAATATAGTTTTCTTCAGGTCCCATACCGAAGTATTCAACATTATCCTTATTATCCGAAAGGCAAAGTTCCATACCGAAACGCGGCAACCAGTCGTAGTTACCTTTTTTAGCATCAACATCAACACTTATAACACCGTTTGGCATAACTGTATACACAGTATCGATATATATAAGAGGTGTAAGAGACGGTGAAGAGAGAGCAGATTTAACTTTTATTACATAATTTCCATCTGCATCAAAATCAGAATCCGCTTCATAAACCTTGGGCACTGCAAGCTCATGAATATCATACGGGCTATCATCGCCCTGAGGCACTCTCCATTTGAGTTTGGCATTTCTGAAGTTGTCAATCGGAGCTCTTTTTGTTGTGAATTCAGTTCTGTCGGCAAGAATGTCTGTGCCGTTTACTTCAAGCACATCAAACGAATTGTAGAATTTGTTGAATGTGTATTTGAAGTTGAATCCCTCAAGAACAATGTACTCGTCGGAATTTTCGCTTTCGTAAATTCTTCCGAAAGTCTGTGCGCTGATTTCACCGCATTTTTCAACGGGAAGTTCAAACTGCGCTGAGGCTACTTCATAGCCGTAGGGCGCCCATGGGCAATCTTGGTTAAGGGTAACGCTTATATTAAGATAGCATCCGCATCTGCATTTTTCGGGAAGTGCATAGTCAAACTTAAATCTTCTTGCAGCTCCGCTTTTTAAAGAAGTGTTGTTGATTTTACCGCGTTTTATAACCTTGCCGTCGCACTCAACCGAGTATGACATATCAAGTTCGCTGAGGTTTGTGAAATCATAGCGGTTACGAACGGTTATTTCACCTTTTTCAAGGTTATGAGCAGTAAACTGAACATACTGATACACAGCCTTTGTTTCCAAAGCGCCGCTCGACGGTGTTCTGTCGGGGAAAACAAGACCGTCACTACAGAAGTTTGACGGGCTGAATTTTTCGCCTGAATCTCCGCCGTAGCCATATGTCTTATTGCCGTTTTCGTCTTCAAGCACAACTGCATGGTCTGCCCATTCCCATATGCATCCTCCGCAGGCACGTTTGTTGTTATAGATAATATCCCAATAATCTTTAATGTCTCCCGGACCACATCCCATTGCATGAGAATATTCGCAAAGGAAATAAGGAATATCACGTTTTACTTTGAGTTCCTTTTTCATTCTTTCAACATCGGGATACATATAACTTTCAAAGTCGAAAGGAATTTTATGACCGGGCACCTGTTTATCGGTAATAATCTGTCTGGAAGCACCTTCATAGTGAACAAGGCGTGTATCGTCAAAGCTTTTTACCCATTCACACATTTTAATGTGGTTATCACCATAATCGGATTCGTTACCCATAGACCATGAAATAATACATGGATTATTTTTATCGCGTTTAACCATTCTTTGAACTCTGTCGAGACAAGCATCTGTCCACATCTCACCTTGAGCTGTATTAAACTCATGGAATGCTTTATACCACTGGTATTGACCCTTTTCATCGGTTCTGTAGCTAAAGCAATGACTTTCAAAATCAGTTTCATCCATCACATAGAAGCCAAGCTCATTGCACACTCTCATAAATTCAGATGTGTTCGGATAATGAGAAGTTCTGATTGTATTGATATTGAGCTGTTTCATAAGCTTAAGCTCATTAACAATAGAATCATAAGGAGTCACATGACCGAGAACGGGGTTTGTATCGTGGCGATTAACACCTTTTAATTTAACAGCCTTTCCGTTTATGAGAAGCACACCGTCGGATGTTTTTTCAACTGTTCTGAAACCAACCTGCTGACATATAATTTCATCATCGGTTTTAACAACAAAATAATAAAGATAAGGTTTTTCTGCAGACCACACGTTAACATCTTTAACTTTAAAGCAAACATTCTTTGCATCAGATGATGCAATTTCGTTTTTGTTGGCATCATAAAGAAATGCTTTGGCTTTGCATTTTGAAGTTAATTTTATATCGGCTGTTAAAATACCGTCTTTGTAGTCATTTTCCAAAAGAGCCTTAACAAACAAATCTTCCACTCTGTTTTTTGCTCTTGCCATAAGATACACATCTCTGAATATTCCGGACACACGGTAGAAATCCTGACATTCAAGATATGTACCGTCGCAGTATTTGAGGACGCACACAGTTATTTTGTTTTCACCCTTAACCAGATAGTCGCTGATATCAAACTCAGCAGGAACGTGAGGCACCTTGGAAAAACCCACCTTCTGACCATTCACATACAGATAGAAGAATGAATCAACCCCCTCAAACACGATATGAGTATCTCTTTCGTCAAATGTATCGGGAACATTGAAAATTCTCGAATAAACACCGCATGGATTATCTGCCGGTACATACGGCGGATCAAGAGGTATTGGAGTCATGACATTCTGATATTGAGGAATGTCATATCCGTACATCTGCCAGTTGGAAGGAACAGGAAGAGTTTCCCAGGCAGTTATATCTTGCTCTGCAATATCCTTTTCAACATCAGCATAACGATCAAAGTATTTAAAATTCCAGTCACCGTTTAAAAGGCAGTAATATGGTGAATTTCCTGCATCCATAGAAAACGCATTTTCAATATCTGAATGCGGAATAAAATATGAATGAAGATCATATCTGCCCATATGCAAAAGCTTTGGGTTTTCAAAATCTTTAACCATAAAAAACACCTCTTTCACTTAATATTTTCACCGTGTCGGTGAAATGCTTTATCTGATTTTTTATTTCTTTCTGCTCTTTTTTTAATTCTGACAATTAATGCAGAATAAATTTTCATACCTAAAAAACTCACAAGCGCAGTTACAACAAAAACAACAACTGCACCCCAGTAATGTTTGTCACCTATAAAGCTTCCGCCAAGCGTTGATGAAACGATTGAAGGAATCCTCGCAAAAAGCGTAAGAGCGAGAAACTCTTTGAGTGGCATACGTGTGAGTCCCACAAAAAACGTGAGTAAATCCTTTGGGGTTCCCGGAATGAAATATACAGCAAACGTAAAACGTCTGAGTTTTTTCTCGCTGTTGATAAATCTCATTTCATTTATCTTATCGGATGAAACAAAAAGCTCCACAAAACGTACACCGAATTTTTTAACGAGCATAAATATAATTGCAGAACCTATTGCAATGCCAATAAGACACATAAGAGTACCCCAAAACCAGCCGTAGGCATAGCCGATTCCGATTTCCACGATTTCTCCGGGAATAAGTGCAATTATTACCTGCACTATCTGTATTCCGATTGCAACAATGAATCCGTAATTACCAAAGCTTTTAACGTAATCTTTGAATTCGATACCCGAAGAAGCAACGGAATTAAATCTGACGCCCGCAAAATAAGTGAGAAACCCAACAAGAAGCAAAACAACCGAAGCTGAAATAATTGCAAAAATACGTTTCTTTCTGCTCAGATTTCCGTTATCTCCTCTTTTCAAGTTTCTCACTCCTTTTACACTTATGTATGGAAATTTATTTTTTTAGCGCAATAGCTTTTTTTGCACTTTCCAAAATAGCCTCAGCGGTGAGTCCGTATTCTTTAAGAAGTTCATCGGGTTTTCCGGATTTTCCAAACACGTCCTGAGTACCAACTCTCAAAAGAGGAGCAGGTACATTCTCGCAGAGAACCTCAGCAACCGCACTTCCGAGACCACCTATTACATTGTGTTCTTCACATGTTACAAGCGCACCTGTTTCGCAAGCGGCCTTTGTGATTATTTCTTTATCTATGGGCTTAATGGTATGGATATTGATAACTCTTGCACTAATGCCCTCGTTTGCAAGAAGTTCAGCCGCTTTCAAAGCTTCGCCAAC
>JAZSOL010000250.1:0-30920 GCA_045536915.1 Clostridia bacterium
GCTTGTAAAAGAAAACTGCAAGGATATGATAACCGAACTTGAAAAGACTATTGCCACCGAAGCCGACAGCGTAAAAGAAAGCGAAAAGGTTATAAATCTTTTAGAAGGTCAGCTTGCGAGCGCAAAAGAAGAACTTAAAGCTGTTAAAAAACAAAAGGTCAAGGAGTTAGCAAGCAGTCCCGAAGACCCCGAACTTATAGAAGAAACCTATCTTGACATAGAAGAAGAAATCACCCACCGCATACACGGACTGCAAGAGCAGTTAAAACATAATATGAGTAAGCGTGGACAAGTGATAGAAATAGCAAGAGTAAGCAAGACTGTGTTTGAAGTCTTTGACGACATCTTAAATAAAGAACAGTTGACAAAGGTTGAAATCGGGTTAATAGTCAAGAAAATCACAGTATTTGAATGTGGAATAATAGAAATCAAGTTAAGAGCCGATATAGAGCAATTACTAAAAACGGGCACCTTACCGAACGAGTACAACGCAAATTTTCATTTTGACAGTATAGGTAACTCATTTAATACAAAGTATATTCACAAAGTCCGTAATCAAGCGGACAAGGCTTATACTGTCAATGTCATTAACGAGGGCGACCCGCTTGAAATATATACCGACAGAGATGGAGGAGTTATTTTTAAAAAATATTCTCCTATAGGCGAACTTAGTGAATTTGCCGCAAAGTATGCTGAAACATTATATAAAACATCCGGAAAACCCGTGTGTATTACCGATAAGGATTCAATAATTGCCACAGCAGGTGCACCCAAAAAAGAACTCGTGGAAAAACCGCTCAGCGATGATATGGAAAAAATAATGCAGGAAAAAACATCTTTTATATGCACCGGAGGAAAAAAACTAAAACTTACCGATCATAGCGACAAATACACTCTCGGAGTTGTTTCGCCCATAATTGCCGAAGGCGATACAATCGGTAATGTTGTAATTATGAATGATGAAGACAGCTCGGATATGACCGATGTTGAAATCAAACTTGCCGGTGCCGCATCAATGTTTCTTGGCAAACAAATGGAACTGTAAAACAAAACCGTTCTTTGATAATTATTTTCAAAGAACGGTTTTGTTTTACATAGAAACTACATCGTCAACAATTGCGCCTATGGTTTTAAACATATTGTTAGCACGTTTGTTGATTTTCTTGTGCTGTCGGTCGCTTATCGGATCAAACACGATTCCCATAACCACACCTATAACCGCACCGGCTGCCATTGCGCCAATGATACCTTTTGCATTCATATTATCACCCTTTCTTGATGTTGATAATATTATTATGCATCGAAAAGCCGGGTATCATTCGCTTTCGTTAATTCTGACAAGTATAATTTCATCACCGATACCTGTGATGTTTTCCCATGCTATTCTAATTGTTTTATCTTTTCCGACATGAAGTCCGTGTGTTTTTTTCGGTACTATGATTGCTGAAATTTCACCGGATGTGGTGCATATTTCGAAATCGCACACATATCCCATTTTTTCATTGGAATTAAGATTTATCACTTCTTTTTTTCTGAAATCTGATGCTTTGAGCAAAAAAATCTCCTCCGGTCTATATATATGATACGGAGGAGATTATATTCAGATTCTTATTAATATCCGATTGAACGAAGATAAGCTTCCATAACTTTTTTTGCTGCTCTTGCCGCATAGTTTCCGCCAAAACCGGCTTCTTCCAAAACAACACTTACCGCAATTTTCGGATTATCATATGGAGCAAATCCAATGAAAAGTGCATGAGTTTTAGATGAATTTGAACCGCCGAGAGCCGTGGTTGCATTTTCGCTTGTTCCGGTTTTTCCGCAAACCTCAATTCCCGGAATCTGAGCATTCGTGCCTGTTCCTTCCGCAACAACCCCAAGCATCATATCTTTGATTTTCAATGATGTTTCAGCAGGAATAATTCTGCCTATGTCTTTTTTTTGTGCGGTATATGTTGGAATACCGGCTGAACGGATTGATGATACCACATATGGCTCAGGCATAATACCGTCGTTTGCAATAGTTGACGAAATAAGTGCAAGATGAAGTGGTGTTGCCTCAGTTTTTCCCTGACCGATTGCAGAAATTGCTCTTTCAGCTTCAGTCATATCCCCGTCTTGAAAGTGGCTTTTTGTTACCGGCATATCAAAGGGGATTTTTTTGTTAAACATAAAATCTTCAGCAGTTTTTCTGAGTTCTTTGCTTGTAAGCTGAGTGGCAAGATATGTGAAATAAACATTGCTTGATTTCACAAACGCTTTGTTTAAATCGGTGAGACCGTATGCATATTTGGCATCTTCATTTCTGCATTTGAAATCGTTTTTGGGATTCCCGTCGGCAGATTTTATAATAAATTCTCCGGTCACATCATCGTATGTTTCGTTTTCATAACCGTTTTCAATTACCGATGCCGATGTAACTGTTTTAAATGTGGACCCCGGAGGATATTTAACCTGAAATGCTCTTGCATACAGCGTGGAATCACTGAGCTTTTCATAATTTGCAGAAAGAACATCAGGATTCGGGTTATAGTCCGGTTTTGAAACCATTGCAAGGATTTCGCCGCTTTCGGGTATCATAGCAACAATTGCACCGTTGAAGTTTCCCATTGCTTCGTATGCGGTATTTTGCAGATTGTGGTCAATTGTGAGCACGAGGTCATTGCCCTTTTCTCTTTCGGATTTAAGTTGATGCTTTATGTTTATAACGTTGTTGAGACCTTTTCCTCCGAGAAGCTCAGAATTGTATTTTGATTCTAAAAGTGTCCGGTTTGTATAGTCATGAGACACATATCCGATAACGTGTGAATAAAGATTGTTATGCGGATACACTCTCAGCATACTTTCGCCGTTTTCCACGCTGTATGCGAGAGTTTCGTAGTTGCGGTCGTATATAGTACCTCTGATAACATTCATATCACGCGTGTGATTTCTTACGTTGTATTCAGAAGATTTGTATTCCTCGCCATAACGTATTTCTATGTAGGTTATATAACCGATAAGTGTCACAAATAAAAGAGTGAACACTATCAGCAGATACATTGCTCTTCTATTAATCATAAAAACTTCCTATCTGTATACTTTATCTATATCTTTAATTTCAATATTAGGTCCGAAAGCTCCTGTTATGGAGTTTTTAAGAGCTTCGGTGTTTTGAGAAGGGCACACGGCCTTTATTCTCACAATATCCGAATATTCGCAGTCTTCAAATTCGCAATCATTTTTTCCTGCAAGATGTTTCACACTCTCAAAAAGTGAGTAGGGTACGGTAATTATTAATTCGTCGTGAAGTGTCATTCTTTTGATTCCGGCAGCCTCCAGGGCAAGTTTTGCGGCAGAACCGTATGCTCTGACAAGACCACCCGTACCGAGCAAAACACCGCCGAAATATCTTGTCACAACGCAAACCACATCGGTTATATTCTGGTTACTAAGCATTTCAAGAACCGGATATCCGCCTGTTTTGGACGGCTCGCCGTCGTCGTTGTAGCGCTTGATGTCTTCTGTGATATAAGCAAAAACATTATGCTTTGCATCATAATATTTTTTCTTTATTTCTTTAATAAATTCAAGAGCATCTTTCTCGGAGTTCACGCTTTTAATATTTGCAATAAAACGCGAACGTTTTTCCGTTAACTCGGCAGATGCCGGCAATGCGGGAGTAATATAAACAGTTTCCATATCTTTTCCTTCCAAAAATAAAATAAGCGACAGAAAAATCCTGCCGCTTAAGCCGGACGATGATAAGATACCTTATCATCGTCATCCAGCTTATTTAAATTTTAAATATATTTATATATTGCTTCAGGAAGTTCAGATTTGTCTGCGCTGATACAAATTGTAAATTTAACATTACTATCTTCAGCTATTTTATCAAGATCAGAAATGAAATCAGCTAAATTATCTTTATCGTCGGGAACGATTTTGAATAAGCTGTCAATAAACAGCGAAGTTATGTCATAATTCTGAGAAAGTATACCGCAAATGAATGCTTTGAATATACGGAATGTTTCGGTATCTGTATTTTCAACATCTATCAGTCGTATTGAATGATTAATATCGAGAATGTGTCTGTCACCGTTACAAATAAAAACAATATTACCGTTTTCGGTTTTGAGAGCTTCGTTAACTCCGTCAATTAAAGCTTTTGTTTTCCCTGAACCTTTTTTACCAACAATTAATTTAATCATAGCTAATTCCTCCTTGTTTATGATTGGTTAGATATATTATACAATAACTTTGGAAGAAATGCAAGTGTTTTTTGGTAAAAAATTTAACAAATTTTAAAAAATTTTTAAACTATGCCTCTTTTGATAAGCTATTTAGCACAACGCGTGCATTTCCTGTTATTAAATCTGCATAGCAAACCGATAATGTCCGGCATTTAATCAGGCTTTCTCCAATTATTTTTACCGTGAAAATTCTGTCGTAGGCATTTTCAATAATGCAATTATTAATAGTTATTAGTTTTCTTCCTTTCTTCACACTGAGTGAAATCTGGTTGCCTGTGTTTTCCGATATGACTTTTCTGTAGTTTTCAATTGAACATCTCTGCATGGCACAAACATCTCCTTTTTGGTTATTATTTGAAAAATAAGGAATAATATACGCGAATAGAAAAATTTATGTTGTGCATAATATTTCAGGGTGATATAATTGTTTGGATTTTTCAAGTATACTCCTCCGGTATCAGAAGATTCATTTGATCTGACATTCGGAGAAAAACAGCAGGTTAAAACAAAAAAAGAAACAGACGAAAAAATCTCTTTGCATATTAAAGATAATATAAAAAAAATTAAAAATCTTCTGCATACGGATATCAACGGCGATATTATAGTAAGAGAATTCGCATGGATATTAAACAGCAAATCTGTTGATTGTGTTGTTGTTTCATGTGAGGGTGTTGCAAACAATTCATCAATAAATGAATATATACTTATGCCTGTTATGTATAAAGAGTATAAAACCGATAATGCGGATATTATGGATTTTTTTGTAAAGTCGGTAATGCCACAGCGTCAGGTCAGTTTTGAAAATTCTGTAAAAATAATGGCAGACAGAGTAAATCTTGGTAATGCCGTAATTTTTATAGACGGGTGCGAAAAAGGTGTTGTTGTTGATGTGAAAACATGGGAGCACAGAGGTGTTGATTCGGCGGTGAACGAATCTGTTGTGCAGGGGCCTCATGAGGCTTTCAACGAGGTCCTTCGATGCAACAGCGCACTTGTCAGAAAATCCCTCAATTGTTCCGATCTTGTTATGCAGACTTTTGAGCTTGGAAATGTGAGTAAAACACCTGCATCTTTGGCATATATAGACGGAGTTATCAACACTGAGCTTCTGAATAACATCATCGAAAAACTTCAATCAATAGACGCAGATTATGTTTTGTCTGTTTTTGATGTTGAAAAATATTTCGAGAGCAAAAGCCTTGCCACGTTCCCGCAGATTATAACAACCGAACGTCCCGATAAGGTGTGCAGAGCATTGGGTGAGGGGAGAGCGGCGCTTCTTTTAAACGGAAGTTCTCAGGCGCTCATTCTCCCATCGAATATAACAGATATTTTTTCATCGCCCGAGGATGCTTATCTGAGACGGCCTTATTCTGCATTTATTAAGGTAATACGAATAATTGCAATGATTCTGTCGCTTTTTACTCCCGGACTATATATTGCAGTCACAAGATTTCATCCCGAAGCAATTCTCACTGATATGTTTCTTGCGATAGCATCTGCAAGAAGTAATGTCCCTTTTTCGGCACTCACGGAAATTCTGATAATGGAATTATCGTTTGAGCTTATTAAAGAAGCGTGTATAAGAGTGCCCGGGTCAATTGGTTCATCGCTCGGAATTGTGGGAGGTCTTATTTTGGGGCAGACCGCGGTTTCTGCGGGTCTTGTAAGTCCCATAGTGATAATAATCGTTTCGGTGTGCGGCATAGCCTCCTTTGCAATTCCGTCATATTCTCTGTCCTTTTCATTTAGAATTTCGAGATTTGCATATATATTAGCCGGTGCTTTTTTTGGAATGTTGGGGATTATAAGCATTTTTATAATTCAACTTTCGGTCATTCTCAGCACAAAATCTTTTGGAGTTCCCATATGCGTTCCGTTTTCTCCCAACACCCCGTCAAACTCCATTCTGAAAACAATTTTCTACACGAATTTTAAAATAAGACAACCTGAGTATTTGAAATCAAAAATAAATGAGGGTGAAAAAAATGAATGAAAAAGCTGGTTTGAAAGAACTTTCATCTGCAATAATAATTTTTTCCCTGTCTCCTGTAGTTTTATTTCTTATTGCAAACATTTGCGGTAAATTAAACGCAGGAGCATGGATAAACTTTATGATTAATTCAATTTATGTTTTTGCTGTGATATTGATTTTGAGTAATTATTTTAATAAATTCAGCACCAATATTGTTGAAACAACAAAACATCTGTTTGGAAGCAATGTTTCTGTGTTTGTTGGCATTTTATATTTGATTCTGATTTTTGTGTACACTTCGTTTAACTTTGGAATGTACTCGGATTCTGTTATGAAGCTCGGATTTTTTTCATATTCAAAAGAATATGTGTCACTGCTTCCGGTTATTGCCGCAATTATATGCGCATATTGGGGAATGGAAGGAAACACCCGTATTGCATACACAGTATTTTTTATTGCACTTGCAATAACAATTTTTTGCGTTTTTTCAACTTTCAAAGCATGGGACAGAGAAAATATGTTTCCCATACTCGGAATGAATTCCAAAACAACATTTTTCTCTATGACGTCCTTGTGTGCGTATCCGGGTCTTGGTGTTTTATTTCTTGTAAACGGATATCTCGGTAATAAAACTGAAATGAAAAAGTGTTTGAAAAGATGCTTTTTCGGTGTGTTTTTAGCCGGATTTGCCGTGTGTCTTATCTATATTCTTTCGGTTCCGTATCCGGTAAATAAGGATTATACTTTTTTGGCTGAGGGATTTTTCTCATCAACGCTATCGGGAGATGTGTTCCATCGTTTTGAAATTTTTTTGATAAGCGCAAATATATTTTTTGACATATGCGCAACGTCATTTGGCATATTGGTTTGCGCACTGCTGATTGCAGAGCTTGTTGGCGCAAAAGATTTCAGACCCTATGTTCTTATTTTGGGTGTGATGACTTTTTATATGAGTTCTATGAGTGTTTCTGTTGAAAGATATATCACATTCTGTATCATAATGACAGCAGTTTTATTTTTCTTTCCTGCTTTGTGTATTGCATTATCTTATAAAAATAGAAATGGAAGAGAGGTGTGAATATGAGGCGCAGAATTGTTGCTGCTTTTTGTGTGGCAGTGCTGATTGGAAGTGTGTGTACGGGGTGTTCCCAAACAAGCGAAATCGAGAACACCAAACTCGTAACTGCATGTTATGCACAGTGCACCAATGATGATGTAACATACAAATTTTATGTTTCCGTTCCCGGAAGCGAAGGCGGAGAATCAGAGGAGGGCAAAAGTGCATCTAAAGGAAAAATATTTGAATTTAAAGCAAAAAATTTTTCGCAAGCACTAAGTAGTTTCAGAAATTCAACTTCGGATATTATTGACACGGGACACGTAAGCTTGTTTGCAGCACACCCTCAGTATCTTGATTTGAAATTTAAATCTGACCAGGAATATATCCGCAAAGAAATCAGAACCACACCTGTGATGTATTATTGCGTTTCGCAAGATGCAGATGCACTTTTTGAGTTTATATCATCTGAATGCGACGGTAATCCCGGAATGTTTTCGGAGGATATGTTTGAGAAACGTAATAATTATCTTGCCTGCACCGCAACCGAGCTTCATTTTGCATTTAAAAATAAATACTATACGGCAGCGGTACCGGTTGTTGATATATCATCCGGAAGTTCGTCGCCTGTAGCTAAGCACTCAGGAGTATATGCGTGTTCAGATGTTTCGGGAACATTTTTTGTTTCTGAAAATGATTTTGAAATATATAAGATATGCCGTAAAAAGCTATATGGTTCAAAAAAATTCTATGACATTAATATACTTGATGGTAAAATGCAGATAAATATAAATAAAAAAATTGAAAAAAGCAAGGAAATAACAGAGTTCGCAAATAAATATTCCTCGCTTGGTTTTGATTTGTTAAACTGCATTTACTTCAGTAAAAAGAAATTTCCGACATATGATTCCTATAAAGCCTATGTGGATAATCTGTCGGTTTTGAATCTGAATTTTGTGTGTGGAGGTAAATAATTGAAAATTTTTATTTTGTTGTTGTCTTTGGCAGTAATAATCAGAAGCATATCATATGCACTTTTTTGCATTGCAAAAAAGCGGTATGCTTCTGCCGGTGCAATGATTTTTTGCGTTTTGTTTTCTGCAGTATTGATTTTTATAAAAGGAGTATAATTGAATTTATAAATTTGACAGAAGACTATGTTTTATGATATTATAAAAAAGATAAAATTATAATTATTAACATTCGGAGGAAGACAATGAAAATTTATTTTCTTGGTACGTGTGCGGGAACGGAGCCTATCTCAGGTATGTGCCATCAGTCTATGGCAATAGAGTCCGGTGGTGTTGTTTATTTTTTTGATGCCGGTGAAAATTGCTCGAGGACAGCTTATTTATCAGGTGTTAATCTTTTGAATGTCAGAGCTGTGTTTATATCCCACACGCATATGGATCATGTGGGAGGGCTTGGCAATCTTCTCTGGAATATCCGTAAAATTCATAATAACGAGGGAAATATACCCATTTGCGATAAAACCGTTTTCATTTCCAATAAAAGTACCTATGATGGAATAATGCAGGTGCTTTCAAATACCGAAAGCGGGTATCAGATTGAATTTAATCTTGATTGCACCGAATACGAAAAAGGAAAAGTGTTTTCTGATGAAAACATCACTGTTCACGCATATAGCAATACACATCTTTTGTATGAAAAAAACCGTTCATATTCGTTTTTGATTGAATGCGAAGGCAAAAGAATTGTATATTCCGGTGATCTTGGTTCTCTCAATGACCTTGATGCTGCCCTCAAAGACGGTTGTGATATCCTCATATGCGAAACCGGACACCATAAGGTCTCAACGGTTTGCGAATATGCAAGGGGGAAAAATGTGGATAGCTTGTATTTCACTCATAACGGAAGAGAAATTATAAATTATCCTAAAGAGAGCCTTTGCGCTGCAAAAAATATTTTTGGAGAATCTGTTTTCATTGCACACGATGCAATGGTTGCTGAATTTTAATTTCTTAAATCATCAACGAGTTTTTTGAAAACTTCGGGCGGTTCGGTTTCAAATTCCATATATTCTCCCGTATGCGGATGATTAAATCCAATGCACCTGGCGTGAAGAGCCTGCCCGGGGAGGTTTCTTGAATTTCTGTTCATATATAAGGGATCGCCCATAACAGGGAAGCCGATGTATTGCATATGAACTCTTATCTGATGTGTTCTTCCTGTTTCCAAAACGCATTTGACGAGTGATGCATTCTGGAAATATTCAAGAACTTCAAAATGAGTCACCGCATGCTTGGAATTGTTGGGGGTAACAGCCATTTTAAGTCTGTTTGTCTGATGTCTCCCAATTGGCGCATCAATAATACCTTTTGCCGGTTTGACAAGTCCTTCCGTTACGCAAATATATTCGCGTTTAACTGTTTTGTTTTGAATCTGTTCCGAGAGTGATGCGTGTGCCTCATTTGTTTTGGCAACGAGAAGGAGACCTGATGTGTCTTTGTCTATCCGATGCACAATTCCCGGTCTCAATACTCCGTTTATGCCGCTCAGATTATCTTTGCAGTGAAACATAAGTGCATTAACCAGTGTACCGGAATAATTACCCGGTGCCGGATGCACAACCATTCCCTGAGGCTTGTTGATTACTAAAAGATGCTCATCCTCATACACTATGTCAAGAAAAATGTTCTCTGCTTCAATGTTTGCTTCTTCCGGATCGTTAACGGTAACGTCAATTATGTCACCTTGTTTCACCTTGTAGTTAGTTTTTACATTTAATCCGTTTACGGTAATATCACCGTTTTCTATCATTTTCTGAATATTTGCACGGCTTATTCCGTCAATGCTTATATATTTATCAATTCTTGTTCCGTTTTCTTCACTCGTAAATTTATATTTTTCCATCTTTATCATCTCCGGCATTTGTTTTTTCGGATTTTGAAGGCTCTTTGTAATAAAATACAACATAGATACACATCAGTATGCACCCTGCAACAATACAGCAATCTGCAAAATTAAAAACAGGGTAGTCAATAAATTTTACTTCAAGCATATCAACAACATACCCTCTGAAAATACGGTCAATAAGATTACCGAAAGCACCCGAGGCAATCAGTGAAACCGATATTTTCTCCATACGTGATTTAAGCGGATGTTTTATAATGTACCAGGTTGCAATACCAATAATAAGAAATGTCACAACAATGAAAACCGCAATGTTGCCGTCGAAAATGCTCCATGGACCGCCCGTGTTGTGACGTCTGGTAAATGCAAGAATGTTTTCAATAAAAACCACGGATTCTCCCTCTGCAAGAAACCTTACTGTGTATAGCTTTGTTATCTGATCCGCAATAAAAAGAATAAATGATAAAATAAAATATACCAACATACAATCACCACTGTTTAAACGGGGTCAAATGCTCTGATTCGACCCCGTTTTATATTATTTGTTTTCGTTTATGTATTTTACGGCAAGCTCAATTGCTTCTTCGCTTGTTGCTTCCGTAAGCTGATTTCCTTTTCTTATAACGAATTCAACCTTGTTTTCTCCTGCGTTCTTACCAACGTTGATTCTTACCGGAATACCAATAAGGTCAGCATCTTTGAATTTAACACCTGCACGTTCGTTTCTGTCGTCGATAATTGTTTCAATACCTGCGTCATTGAGCGCTTTGTATATTTTTTCTGCAAGCGCAACCTGTTCTTCGTTTTTGGTGTTAACAGGAACAACAATAACCTGATACGGAGCCACCGATACAGGCCACACAATTCCGCTTTCGTCAGCGTTTTGCTCAATTATTGCCGCCATACATCTGCTGACACCGATTCCGTAGCAACCCATAATCGGAGTCTGTTCCTTGCCGTTTTCATCGAGGTAGGTGCAGTTCATTGCATCGGTGTATTTTGTTCCGAGCTTGAAGATGTGACCCACTTCGATACCCTGGCATGTGGCAATTTTGTCATTTTTGCAAGCCGGGCAGGTATCGCCGATTTCGATGTTTCTGAAATCGCCAACAAATGTTGGTGTGAAATCTTTGTTGATATTCACATTTTTGAAGTGATAACCGGTTTCATTTGCACCAACAACAAAGTTTTTCATAAGAGCAACTTCATTGTCAACAATAACTTCAATATCAAGACCCACAGGTCCGGCAAAGCCAACTGCAGCACCAGTTGTTTTCACAACATCGTCGGGAGAAGCAAGCTCAAGTTCAATTGAACCGAGATGATTTGCAAGCTTGGTTTCATTAACTTCCCTGTCGCCTCTTACCATAACTGCAACTATTTTGCCGTCGGAGTTGTAAAGAAGAGTTTTCGCAAATGAAAGGGGAGTAGTATTTAAAAAGTCGGTAAGCTCTTCAATTGTTCTCGAATTTGGAGTATAAATCTTTTCTATTTCAAACTCACCATCGTTTGCATTTGCGCTTTCGGTAGGAATGCAGGCTGCTTTTTCAATGTTTGAACAGAAACCGCAGGAGCAATATGCAATAGTATCTTCGCCAACTTCGGATTTTACCATAAATTCCTGTGAGCCCGAGCCGCCCATTGCACCGGTATCGGCATCAACAACAAGATATTCAAGACCCATTTTATCGAAAGCTTCTCTGTATGCATCATACATATTCTGATATGAAACATCAAGACCTTCTGCAGATGTATCAAAGCTGTAGGCATCTTTCATTATAAATTCTCTGCTTCTGATAACGCCGAATCTCGGTCTTCTTTCGTCGCGGTACTTTGTTTGAATCTGATAAAGAGTAACCGGAAGCTGTTTATATGATTTAATAGTGTTTTTAACAGTATCGGTAAAAATTTCTTCGTGGGTAGGTCCTAAGCAGAATTCTCTTTGTGCTCTGTCTCTTAATCTGAACATCTCCGGACCAAACACTTCCCATCTTCCGGAACTTTCAAAATATTCTTTCGGAAGAACTGCAGACATCAAAAGCTCCTGAGCATCGTGAGAATCCATGGAATTTCTAACAATGCCTTCAATTTTTTTGAGAGCCTTAAGTCCTAAAGGAAGATATGAATACACTCCGGATGCAAGCTTTCGTATGAGTCCGGCTCTCAGCATAAGCTGATGACTTGTTATTTCAGCCTCAGAAGGAACTTCTCTGAGGGTGGGTAATAAATATTTTGATAATCTCATTTATATTCCTCACTTTGTGTTAAATATATAATAAACAGTATAATCTATTTTTTCGTTTGTTGCAAGTCTTTTTTACTAAAATACCGAAAAAAAGCAAAAATATCCACATAATACACATATTTTGCAATCTGTTTTATTGATTTTTGAGTATCAGATAAGATGCATTGATTCAAGCCAGTTTTTGCATGCTTCAATCCACTTTGCCGTGTGGGGAAATTCCTGCGCCAGACCGAGTCCGTGAGGACCGTCTTTGAATGTGTGTATTTCAAACGGAACATTATGTCTGCTGAGTTCCCATGCCATTTTAAGTGAGTTTTCAACCGGCACGCATGTATCTGCGCTTGTGTGCCAGAGAAATGTTGGAGGTGTTGAATTGTCAACGTTTTTATCAACAGAAAGACTCTGGGCATCTTTGGGAGAAATATTTCCGGCAAGATTGTTCATGCTTCCAATATGAGCATATTCAACAAAAGAAATAACGGGGTAGCAAAGAATCATGAAATCAGGTCTTGATGAAACCTCATCAATTTCATCTTGCTTTTCATATCCGAAATCACCTTTAAATGTGCCCACGCTTCCTGCAAGATGTGCGCCGGCTGAGAATCCGAGTATTCCTATTTTGTTTTTGTTGTAGCCGTATTTTTCTGCGGTGTATCTTAAATATCTTATTGCTCTTTTGCCATCTAAAAGAGGTGCCGGATGTTGGTAGGGGGCAACTCTGTAGTCAAGAACAAATGCCGACACACCAATCGAGTTAAGCCAGCCGGCAATCTGCTCTCCTTCGTGATTCGATGATTTGAATCCATATCCGCCGCCGGGGCATATCAGCACGCAGGATTTTGCACCATCAGAAATAAAAGGAGTTACAGATGGTGCATTCTGATTGTGAATATTATCAATTTCTTTGTTGTATAGGGGAATATCATTTTTATTCCATAAATAATGCATACATACACTTCCTTAACCTAATTTAATTAAATTATATCATTTTGCACATTTTTGTCAATATTAATATATTATGAATTTTGACAAAAAAACAAATTTAGTGCACTAAAATTTGAGTAAAACAATGAAAATAAGCTTTTTTCGATAAAATATAAAAAAATATGTATTTAGCTATTGACAAAGAGGTAATAAAGGAATATAATTATTGCAGCACACAAGTTTAGTGTTTCTAAACAAAATAGTTAATATTTTATAACTTTTCGTTTATTGCCGCTAAACTTTTATTTTATTATTACGTGATTTTTCTGACGGAACCAATCAGCGCTTATTTTATATTGGAGGTCAATATGAACATTGGCATGGAAATTAAAAGACTGAGAATTAAAAACGGATTAACGCAGGAAGAACTGGCAGACAGATGTGAGCTCTCGAAGGGGTTCATATCCCAGCTTGAACGCGATCTTGCTTCGCCGTCAATTGCAACACTTTCGGATTTGCTGCAGTGTCTCGGAACTGACCTTAAGCATTTTTTCAGCGATGCCACCGATGAAAACGTTGTTTTCAAAGCGGAGGATGTTTTTATTAAGGAATATAAAGAAGAGGGCAGTATTATCAACTGGATTGTTCCCAATTCCCAGAAAAATTCCATGGAACCAATTATTCTTGAACTTATGCCCGGAGGTAAATCGTATATTGATGACCCGCACGAGGGCGAAGAATTCGGATATGTGCTTTCCGGAAGTATATCATTGTATATAGGAAATAAAAAGTTTAAAGTGAAAAAACACGAAAGTTTTTATTTTAAGCCCGGTGCAGTTCATTATATTGAAAACAGTGCCAAAACAAACGCTAAAGTTCTATGGGTGTCAACACCGCCCACATTCTGATATATAAGAGGTAATAAAATGGCTGAACATCTTATTGTATTGAAAAATGTATGTAAAACCTTTGATGATACAGAGGTGCTAAAAAACATAAATCTTTATATTGATGAAAACGAATTTCTTACGCTTCTCGGTCCGTCGGGATGCGGTAAGTCCACCATTTTGCGCATTATTGCCGGATTTGAAACTCCTTCGGACGGTGAGGTTTACTTTGAGGGCGAAGACCTTGCGTCGGTAATGCCTTATCAGCGCAAAATCAATACGGTTTTTCAGAGATATGCACTTTTTCCGCATCTTGATGTTTTTGATAATATAGCTTTTGGTCTTAAAATCAAAAAACTCGGTGCAAAAGAAATTGAACAGAAAGTAAAAAAGGTTCTAAAGCTTGTTAACCTTTCCGGCTATGAAAAGCGGTCAATAAGCGCTCTTTCGGGCGGTCAGCAGCAAAGAGTTGCAATTGCAAGAGCTATTGTCAATGAGCCTAAGGTTCTTCTTCTGGACGAACCGCTTGCCGCACTTGATTTGAAGCTCAGAAAAGAAATGCAGCTCGAACTCAAAAATATGCAACGTGAACTCGGTATAACCTTTATATATGTTACTCACGACCAGGAAGAAGCTCTCACCATGTCTGATACGGTTGTTGTAATGAAAGAGGGGGTTATTCAGCAAATCGGAACACCAACGGATATTTATAATGAACCTAAAAATGCATACGTTGCTGATTTTATTGGCGAAAGCAATATATTCGACGGTGTAATGAAAAAAGATTGCCTTGTGGAACTCTTTGATACGGAATTTGAATGTGTAGACACGGGATTTGGTCAGAATGAAGATGTTGATGTTGTTATAAGACCGGAGGATGTCTATATTCTTGAACCCGACAAAGGCAAAGTCAAAGGTACTGTTGAGTCGGTTATTTTCAAAGGTGTTCACTATGAAATGACAATCAACACGAGTGGCAGTAAATGGATTGTTCACGATACCGCCAGCTTCGAACCGGGTACGGAGGTAAGCCTTTTTGTCAAGCCTTTCGATATTCACATTATGAAAAAATCTTGATATACGGAGATTGTAAAATGTACAAAAAATCACTTTCATATCCTCACTTATTCTGGATGGTACTTTTTGTTGTTGCTCCGATGGTGCTCATATTTATGTATGCATTCACTCATCCGGACGGTAGTTTTACGTTTGATAACTTCAAAAAGTTTTTCGATCCGATGTATATAACCATACTTCTCGAATCGTTGTGGATTGCGGTTTTAAGTGTGTTTTATTGCTTTTTGTTCGGGTATCCGGCGGCGCTTATTCTTGCAAACAAAGACCGCAGACGTATGGTGGCAGGGAAGAAACCGAGCGGTCTTCTTATGCTTTTTGTGATGCCTATGTGGATGAATATGATGCTCAGGCTATATTCGTGGCTCACCATTATAGGCGACGGCGGAGTAATGAACACTCTTTTGTCTTCATTGGGACTTGGGCAGCTTGATATTATGTATACAACCAATGCGGTGATTCTCGGAACTGTGTATGATTTCATACCTTTTATGATTCTACCCATATATTCCGTTCTGATAAAAATTGATGACAGTGTGATAGAAGCAGCTCAGGATTTGGGTGCCAACAGCTTTAAAGTTTTTTATAAAGTGATATTGCCGCTTAGTATGCCCGGCGTTATTTCCGGCATTACAATGGTCTTTCTTCCGGCGCTCACGTCATTTTACATTGCTGATTTTTTTGGCGGAGGAAAATTCATGCTTATAGGTAATGTTATAGAAAAAAGCTTTAAAAGTCCAACTCTCAGAAATTTCGGCTCTGCAATGTCTATCATACTGATGCTTTTTGCATTCCTGTCGATGCAGGTTACGAAGATTCTCAATAAATCAAATCGTCAGCTTTCGATGTTTTAGGAGGTAGGAATGAGAAAAAACATATTCAGAAATATTATAGAAAACACCTATCTTTTCCTGATATTTGTATTTTTGTATTTTCCTATAATTATACTTATGGTGTTTTCATTCAATGACCTCAAATCAACATCAAATTGGGGAGGATTTTCGCTCAGGTGGTATGAGCAGATGCTGTCCGATGAAAATCTGATTCAGGCACTTTTGAACACTCTTTCAATAGGTCTTTTGTCAGCTCTTATTTCGTGTGTTATCGGAACGGCGGCTGCAATCGGTATTCAAGGGTATAAGAGCAGACGGCTTAAAGGCGCAGTAAATGCCCTCACCAATCTTCCTATGGTAAGCTCTGAGCTTGTTATGGGTGTATCATTAATGATGATGTTTCTTACGGCAAAGATTCAGCTTGGGTATCTGACGTTGCTTTTGGCACACATAACATTTTGCATACCATATGTGATTCTTTCCGTTCAGCCAAAGCTTGTTCAGCTTGATACCAATCTGTATGAAGCAGCACTTGACCTTGGTGCCAAACCGTTTTACGCATTCAGAAAAATCATTATCCCGGAAATAAGCCCGGGAATTGTAAACGGACTTCTGATATCGTTCACTCTTTCGATAGACGATTTTATAATAAGCTTTTTCACAACCGGAAACGGAGTAAATAATCTTTCAATTTATATTTATTCAAGTGTGAAGCGCGGATTGAATCCGATGTATAACGCTCTTTCAACGGTTGTGTTTATATTTGTTATGATAATAATGCTTGTTATCAACAGGCGCACAGAATCTAAAAACTCAGGTCCGGTAATTATTCCCGGAGCATAATTTATATGATTTGTGGAGGTAATAAAATGAAAAAAATTATTTCGTTACTTGTTATTTCAGTAATTGCTGCATCAATTTGTTTTGGTACAGCAGGGTGTGAGTCCAAAACAAAATTATTTGTGTATAATGTGGGTGACTATATTCATCCCGATGTTATCAATATGTTTGAAGAGGAAAATCCAGACATAAGTGTTGTGTATGAAATGTATGATTCAAACGAAGAAATGTATATGAAGGTTTCAAATGCAACATCACCTTATGACGTTGTTTTTCCATCGGATTATATGCTCGAGCAGATGCGTGATGAAGGACTTCTCAATAAAATAAACTTTGAAAATGTTCCTAACTATGCCAACATTGATGAATCTATGTCTAACTTGTCATTTGACCCCGACAATGAATACAGTGTACCGTATATGTGGGGAACAATGGGCATACTCTACAATACCAAAATGGTTGACGAAGAAGTAAAAAGCTGGGATATTCTCTGGGATGAAAAATATAAAGATAATATATTTATGCTTAATCAGGAAAGAGATATGGTGTCAATTGCTCTCAAAAAATGCGGATATTCAATGAACAGCAACAATGATTCCGAACTTGAAGAAGCTCAAAAAGCCCTCGTTGCTCAGAATCCTCTTGTAAAAGCATATTGCGGAGATGAAATAAAAGATAATATGATAAATGGTTCGGCCGCTCTTGCTATTGTGTGGTCCGGTGATGCATATTTCTGTATAGAGCAAAATTCCGACCTTGCCTATGCAATTCCCGAGGAAGGTTCAAATCTTTGGTTTGACTGCATGGTTATTCCCACAACAAGTAATAATCCCGAACTTGCAGAAAAGTTCATTGATTTTATGTCCAGACCGGATATAGCTAAGATGAATGCGGAATATATAGGTTATTCAACCGCAAATAAAACAGCAAAGGAAATGCTTCCCGATGATGTTAAAAATGATTTAAGACGTTATCCGGAGCTTACAGATGAATTTAAATCCAAAATGGAAATTTTCTCATATAACCACGAAAGAAACGCAAAGCTTACAAATATCTGGACAAAGGTAATAAGTGGTTAAAGATTTATAATTAAAACGCAATGTAATATTTGAATAAAAAAAGCAATCCATTTGCAGTATAAATGAACCGATCTCCAAAAAGGAAAGAGAAAAAATCTCTCGATTGTGAGGTCGGTTCATTTTGATGGTTCCCTTCCTTTAAACAAGAAAAGCATTCGCACCGGCATCATTTCATTTTTATACTCTATGCTAAATTGAAAATTAATCAATAATACACTTGAATATTCCGGATGAAAATGCTATAATATTTTATGTTAAAATTATGAAGAAAAAATATATATGGAGGCTTTACATATGAATAAAAAAAATCAGAATATATCTGTCCGTTGGATATATATGGCAATTGGTGTTATCTCTATGTTGTTTGCCGGCGTTTTATATGCATGGTCAATTCTTAAAGCACCTTTGACTCAGGAATTTGGTTGGGGTGCATCTGAGCTTGCACTCAATTTCACATTGGCTATGACATTTTTTTGCATAGGCGGACTTCTGGGCGCACGTCTGTCAAAAAAGGTGGGTCACAGAATCACACTTTTTGCCGCAGGCGTTTTGTCGGCTTTGGGTTTCATATTTACGGCTTTTCTGAATAATGTTCCTGTTGAATCCCTTTATGTTACCTATGGAGTTCTTGCGGGATTGGGAATTGGTATTGCTTATAATGTGGTTATTGCAACTGTAAGCGCATGGTTTACCGATAAGAAGGGTCTTTGCTCCGGATGCCTTATGATGGGATTTGGTGCATCTGCGCTGATTCTTGGAAATGCGGCTGATGCTATGTTTAAAAGTGATTTGGGATGGCGTTTGGCGTATGTGGTTTTAGGTGTTTGCATATTCGTTGTTTTGTTGCTTGCAGGACTTCTTATTAAAAAACCCGATTCACAAACGGTTCTTCCTCAGGCTAAAACAGCTAAAAATGTTAAAGATGAAACAGCCACCTCAAAAGATTTTACCTCAAAGCAAATGCTTTGCCGCCCTTCGTTCTGGATGGCATTTATATGTATTTCTTTTTTGGCTGCAGTGGGCAGTTCTGTTATAAGCTTTGCCAAGGATTTGTCTTTATCGGTTAATGCACCCGAGGCACTTGCTGTTTCTCTGGTTGGTGTGCTTTCCGTGTGCAATGGGATTGGACGTATCTTAACCGGAGCAATCTTCGACGTTATCGGACGCCGTAAAACAATGCTTTGCGCCAATATTCTAACGATTTGCGCCGCCGGTGTTACTCTGCTTGCCGTTTGTGTCAATTCACTCGCTTTGTGCATCGTAGGCTTGTGTCTCACAGGCGTATCCTACGGCTCCTGCCCAACAATCACTGCAGCATTCACATCGTCGTTTTTCGGTATGAAACATTTTTCAAATAATATGGCACTTATGACCTTTACAGTAATGGTAGGCTCGTTAATCGCCACAGCTTCAAATAAAGTTCTTGAAGCCACAGGCGGATATACGGCTGCTTTTGTAATGTTGCTTATTTTGACTTTTGTTTCGCTGGTGCTGAATATATTCATACGCAGACCATAATTATTTATTTGATTTTATATGGAGGAACACATTATGAACAGAATAGAGCACAGAGAAGCAAAATGGAAATTTCCATTTGTTGAGTATTCGTGCGGTGAAAAAAGCAAAAAGCTACCGCTTATAATTCAATTGCATGGAGCAGGGGAAAGAGGAGCAGGAAAAGAAGACCTTGAGAAAGTTGATATTCATGGGTTCTCAAAGTATTTAATGAATTCAGAGCATAACTGCATAGTTATTATGCCTCAATGTCCTGACGATACTTTTTGGGCGGCAAGAGTTGAATCAATTATTGAATTTACCGAACAGTTAATAAAGGAATATGAAGTTGATGAAGACAGAGTATATCTTACGGGTCTGAGTATGGGTGGATACGGCACGTGGTTCACATCTATGGCAAGACCTGATTTGTTTGCAGCCATCGCACCTGTGTGCGGCGGAGGTATGGCATGGAATGCAGGGGTTTTGAAAATGCCTGTGTGGGCATTTCATGGTGCTGAAGATTCCGTTGTGAGTGTATCGCAATCTGACGAAATGGTTTCTAAGCTAAAGGAACTCGGCGCAGATGTTACTTATTCAAGAATTGACTCAGTGGGTCATAATGTTTGGGAATATGCTTATAATGAAGAACTGTTGGAATGGCTGTTAAGCAAGAAAAGAGTAAAGTGAATTTTATTAGCGTGAAACACCCTGATGCAATCATATGCATAATGGCAGCAATTTCGATGTTTCAGGAGAATATAAAATACATAAAAACCGATAAAAGGAACGGAAAATGAAACTTTATGCCCCCGGCTACTATAGAAAATTCAGATGTATTGCAGATAAATGCCAACACAGTTGTTGCATTGGATGGGAAATAGATGTTGATGATGAAACATATGAAAAATATTGCAATAGTGATTTAGAATTTTCAAATGAAATAAAAGAACATATTACAAACAATAATGAAGGCAGAAATTTTACTCTCACTCGGGATGAACGTTGCCCTTTTTTGCGTGATGATAATTTGTGTGATATTATAATTAATATGGGTGAAGATTTCTTGTGTCAGATATGTGCCGATCATCCGCGGTTTCGTAACTTCTTTTCAGAACGCACTGAAATCGGAATCGGACTTTGCTGTGAGGCGGCGTGCGAACTTATATTGAGTGATAAAGAAAAAACGGACATTGTTTGCTTGTCCGGCAGTGAATCCAGGGATTGCCCTGAGGAAGATGAGTATTTCTTTTCTTTGAGAAATAAATACTTTGATATTTTGAAAAACAGAACTGAACCTTTGTCGGAACGTTTTGACAAACTTCTTGATATAGCCGGCATATCAGTTCCGGAAATGAGCTTAGATAAGTGGGGGAGATTATACCTCTCTCTTGAACAGCTTGATCGTGAATGGTCGGAAAAACTAAATGTGCTTATTAATTCCGGGAAAGGTTTTCTGAAACTAAATCCCGGATTTGAAGCAGAATCCGAAAGACTTGCAATATATTTTATCTACCGCCATCTTGCCGACGGCAGATTTGACATAAGCTTTTCCGAACGAATTGCATTTGCTGTGCTGAGCACATATATGATAAACACCATATTTACATTATGTTCAAAACAGCATACGATTGAAGAATTTGCAGATGTGGCAAGAATTTATTCATCCGAGATAGAATACAGCGAAGAAAATATTCAGACTCTTCTTGAAATATTCTGAATTAACAGCAGTACCCCATCTGTAGAACAGGAGCAAGCCCCTGTTCTACAGATGGGGCAGAAACAAACGGAAAGAGCAAGCCCTTTGTCATATAACATTTTTATTTTTTTCTTGTTTATTCAAATATGCTTCTGAAAAAACAACTTCTGTTCATAGTGTGGCACGCACTGCCTTCCTGAATAGCTTTTATCAGAATCGTGTCGCAATCGCAGTCTATTCTTATATCTTTAACGTGCTGAAAATGACCGCTTGTTTCTCCTTTTATCCAGAGCGACTTACGGCTTCGGCTGAAATATGTGGCTTTTTTTGTTTCGATGGTAAGCCTCAGTGATTCTTCATTCATCCATGCCATCATAAGAACTTCACCGTTTTCGTCATCCTGAACTATTGCCGGCACGAGACCGTCGGAGTTGTATTTAACTTGTTTTAAAAGTTCTTCATTAATCATATTCTGACCTCTACTCCTTTTTCTTTCAGATACTTTTTAAGGTCTGAAATCTCAAGTTCTTTGTAGTGAAAAAGCGATGCCGCAAGCGCCGCATCAGCACCGCCCTCGGTCAGAGCATCATAAAAATGCTCCATAGTTCCGGCGCCTCCCGAGGCTATAACCGGCACGTTTACGCTCTCTGAAATTGCTTTTGTAAGTTCAATATTATATCCGGCTTTTGTGCCGTCTGAATCCATACTCGTAAGCAGTATTTCACCTGCACCGAGACTCGCGGCTTTTTTTGCCCATTCAACGGCATCAAGCCCTGTGTTTAATCTTCCGCCGTTTATATACACATCGTAACCACCGTTTTCTCTTCTTTTTGCATCAATTGCCACCACAACACACTGACTTCCGAATCTTGCCGCGGCTTTGGAAATGAGCTCAGGATTTTTTATTGCCGATGAATTTATTGATACCTTGTCGGCACCTGCCATAAGAATTTCCCTGAAATCCTCAACAGTTCTGATTCCTCCGCCCACGGTGAATGGTATAAAAACTTGCTCTGCAACCTTTTTCACCATATCTGTAACGATGTTTCTTGCATCAGAGCTTGCTGTTATGTCGAGAAAAACGAGTTCATCTGCACCGAGAGCATCGTATGCTTTTGCGGTTTCAACCGGGTCTCCGGCATCTTTTAAATCAACAAAGTTTATTCCCTTAACAACTCTGCCTCCCTTAACATCAAGGCAGGGGATGATTCGTTTAGTGAGCATTATCTGTTACCTCCGGCAAGTTTTATTGCTTCTTTGAGGTCAAGGCGTCCTGTGTAGAGCGCTTTTCCTGTTATGGCACCGCTGACGTTGGTTTTCAGGAGTGCGGCAATGTCTTCAATACAACTTATTCCGCCCGATGCAATAACATCACAGTTCACGGCAGATGCCATTTCTTTCATAGCTTCAAGATTCGGCCCTTTTAGCATTCCGTCGGTTGCAATGTCTGTGTAGATTATTGTTTTGCATCCCATTTCACACACGGTTTTTCCGAATTCCACAGCAGTAAACTCGCTGACCTTTTCCCAACCCTCAATTGCAACATAACCGTCTTTTGCATCAATGCCCACAACTATTTTTTCTTTGTATGTGCTGAGCATATTTTGAAGAAAAGCTTTGTCGTTAACGGCTTTTGTGCCGAGGATAACTCTGTTTATTCCATTTTCAAAGTATCTTTTGATTGCGCTTTCTTCTCTTATTCCGCCTCCGGTCTGAACAGGAATTTTTACGCTTGATGCAATTTTTGAAATTGTGCTGAAATTGTTGTTTTCGCCGCTTTTGGCACCGTCTAAGTCCACAACGTGGATAAACTTGGCGCCTTCATCTTCAAAACGCTTTGCAACCTCAACGGGGTCTTTTTCATAAACCGTAACGTTACTATAGCGCCCCTGACTTAAGCGTACGCACTGACCACCTATTATGTCTATTGCAGGATATATTATCATATTGAGTTCTTCCTTTCATTTAAATCTCGCAAAAATTCTTAAGAAGTTTCAAGCCGGCATCCGAGCTTTTTTCCGGATGGAACTGCGTTGCAAAAATATTTCCTTTTTCGCATGCAATTGAAATTTCTTTTCCGTATTCGCACTTAGCGCACACATCGTCTTCCGAGTCTGCCTCAAGGTAATATGAATGCACAAAGTAGAAATATTCATTGTCTATTCCGTTTAAAATACGGCTTTGCCGGTTTGTTTTGCGTATCTTGTTCCAGCCAATCTGCGGTATTTTAAGTCCTGTGTCGGGCAGACGAACAATCTTTCCTTTCAAAATTCCAAGCCCTTCAATATCGCCGCCCTCTTCGCTTCTGTCGAATAGAAGCTGCATTCCGAGGCATATTCCGAGAAACGGCACGCTTTTATTCACAGTGTCATAAATGAATTCATCAAATCCTGCATTTCTTATAAGCTGCATGCATTCGCCGAATGAACCAACCCCAGGAAGAACAATTTTATCGCAATTGGAAAGAAAGTTTTTGTTGTTGCTTATTTTTGCATCATATCCAAGATATAAAAAAGCTTTTTCCACGCTGTTTAAATTTCCGGCACCGTAGTCTATTATTCCTATCATATTTAATCACCTATATAATTTTTCTGATTTTGTTTACGATATCTAAAATTCTGTCGGTCTCTGTTTTCATGCTTACTCTGTTCACAACAAGTCTTGCAGAAATTTCCATAATATCTTCCAATACTTCCAGACCGTTTTCTTTAAGCGTTTTTCCGCTTTCAACAATGTCCACTATAACATCCGAAAGTCCCACAAGTGGAGCTAACTCTATTGAGCCGTTGAGTTTTATAATATCAATTGTCTGTCCTTTTTTAAACTGAAAATAATCTTTTGCAATTTCAGGGAATTTTGTGGCAACTCTGAGATTGTTGATTTTTGAAATCTTTCCTTTCAGACTTCCCGGACCTGCAACCGACATCTTGCATGCGCCGAATCCGAGATTTATCATTTCGTAAAGATTAGCTCTCTGCTCTGTTAAAACATCGCTTCCCACAACGCCTATATCTGCCGCACCATGTTCAACATATGTTGCAACGTCTGTTGGCTTAACGAGTATGAATTTGAGTTTTAGCTCTTCGTTTGTAAAAATAAGCTTGCGGGTTTTTTCTTTAAGCATTGAGCAGTCAATTCCTATTTTCTCAAAAAGCTCAATAGAAAGGTCTGCAAGCCGTCCCTTTGCAAGGGCAATAACTATATATCTCATATTTTCTACCTCTTAAATTAAAGTTGTTCTTCGCCGTCGGCGGTAACATATATAACCGTTTTGATTTTCTTTGTGTCGGCATATTTTCTCACTTCATCCCGGTTTGCTTTGCCAAGATACATTTCACAAACGAGATTTCTTGCCTGCAGACGTGTGGCGGCTTCTTTTCCACTTGCGGCGCATCCGTCTTCAAATGCAATAAGTGCATCGGGAGCCGGAATTGAAATATCACTTTCCTGCCATTTGCATGCACTCATCAAACGGTCAAGCCCTATTGCAACACCCGTTGCCGCAAGAGGCGTGCCGAATTCACCAATAAGGGTATCGTATCTTCCGCCGCTGCATACCGGATATCCTATCGAATGGGCAAAGCCTTTGAAAATCAGACCTGTGTAGTAGTTTAGATCCTGAAGCATTCCAAGGTCTATAGAAATGTATTTTTCATATCCGTAGTCTTTAAGAATTGAGTAAATCTCAATTATATTGTCGAGTGCTTTTTTTGATTTTTCGGTAAGTACATCCTTATTGATGCTGTCTATAACCGATATATCTCCAAACAGAGTAGGGAGATTAACAACAATTTTTAATATTTCATCATTAATCTCATATTTTTCAAGAAGCTTTTCAATTGCAAAAAATTCTTTTCTGTCAACAATTGCTCTGAGTTCTTCTGATTCATCATCACTAAGGCCGATTTGCTCGCAAAGTCCCTTGAAAAATTCAACCTGACCCAAATCTATCTGAAACGATGTCAGACCGCATTTTAAAAAGCTGTCTATGGTCACCGAAATCACTTCCGCATCGGCTTTTGCATCTGAAACTCCAATAAGCTCAATTCCGCTCTGCGTAAACTGCCTTTGCTTTGAGCCGCCCGAATGATCCATTCTGTAAGCTGTTCCGCAGTATGAAAGCCTGAGGGGGAGAGGTTCGTCTTTTAGCTTTGTTGCCGCCATTCTTGCAACAGGAGTTGTAAGGTCAGGACGGAGCACAAGAATTCTTCCTGCTTCGTCAAAAAATTTAAACATTCTTTCCTGCTTTATGGTACCTGCATTATTTGCAAACACATCATAAAATTCAAGTGTCGGAGTTTCAACACTGTTGTAGCCGTATGATTTAAAAACTCCGCCGATTAAATCAGCCATTTTGTTTCTGCCGAGAGTTTCTTCGGCAAGAATATCAGCAGTTCCGACGGGAGTGTGAAGTTTCCAGTTCATTTTTATACCTCGCTTTAGCATAGTAAATCGTTAAAGTGATTCTATTATAATATAATGTAGAGGTAATGTCAAGAAAAAAAGACATAAATGTTTTAATAAATTTGCAGTGTTTGTAAACAAAATACACAAATACTGAAATATTTTTGTTTAAAAAAACTTTTTAAGGTACTTGTAAAATCCCAAAATTTGTAGTATAATATTTTCTGTATGTAATATTTATTATTTATATTTTAAATTTCAATATATCAGGAGGTAAAAAAATGAGTTTTTTAGACGCAATTAAAGCTCGTGCTAAGCAGAACAAAAAAACAATTGTTCTTCCCGAATCTATGGACAGAAGAACATTTGAAGCTGCTGAAACTATCTTGAAGGAGGATATTGCAAATATCGTCATCATCGGTACTCCCGAAGAAGTTGAAGCAAACAGTAAAGGTCTTGATATTTCAGGTGCTACCATTATCAACCCCTTTACCTATGAAAAAACAGAAGAATATCTCAATCTTTTTGTAGAACTCAGAAAAGCTAAAGGTCTTACATATGAGCAGGCAAAAGAGCAGGCTCTCGGCGACTAAATGTACTATGCATGCCTTATGGTTAAAGCAGGAGATGCAGACGGCGTTGTGTCCGGTGCTTGCCACTCAACAGCCAATACCTTAAGACCGAGTCTTCAGATTATCAAAACAAAACCCGGCGTTAAACTTGTTTCCGCATTCTTCGTGATGGTTGTTCCGGATTGTGAATATGGCGCAAACGGTACATTTATTTTCGCAGATTCAGGTCTCGAGCAGAATCCCGACCCTGAAAAGCTTGCTGCAATTGCAGCATGCTCAGCAGAATCCTTTGAACTTCTTGCTCAGGAAGAAGCTGTTGTTGCAATGCTTTCTCACTCAACCTACGGAAGCGCAAAGCATCCCGATGTTGACAAAGTTGTTGAAGCAACAAGAATCTGCAAGGAAAATAACCCCGGTCTCAAAGTTGACGGTGAACTTCAGCTTGATGCTGCAATTGTTCCTTCGGTTGGTTCTTCAAAAGCTCCCGATTCACCCGTTGCTGGTAAAGCAAACGTTCTCGTATTCCCTGACCTTGATGCAGGTAATATCGGCTATAAACTTGTTCAGAGACTTGCGAAAGCAGAAGCTTACGGTCCTGTAACTCAGGGTATTGCAAAGCCTATCAACGACCTTTCAAGAGGATGCTCAGCTGATGATATCGTTGGTGTTGTTGCTATCACATGTGTTCAGGCTCAGGCTGAAGATAAATAATTAAAGGTGGTTAACAGTTATGAATATTTTAGTTATAAATGCAGGTAGTTCTTCCCTGAAATATCAGTTTATAAAAATTGAAGAAGAAAAAGTTCTCGCAAAAGGTCTTTGCGAAAGAATCGGCATTGACGGTTCAAAGCTCACATTAAAAGTTCCCGGCAACGATGATTACGTTGTTGAAAAACATATGGACGACCATTCCGTTGCTATTTCAATGGTTATCGATGCACTCACCGATAAGGAACACGGCGTTATTGCAGATATGAATGATATCGACGCAATTGGTCACAGAGTGGTTCACGGCGGAGAAATCTTTGCAGATTCCGTTGTTATTGATGAAAAGGTTATGGAAGCTCTCAACGATTGTATTGAACTTGCACCGCTTCATAACCCTGCAAACATTATCGGTATCAAAGCTTGCGAAAAAGCAATGCCCGGTAAAACTCAGGTTGCTGTTTTCGACACAGCATTCCATCAGCAGATGCCTCAGAAAGCATTTATGTATGGTCTTCCTTACGAAATGTACACCAAACATAAAATCAGAAGATACGGATTCCACGGAACAAGCCATAAATTCGTTGCTCAGCGTGCTGCTGAGATCCTCGGCAAACCTATTGAAGAGCTTAAACTCATCACTTGCCACCTCGGTAACGGTTCTTCTGTTTCTGCAGTTAAAAACGGTCACTCTGTAGACACAAGCATGGGCTTTACTCCTCTTGCTGGTGTTCTTATGGGTACACGTTCCGGTGATATAGACCCCGCTATCGTAACTTTCCTTATGGAAAAAGAAAATATGACAATGCAGGAAGTTAATGATTTCCTTAATAAAAAGAGCGGTGTGTTCGGTATCAGTGAATTAAGCTCTGACTTCAGAGACCTTGAAGGCACAATGAACACAAGCGAAAAATCAGCTCTTGCTCTTGATATGTTTGCATACGGCATCACCAAATATATTGGTGCATATGCTGCTGCAATGGGTGGTGTTGATGCTGTTATCTTCACTGCAGGTGTTGGCGAAAACACAGCAATCACAAGAGCTCAGGTTGTTGAAGGTCTTGAATTTATGGGAATCAAAATTGACGCAGAAGCAAATAAGGTTCGCGGAGAAGAAAGAGATATCTCTGCTCCCGATGCAACTGTTAAAACTCTCGTTATTCCCACAAACGAAGAACTTATGATTGCAAAAGATACTGCAAGACTTGCAAAATAATTTGTAATTAAGATTAAATAAAAAAAGCAGAAGCGTGTATTCGTTTCTGCTTTTTTAAACCGGTCATACTTTTGTTTTGTGGGTTGATTATATGATAAGGAATTGCAAAAATGATAATAACAAAAGATAAATCTTTCTACAAACAGTTTTTCTCAATATACTGGGTTCTTGTTTTGCATAATGTTATTGCACTGTGTGTGAATCTTGCCGATAATATTATGATTGGAAGCTACAACGAAACATCTCTTGCCGGAGTTGCGGCGGTGAATCAGATTCAGTTTATATTTCAGCAGATAATTCTCGGGTGCGGCAACGGACTTGTTGTAATCGGAAGCCAATATTGGGGGCAGGGAAGAACAAGCGAAATCAAAAGACTTTGCAACAGTGCTATGATTATCGGAGTTGGTGCCGCTGTTTTTATATTTATATCAGCATCAGTAACTCCCGATGGAATACTCAGGATTTTCACACCTTCAAAAAACATAATATCCGAGGGTGTCAACTACATCCGTATCATAAAATATTCATATGTCATTTTTGCAATCACGAATATTGCGCTTGCAACTCTCAGAAGTGTGGAAACTGTTAAAATAGGCTTCTATATTTCAATTGTCACCCTTGTAATCAACTGTACTATTAACTATATCCTCATCTACGGAAATTTCGGCGCGCCTGAAATGGGGGTGAGAGGGGCGGCAATAGGTACCTTAGCAGCAAGAATAATTGAGCTTTTAATTGTAGGGTGTTATATTGCTTTTGCCGATAAAAAACTTCGCGTGCAAAAAAATGATTTATTCAGGTTTGATAAAACATTGTTTGCAGATTATTGCAAAGTGTCGGGAACAATAATCCTTGTTGCCGGAATGTTTGGTTTGTCAACGGCTCTTCAGTCTGTAATACTCGGTCATATGAGCGACAGCGCCATTGCGGCAAATTCAATGTCCACAAGCTTCTATCAGGTGCTTAAAGTTGCCGCTATAGGTGCCGCAAGTGCTTCATCAATTATTATAGGAAAAACCATTGGCACAGGCAATCTTGAAAAAATAAAAGAATACACCCGTACACTCCAGATAATATTCCTTTGTATCGGAGCGCTCACAAGTCTTACACTCTTTTCATTAAAAAACCCCATACTCAGTCTTTATGACATGACACCACAAACAAAAGAACTTGCAAACGGATTTATGCTTGTTTTGTGTGCAACGGGATTCGGAACAGCATATCAGATGTCTGCTCTTGTTGGGATTGTTCAGGGAGGCGGCGACAGTAAATTTATCCTTAAAAACGATATAATTAGTATATGGTGTATTGTTATACCTCTTTCATTTGCGGCGGCATTCTGGTTTGAGTGGCATCCCGTGGCAGTTGTGTTTTGCCTTAATTCAGATCAGATTTTTAAATGTGGTGCAGCGGCAATTAAAGTAAACAGCTACACATGGATAAAAAAACTAACACGTGACAAATTAGAACAAAATTGACTTCGTCAATTAACTGTTCGCTTCGCTCACAATTTTATAAGGAAAATTTTGTTGTTACAAGCAATTGCTGACGCAATTTCCTATGTAATAAAAAAAAAAAGCGGTTTTAATCATTTCCAAAATTTTAAAGAAATGTTTAAAACCGCTTTAATTATCAGTTGATACTGTATGTTCCGTTAATCATCAGTATTCCGTCTGTCAGCATTGTAATGCCTCTCCAGTCGTCAACGGGAACAATAAGAAGATGGTTGGCAGGTGCACTTGTTCCTGTTTGCAGGTCACCACCGGCAGTAACATCCGCCAGACCGCCTTTTGCAGATGCCACAACGGCGCCTTTTCCCATCCTGAGAATCATATTACATCCCTGAGCACCTATAACAGTTTTACCTGCCGGAACGTTTACAACATCGAATGTGTTTCCGGTTGAATAACTGTTTGCGCCAAGCTGACCTTTTGAGGGAATCTGACTGTTTACATACGATTTGAGCTGAGGAATCAGCACATCATTCACATATGAAAGCGAAACCAGCGGGTCGTCGGAACTTCCGGGATTTGCCGCAAAACTCGGAATACACATAAATACCAGAGTTGCCACGCTTATTGATGCAAGAATTTTTTTCGTTAATTTTTTCATTGGTAATAGCTCCTTTGTAAAATTTTGTGGTTTATAAAGTAAAATATTAAGTTTATTTTAATAGTCGCAAATGCCCAGACTTATTTTCAAAGCCTGCTCTATGGAATCGCAGAGACGCGTGTCTGCGTGACCTGTTTTTTCTTTCAGTCTTTTTTTATCAATTGTGCGTATTTGTTCGAGAAGCACAACGGAATCCTTGCTTAGTCCGTGTTCGCTTCCGGAGATTTCTATGTGTGTGGGAAGCTTTGCCTTGTTAATCTGAGATGTAATTGCCGCAACAATAACCGTTGGGCTGTATTTGTTGCCAACATCATTTTGCACAATAAGTACCGGGCGCACGCCGCCTTGCTCTGAACCCACCACCGGGCTTAAGTCTGCATAAAATATATCTCCGCGTCTTACATTCATCATTAACACTCCGTAAGTTTACTACTGCTAATATTTTTGCCACGGACAAAAATTTTTATACCGCTTACTAACATTTTATTTTGCGGAAATATATTTGTTACTTAAAACGAAAGCAGGAGAGCAAAAACTCTCCTGCTTTTCCTATTTTCCTATACCTTACTCTGCTCTGAAAACTATTTTTTCAGCTTCAAAATCACAAATTATTTTTGTTTTGCCCAAAAGTTCTCCGCTTAAAAGCTTTTCGCTTAACTCGTCTTCTACCAGAGTTCTCACGGCTCGCCTTATAGGTC
>JAZSOL010000134.1:0-4063 GCA_045536915.1 Clostridia bacterium
GGATATTCCATATCAAAGCAGGTGTTTGATGCAAAGGTATATCCTTCTTTCGGAGCAACATATACATTTGGGTTAATTGCATTATTTTTATTTCCCGAAAGATCTTCAAGATATCCGGGTGTGGTGATATCTGTCAGGTCATATTCAAATATAGCCTCGAGACCGTCGGTGGAAATTTTTGAAGCATCTTCACTGCCGGCAGATGGCAAGCCCTTATACATAGCCATGCTCTTTACTTTTTCATCGTGGAGATACCAGGTGTTGGAGCTACGGTAGTCACCACCGATTCTAAACGGCGTTACCTGATTATAATATTTAACCGGGTCACCGTCTAACCAGTCGTAGAAATTCTGGGTTTCTCCCATCTTTGAGCCGTCAACATAGAAAGAAAGATCTCCGTTTTCGTTCAGCACAAAGGTGAGTTTTCTGTAGGTTCCGGGGGCATTTTCTTCGGGCAAATCAAAAACTGCGGATTTATTGACTTTGAGATTTTTGCAGAAGAATATTCTTGCCTTTCTGTCTGCCTGAAGTTCAAAGTTCATTGAGTTGGTTTCCAGCTCATAAGACTGCCAGTTACCCATAATATTTCCGTGACGTTCAAGGTCATCATTTGCAGGAAGAGTCATAACAACCTCAAAGGTCATCGAACCGTTGGGAGTTATCGGTTTTTCCATATCAAAGCATCCGTTTGCCGCAAAGGTATAGCCTTTTGCAACATCCGAATCGCAAAGAGTGTAGGTTGCAGTTTCATTGTCGGATGAAACAAGTGTAAATGCAAGACCGTTGAAAGTTTCCAAAGGAGCAGACGAACCTGAAGGAACTGTGAGGGTAGTATAGTTTCCTTTGTCGTCCTTCACAAACGAAAGCGAATCAGGTGCACCGATATTTGCCGCATTGTTGATATTTGCAAATATCAGATTAGTTGTATTGGGAGCAACAAACGTACCACCCTTTATTACAGCATTTACGCTATGATGCCCATTATCACCTGTAGCGGTGAGGAGGGTTGTTGTGCCGGAAGATGCATTGGTTTTAAAATCGAAATCACAGTTTATAAAGCTGAGGTCACATCCGCAAAGAGTTGATTCTCCAATAGATGAAGGAGTATTTGTTCTGCATATGTTTTTAACAGTTGATCCCAAAGCAAATCCAATGTTTACATCTTCAAAGGTGATTATAAATTTTGAATTATTGCCGGCATCCTGTGCACCAAAAGACACAAGTGATTTTCCCTCAAGGAGAATTGTTCCGTTTTTTGTTATGATGGTAGTGTCATTTGATTTCTTATTGGTGGCAGCAAAAAGATCTCCCGTACCGCCTGTAAGAGTATGACCGCCAAGATCAAAAAGAACCGTACCGTTGATATGGCAAAGGTTATTGTAGGAGCCTGTTATAATATCATAATCCCTTCTCATATATATAACCGCACCGTCAGGACGCCATGCATTATCTTTTGCACAAAGAAGCGCTCCCGACGGACTACTTGCTCCGCCGCCTTCTGTGGTGCTGTCTGCCCAGCATTCAAAAGCACCAACAAAGTCTTTTGAACCATCTTTATCTGTATCGGCAAAAACAGTGAAGGGGTATTTTTCGGCATCCATATATTCAGAGGGTACATCACCATAGGGTGTTGCAAGTCCGGCGAGAGTATAGATGTCTTCATTTTCTGTTTGCGATTTTAACCGAAAGCTTACTTTTTTACCATTGTCCGAATCAAAATCCCCACTCGGAGCAGCCACACCTTTGGGAAGTGTGAGCGAAAATGCGTCATCGTTGTATGAACGGAAAAGTGCGCTGTCGGTTGCACCAAGTGTAAGGAAGTTTATTCCGCCAGAGTATCCCACGCTCATTTTTCCGCCTTCAAAAACAACATCGGTCTTATGGTAATCTGCACCGGATGACAAATTAATAAAGTTCAGCACTTTAGACGGTGCGTTTGTTTTAAAATCAAATTCGCAATTAACAAATTTAAGCTCGGATTTTACCTGACCTGATGATGTGAGCGCAGTTGAAAATCTTTCAACAATCTTTGAAGCCGTTGAACCGGAAGCAAATCCGATTTTAACATTTTCAAAACATAATCCAATAGTATAGCCAATACCGTTGTTCGCCTGTCCGAATGAAAGGAGCGGATTGGAGCTTCCCATTAAAACAGTACCGTTTTTAACATTAAAATAGGTATTGTTGGCGCTCTTTTTATTGGCAACAAAAAGCTGTCTGGCAGAGGCAGTAAGGGTATGTCCGCCAAGATCAACATTAACTGTTCCGTTTATCTGAGAAAGGTTATTGTACTGACCTGTTACTATTGTATAGTCACGTCTTAAAAGAATAGTACATTCTCCACCCTTATTGGAATCAAGATAGGTTTTGGCACCCTCTCTGAGTACTCCCTTCGGGCTGCTCGAACCACCGCCTGCAGAAGAGCTGTCTGCCCAGCATGAGTATGCACCAACGAATGCTCCATTTGCAAAAAGGGCAAAGGGATATGCTGATGTGTCTGCATATTCTTCAGGAATTGTGCCGTATGAAATGGCAGGTTCGGTGTTTTCTGCGGCAAATGCTGCAGAAAAGCTGAGTGTAAAGCATGAAACCAGCATTGTCAAACTCAGACAAATGCTCATAAAAGAAACAAATAATGACTTATGGTTTCTTTTGGAATGAATGTTCATAAACAAATCTCTCCTTAATATAAATTTATTTTCCTGATTCGCAGAGTAATAAGTCATAATCTTATTATTACCCTGCGAATCAGATAACCGGAATTTTTCCGGTAATTTAAAAATTTACTTGCCTGTTACCATACTCTTGCAAAGGGGATCTATACTTGATATGTCTTTTAAGAGCATAATCTTGTCGCCACCGCCAAGTGTGAAAGTGGCATCTGCACTCTGGCTGACCTTATTTTCACCCTGTATAAATTCGTATTCCACAACATCAGCATTTGCAAGCTTACCTTCTTTTTCGTAATCTGCAAACACAAGAACGTATTTTCCGGATGTTTCTACTGTGACTGTTGCAGTTTTTGAATCTGCATCATATCCGTTTATTAAATACATATAGCAAAGAGTGTATTGTGAGATTACGCCGTCATCTGACAGAAGGGTAAAGCCTAAACCTTCAAAGGTTTCTTCCGGACACTGTGAACCTGAGGGAAGCTTCAGTACTGCAAAGCTTCCGTTGTCATCCTTAATAAATCTGAACGAATCTGGAGCATTGGCGTTTGTGTGGTTGTCAAAGTCTTTAAAAATCAGATTATCTGCATTTGATCCGACAAATGAACCACCTTTTACGCTAACGTTTACACTATGGTGTCCGTTGTCGCCGTTTGCACCAATAAAGGTGATTTTTCCGACAGGGGCATTTGTTTTGAAGTCAAAGTTACAGTCAGTAAATGTCAGGTCGCATCCCGCAACGGTTGATTCGCTGACAGATGACGGGGTATATGTTTTGGTTATGGCTTTGACAGTTGCTCCGGGCGCAAAGCCGATGTTCATATTTTCAAAATCAATAATGAATTTTGAACCGTTTCCGTTATCCAGAACACCAAAAGATATAAGTGAATTACTCTCAAGAAGGAAGTTTCCGTTCTTTACAGATATGGTGGTGTTATTATTCCTTTTGTTTGTAGCACCGAAGAGCTCATTTTTGCCTCCTGTGAGAGTGTGACCTCCGAGGTCAACAAGAACAGATCCGTTGATATGGCAAAGGTTATTATAGCCACCTGTTATGATATCGTAATCTCTTCTCATATATATAACTGCCCCACCGGGTCGCCATGCGTTATCCTTTGCGCAAATGAGTGCACCAACAGGATTACTTGAGCTAACCGAGCTGTCTGACCATGCCGAAAATCCGCCAACACATTCTTTTGTGCCATCTTTGTTGGTATCGGCAAAAACAACAAATGGATATTTATCTGCATCCATATATTCGCCTGATATTGCACCGTAAGGTGTTTCAAGGTCGGTAAGGATATATGTTTTGTCGGTATCTGTCTGAGACTTCAGATAAAACCTGAATTCAGTATTGTTGTCTGATGCAAATGTGCCCGATGGTGCTGTGG
>JAZSOL010000196.1:0-6990 GCA_045536915.1 Clostridia bacterium
TAGCAAAATGATTTTTCCGGTTTTGTCCGGGAGGCCGTCCCCTACATATATTGTGTACATAGTGTATATACACAGCAATTTGTAGGGTTCGGCGTCCTCGACGAACCGTTATTTTTCATTTTGCTACAGCCTCTTTTAAAATTGCAATTTTTATTACATAGGAAATTGCGTCAGCAATTGCTTGTAACAACAAAATTTTCCTTATAAAATTGTGAGCGAAGCGAACAGTTAATTGACGAAGTCAATTTTGTTCATTCAAATTATCTGATGTTTTTATAAAGCGGACCATAAGCCTCGCAAGCTCTGTAGTCCTGACCTTCTTTATCCATTCCGAATGCGTTCCATGATGCAGGTCTGAAGATTTTTTCTTCGGGAACGTTGTGCATGCAAACGGGAATTCTGAGAATTGAGCAGAGTGTAATGAGGTCTGCTCCGATGTGACCGTAGCTTATAGCACCGTGGTTAGCGCCCCAGTTGTTCATCACATCATAAGCTGTTTTGAAAGCGCCTTCGCCTGTGCATCTTGGTGCAAACCATGTGCAGGGCCATGTGTAGTCGGTTCTCTTCCAGAGGATATCGGAAACTTCATCGGGGAGATTTACTGTCCATCCTTCAGCAATCTGAAGAACAGGGCCTAAACCTTTTACGAGATTTAAGCGAATCATTGTTGCAGGCATTTCCGCTTTGGTGAGGAATCTTGAAGAGAAACCGCCGCCTCTGAAATATCCGAGGTCTGCCATGTTCCAGGTTGTTGCATCCATTATAGCATCCTGATCAGCCTGAGTAACTTCATACCAGGGCTTTATGATTCCGTTGCCGTTTTCGTCTTTAGCTTCACCGCAGGCATCCAGACAGCACGCACCGGAGTTGATAAGGTGAATAAATCCGTCTGATTCTTTTGCTTTGCCTTCAATTTCGTATCCGGAAACTCTTTTTACTGCATCGCCACTCCAGTATGTTCTTACATCAGCAAACATCTGGGGTGTGTTGGTAAGCAGTTTTCCAAACAGCATACCGATAGCGTTGAGAACATCGTTTTCGGTTGCGAGTATGTACGGTTCTCTTGCGCCGTTCCAGTCGAAAGATGTGTTGAGCATAGCTTCGGGGAAGTCACAGTTGGGGTAAAAGTCTGTCCACTGTCTCTGACCCTGGAAGCCGGCGGCAATTGCGTTGTGGCCAACCATTTCTTCTTCGCAGCCTTCGGGGAGATTTTTGTTGCCGTTCATAAGATCTTTTATGATGCACATCATCTTAACAACAAATTCAAACTGAGATTCTTTTTCTGCATCAGATTTCTGCATATCTTCGGGGTTTTTGTCGAATCCGATTTTGCATTTTTCTTTAGCCCATTTAAGTGCTTTCTGATATTCGGCTTCATCATAGATGCCCTCTGTCATTCTCCGGATAACTTCTACCTCGTCAACGGATTCCACTCTCATGCCGAGATATTCTTCAATGAAGTCAACGTCAATGATTGAACCTCCAATACCCATACAGATAGAACCAATCTGCAGATAGGATTTGCCTCTCATTGTTGCAGCGGCAACAGCGGCACGTGCAAATCTGAGGATTTTTTCGGAAACATCATCGGGAATGGACGTGTCGGTCATATCCTGAACGTCGTGACCGTAGATTCCAAATGCGGGGAGACCTTTCTGAGCGTGTGATGCCAGAACAGCTGCAAGATAAACCGCACCCGGTCTTTCTGTACCGTTAAATCCCCAAACACCTTTTATGGTCATAGGATCCATATCCATTGTTTCTGAGCCGTAGCACCAGCAGGGAGTAACCGTGAGCGTAATGTCAACGCCTTCTTTTTTGAATTTTTCGCTGCATGCGGCAGCTTCTGCAACTCTTCCGATTGTTGTGTCGGCAATAATAACCTTAACGGGTTCGCCGTTTGAATATTTTAAGTTTGATGAAATGAGATCAGCTGCGGCTTTTGCCATATTCATTGTCTGATCTTCGAGCGATTCTCTAACCTTGAGAGGGCCTCTTCTTCCATCGATTGTGGGACGGATACCAATTACCGGATAATTACCGATTAATCTGTTTTCTGCCATTTTACCTTCCTCCTGTATATTATAATTTCAAAAATACAAAATATTTCTGTATAATATAATTATAGACTTGAAATTTGTTATATACTTGTGTTATAATATCAAAAAGTATAATTATTTTCACTTTTCAACAGGAGGTATTATGAGCTACATAGAACTTAAAATACACGGAACCCACGATTTCCCGCTTGAGCTGTATTGCCTTAATCAGAATCATCCCAAATATGAAATGACTTTTCACTGGCATCCAAACATAGAAATAGTTCGCGTGTTGAGCGGAAGTCTTGCCATAACTCTCAACAACAGAGAATATACGGCAAATCCCGGCGACGTGGTATTTATTGGAAGTGAAACGGTGCACGGCGCAGTGCCGTATGATTGCGAATATGAATGCCTGGTATATAACCCCGAGTTTTTGCCGTCGATTTCATTTAACGGCAGAAGTTTTTCGGAAGAGATATGCAACAATACGGTGCAGGCAAATGAGTTTTATCCGTATGAAGATGATGAATTTCATCAGTGTGTCAACACGCTTTTTGAGGAAATGAAAACTCGTGATGAGGCATCCCGTTATATTGTTCCGGGAATGCTGTGCCGTCTGTATGGCATAATAATACGCGGCGGTATGTTTTCAAGCGCTTCATCTTCGGGAACATCAGCAAGCGGGGCTATTGTGAAGCTAAAAAAGGTGCTTCAGTTTATAAGAAGCTCCTATGATACGCAGATAAGTCTTGATGATATGGCGGCTCAGGCTTCCATGTCTACTAAATATTTTTGTTCGTTTTTTAAAAAAATGACCCATAAAAGTCCTGTTGAATATTTAATTGCATACAGGATAGAAAGGGCATGCCGCAAGCTTATTGGTACTGATAAATCCGTTACGGATATAGCATTTGAATGCGGATTTAATGACCTGAGTTATTTTATTAAAACGTTTAAGGAACAAAAGGGTGTGAGTCCCGGAGTATTCAGAAATATGTAATAAATTTTTACTTGCCTCATATATTTGTACAAACAAGTATATGAGGTGATTATTTACGATGGAACTTAAGTTAAGAAGCGTTGGGGCATGTGATTTCAATAAACATCTTCGAACAAGATCGGCAGTTGAGGCGGATGTTATTGTGCCCGATACCAAGCCGGATATATTTCGTATTCTTTCTGTTAAGGCTCATGCAGATATGAATGAGCGATATATGCGTAAGGATAAAATTATTTATTCCGGAAATGTGAGATTCAATATTATATATGTTGGTGAGGTAGATAAAAAAAGACTGCACACAATAGAATATGTTGCTCCGTTCAACTGTCAGGCGGATTCTACGGGGATAGATGAACAGTGTATGGGGATGACATCGTGCAGTGTGAGTAAAACGGATTTTCACATCAAAAATTCCCGTAAGCTTGGCGTTGGGGCAAATCTGTGTTTTTGTTCAACTGTAATAAAACCGTGTGAAATTTCTGCGGTTGAGGGCGCTGAAGGCGATGATTGCGTTCCTGTAAGGTATGCGCAGTATGATTATGACTCTGTGAGAGTGTGTAAGGAAATAGAAATTCCGCTTTCGGAAAGCTTTTCTCTTCCGATAAGCAGAGATACAAATGCTGAGGTATGCGATGTTGATGTCAGAATGGAAATTCCGGAAATTAAAACGGTAAACAATAAGGCTGTTATAAAAGGCAATGGAAGAGCCATAACACTTTGTGAAATTGACGGTGAAATATCAAGCTTCGAAAATGAACTTTCTTTCACGGAAATATGCGACCTTGACGGAGTGAGTTCAGATATGACGGTTAAAATGCATTTTGATGTTGCAGATTGCAATTTTTCCGTTGAAGCTTCTGGAGAAGAGGTTGGCATAGAAATGCAATACAAACTGCGCGGATTCGTGTGTGCCGGGGAGCATATGAGTATGAGTCTGGCAGATGATATGTATGATCCTGACTACAGCTACATAAAAAAAGAAACAGAAGTTGTGCTTATGCAAAATTATGGTCCGTTTGGTGTTCAGGCAACAGTGAAAGACGTTGCAACACCCCGCGATTCCGGCGCAGAAATCAAAGAGGTTCATTTTATGAATGCACTTTGCGAAATTAAAAGCTCATATATATCCGAAACAAATATCTGCGCTGATGTGATTGTTTATACCGATTATATATACACCGATTCTTCACAGTGTCTGGCAAATATCCGCAAAGAAATTCCATATAAGCTTGAAATACCATGCGGTAATGGAATAAGCGGGAATGCGGATGTGGATATTTCCATAACAAATTTCGGATACACTCTTAATTCTGCAACTGAGATTCAGGCACGTATTATTCTTAAAGCGAATGCGACGGTAGCGGATGAAAAAAAGGTTACACTTATTACGGATTTCTCGAGTGATAAAAACTCTCCTACGGATAAATCGGTTCAGCCAAGTATTGTTGTTTGCTATCCGTCGGATTCATTGGATATATGGAATATTGCAAAAAAACACAACACCACCTCTGAAGCCATAGCGCTCATAAACGGCTTTGAATCAGATTCGTCTGTCACTGGAGGAAAGCCTGTTATGATACCAAAGCGAAAGGTCAGCAAATTGCAATAATGATTATAAGTTTAATAGAAAAAATAAACGGAAGAATAAACGGAATTGTGTGGGGATTTCCAACGATTGTGCTGATACTTCTGACCGGTATCGTAATTACTTGCGGTACCGGTTTTTTTCAGGTAAGAGGAATCAAAATCTGGTTAAAGGCAACGGTGGGCAGCCTTTTTAAGAGAAAATCTCCGAATAGCAAATCCAGTAAAAATAAAAATCAGATGTCGGCATTTCAGTCGGCATGCACAGCACTTGCCGCCACAATCGGTACAGGCAATATAGCAGGCGTGGCAACTGCAATTGCAATAGGCGGTCCCGGTGCGGTTTTCTGGATGTGGGTATCGGCTTTTTTCGGAATGATGACTGCATATGCAGAAAATGTTTTGGGTATTTACAGCAGATGCAAAAATGAATACGGACAGTGGTGCGGCGGACCTATGTATTACATAGGCGAAGGTGTTAAATTTGGAAATACAGGAAAAATTCTGGCGGTAATGTTTTCTTTGTTTTGCATTTTTGCATCGTTCGGAATAGGGAATATGACTCAGGCAAATTCAATAGCATCGGCAATGAAATTAAACTTCGGTGCAGACGAGCTCAGATGTGGAATTGTTGTTGCAGTTTTTGCCGGAACAGTTGTGGTTGGCGGAGTTAATATGCTTGGCAGAGTTACGGAGAAACTCGTTCCGTTGATGTCGCTGTTTTATATAGGTGCATCTCTTTTTATTATCATATCCAATGCAGAGAGGATACCCGCTGTTATGGAAAGTATAGTGTCAAATGCTTTCGGATTTGCTCCGGTTGCAGGCGGTGGGTGCGGAGTTGCTATGAAAAAAGCCGTTTTCTGCGGTATAAGGCGCGGTGTGTTTTCAAATGAAGCCGGACTTGGTTCGTCGGTTATTGTTAACTCTGCTTCGGATATATGTGAACCTGCGGAGCAGGGGATGTGGGGAATGTTTGAAGTATTTTTTGATACGTTTGTTTTGTGCAGTATGACCGCGTTTGTGCTTTTAACAACGTGTTGCGATGCAATTACGGTTGAGGAAGCTCTCAAAGGAATAACAGAAGAAAAAAGAACGGTTGCACTGAGCGATTCCGGTATGCTATGTAACACAAACGGCATTGCGCTTATGGGAACGTGTTCAAATTCTGCAATAAAAACGGTGCTCCCGTATGAGAAAGATGCGGTAAGATACACTGTGTATCCCGCAAGCGGTGAACCGTTTGATATATTTTGCAAGAGAGAATACGGCGAAAATTCACATACCAATATTATGACAGTCAGAGGAGTGAGCGTTGATTCAAAAAGCGGAAAGATTAAAAACAGCGGTGATATCAATGCCGTGGTTTTTGAAAAAATTGAGGGCGTTCAGCTTGTGACTTATGCATTTTCAGGAATATTTGGCGGGTGGGCAGGCAAGATTCTTGCAATCGCCATTTTGTTTTTTGCTTTTTCAACTCTTATAGGCTGGAGTTATTACGGCACAAAAGCATGGGAATATCTGTTTGGATTAAAAACGGTGGCAATATATAAGATTGTTTTTGTTGCCTTTATTGTTTTGGGTGCAACACTAAATCTTAACCTTGCATGGGAAATATCGGATACACTTAACGGATTGATGGCGCTGCCGAATCTCGTGGGAGTTTTGTCACTTTCGGGAAAAGTGTTGGAAATTACACGTAATTATTTCACTAAAAATACAGAAAAATAAATATATTTTGATTTGGCGATGAGATAAAACATGGTTGGTGCGTTGTAGGCGACGGGGCATTTTTTGTTGCATTTTTGCGAGCTGATATTGCACATTTTCTGCCCCGTCGCCTACAACATATATAAATCAAAATATTATAAGGTGCTTTTATTCAAAATTGAACATGCCTTTCTCTGATATGAATTGTCGCAAAAGCAAATGTTTTCATTTGGAAATTTCATAAGCAGTTTTATATCGCATTTTGCCTTTGAAAGAGCAGAGTATTCATTGCTGCCTTGCCATCTTATCATGCAGTTGGAACAGTTGATGCTGTAATTTCTGATTTGTGCATCACTTTTCACAGAACCGAGAGCGTTCATCGTCAGAAAAAGATCGCTTTCAGACACGGCAATGTATATTTTGTCTCCGTGTCCGAAAATGTTTACCGCAGATATAAATAAAATATCAATGCTGTATTGGGATAATGACTTTTCAATGCAGGAAATGGCATTGGTACATTCGTTTTCAACATTTATGCAAATAAGGCATACATTCGATATAACTTCGGCATTTTTCAAAAATATCATACCTTTCATAAATAGAACAAAATTGACTTCGTCAATTAACTGTTCGCTTCGCTCACAATTTTATAAG
>JAZSOL010000183.1:0-1756 GCA_045536915.1 Clostridia bacterium
GATATATCCGGTGCTTCCGCCGGTATTTACAGTGTACACATTTTCTCCCGAGCCAAGCGGATCGGAGCAAATTTGCGATTCCACCGGCGATGCAACGGGAAGTGCGGCATCGCCGGTATTATTTTCTTCGCGGGTTTTTGCAAGAGCTTCAAAAGCAAAAAGGCTTATCACAATCGCAGTCAGAACACTTATTTTTATTAAATTATGGAGTATTTTTTTGGTTATATTTTTCAGTCCTTTTTTAATTAATGTTCAAAATGAATCTTAACCTCTTTGACGCCGTTCCATTTTGATGTGCTGTTACCGTGACAGTTAATCTTCAGGTATTTTCCGCTTGCAATTTCATCAAACTCATATCTTTCAAGATTCAGAGAAATACCGCTTGATGTTCCGTCTTTGAGTGCGTAGGTCCAGTTTTCTCCGTCATCTGACACAAGAATGTCAAAATATGCAACACGCTTGTTACCGTTGTTCCACATTATTTCAAGTGCGCTGATTTCGGTTATGACATCAAATTCATACATAACCCATTCATCCTCGCCTTCAGCAGCCCAAAGAGTTGCGCTGTTGCCGTCGATGGTGTTGGCGCCAACCTCCACTCCCTGATTTGCTTCGCTTTCGGTGCAGCTTACAATGTGAAGTTCAACGTCGGAAATGGCGCTGCCGTATGCTCTGACTTCTGCAATTTCGCAGTTTTGAGGTGTTATCTTCACATATGCGGCATTTTCGCCCGGACGAACAAGCATATATTTTCCGCTGTATCCTTCAATAACCTGGGTATCATCTGCCGCGCTTCTCCAGTTTTTACCGTCGGAGCTCACATATACCGAGTAGCTTGCTTTTGGCAATGCATTTTCAAATTTTAATCTCAGCGATGAAACATTCGCCGGATGGTCAAGCTTATATATACCGTCAATTTCCGGAGTGCATACAATTTCTTCTTCGGCTTCCTCCGATTGTGAGCTTAAGATAACGCTTACTATTTTAGCCTTTTCGTTATAACGGAAATCTGCCGAGAAAACCTTTTTCATGAAGCGTATCGGCAAATACAGCTCGCCGTCTTTTTCAATGGCGGTATATCCGAGAGAATCTACCGCATCATCCATCATATATACCGATGAATCCTTTTTGAACTCACAGGAATGCTTTGACGACTGAACCTTTAAAATTCCGCTTTCGGGATTGTAGCTTCCCTTATATCCCATATATTCCATTACTTCTCTGACGCAAACCCACGTGGTACCGTCTGTCATATAGGGCTTATTTTCAAATGCCGCAAATCCGTTTCCGATTTTTATCAGGATTGGAATTTCATTAGCCTGAACTGTTATGAGCTCAGCATCTGCTTCACGGTCTGTGCCTGTGTGGGTTAAGGTGTATCTGCCCTGCACCCCTTCAAAGCTTACTACTCCGCCGTCTTTGGATGCCGGTTTTTCAATCATGGTGCCGTCAGGCATTTTTATCTGCCACATTCCCTCACGGCAGTCGGCAACGGTGATGAGATATTTGCCGGGTTTATCAATTTCAAACGATATATTTTCTTCAACACGGTCTCTCTGCTTTGCAAAAAGCACCGCTCTGTCTGATATTATAACTCCGACGTGAGTAGGAGAATCTATTCTGGAAACAGGCAGGTAGCTTTCGGAATCAGCATCCGTCACCTGCATAACATTTAAGAACATATCCTCTTTAGATTCCTTCACGGGTGAAAGCTCAAAGTCGGAGGCCAAGCGGTCTTAGGAAGACAAACCAAATG
>JAZSOL010000284.1:0-1674 GCA_045536915.1 Clostridia bacterium
CATGAAATCGGTTTATCCAAAGTTCATAGAGCTTTGCAACGGCTATGCCGCCGCTTCGGTGCAGACTCCGGATAAGCTTTGTGCTACAAGAGCAATGAATCTTGCTCTCGGATATCTGCTCACCGGAAATGAAGAATACAAAAATGCCTGCATTAAAAACATAAATTCCATAACAAAGGAAGCGTCCACGTGGGCGTTTGACGGTCAGAATCTTACGGTGGCAGATGTATGCCGTGAGATGGCGGTAACCTATGACCTTATGTATAACCACCTTACGGAAGAACAAAGAATGGTAATGCGCAATGCTCTTATTATATATGCTCTTGAACCATTCCGCAACAATCTCATCAAAAATGGCGGTGCAACCCATGAAACCAACTGGAACCCCGTAATAAACAGCGGTACCGGTATGGCGGCACTTGCCATTGCCGATACTCCCGGATATGAAGAAAGTGCAAATCAGTATCTGAACAGAATATACAAGGTTTTTGAAAATTGCCTTAAGCACTATGCTCCCGATGGTGTCGGATTTGAAGGACCGAACTACTGGAACTACATGAACGGCGGATATCTGCCATATGAAAACGCACTCTTCAATAGCGTTGGTGCAGAGCATTATGAGCGCTTCAGCTCACTTGATGAATTCGGTATGGACAAAACCGGCGATTTCATTACTCAAATGCACGGCACAACTAACCTCTCATTTAACTTTGGTGACGGTTCGGCTTATGCCTGCTACAATGCCGGCAATTTCTGGCTTGCCAGATATTTTAACCGCCCTGAGCTTGCAGGCGGATTTTATGAAATGGCATATCCCGGAGCTTATGGAATGCTTATGTACCGTCCGGATGATGAAATAAAAAACTGGCGTGAAAAAATGCCGCTTGATTATTTTGGCGGCGGCGAGGTGCAGGCAGGAACCATGCGCACAAGCTTTGAGAAGGGGAATAGCGGCTTTTACGTTGGCTACAAAGGCAACCGCTCCAACACTTCAACCCATGCAAAGCTTGATGCAGGCACCTTTGTGCTGGATGCCCTTGGCACAAGATTTATAGAACAGCTTCCCGCCGAGAGCTATTCAAAGCCGGGTATGTTTGGTTCAAAAAGATACGAATACTATCGCAACCGTGCAGAAGGCAACAACACCCTCGTGATTGGTGCGGGAGTGCATCAGGGAACCAATACCGATGAAACTACCGATAATCAGACCGGAGAAAACGTTCTTCTGGACCAGGTCAAGCAAAACTGCTCTCCGGTTGTAGCAAGAAAATCCGGTGAAAGTGCTTCCTATGCAGTGGTAAACCTGACAGATGCCTATCGCAAAACAGCCGAAAGTGTAAAACGTGGCTTTGCCCTCATAAACGGAAGAAACGCTTTTCTCGTGCAGGATGAAATTAAGGTGAAATCTCCGTGTGAAGTGTTTTCGTTTATGCATACTCTGGCAGAGGTTGATATTTCGGCAGACGGAAAATCTGCAATTCTTTCCCGTGATGGCAAAAGGCTGAAAGCTACGCTTTATTCTGATGTTGATGCAAGGCTTTTTGTTGCAGATGCAAGCCCTCTTCCTACCTCGCCTGAAGCAGATAATTCTGAAAATATGGGCTGTAAAAAGCTTGCCGTGTGTGCAGATGTAGCATCTGAAGCAACCCTGGCGGTACTTTTTGCTCCATATGA
>JAZSOL010000291.1:0-2009 GCA_045536915.1 Clostridia bacterium
CATGGCAAGAATCCCGCAAATGATACCTATGCCTACGTAATGCTTCCGTCAAGAACTCCTGAGGCAACAAAAGCCTACTCTGAAGCGCCCGACGTTACCGTTATTTCCAACACTCCCTCACTTCAGGCAGTGAAGGAAAGCACAACAGGCGTAACCGGAATGGTGTTCTATAATGCAGGCACCTGCGAAGGCGTGACCACCGACACCCCCTGCATCATAACAATGCAAAAAACAGGCGATGCATTTGAGCTTTCCGTGAGTGATCCCACAATGCGTGAAGCTGTGGTAACTCTTACTTTTGCCGATCTTTCCGGCTACAAATTTGACTCCGAAGGCTCGGATGTGAGAGTGTCGTTTGAAAACGGCATTGTAAAGGTAAATACTAACGGTGCACTTGGCGAAGCGCTTAAGGTGAGATTTGTCAAATAAAAGTAATCAATGCCATATGGCTTGATATATAAAAAATAGAAAGAGGAGATAAGTATGAAAAAAGTTTTATCAATGTTACTGGTATTATCAATGCTTTTAAGCATTACTTCGGCAGTATCCTTTGCTGAAGATGCAACTGAAGCAAGCACACGTGAGCTCGTTATAATCGAGCCCGGAGTTATCCCTGATTATTCATCGCTTACTGTACTTTCACTCGATGAAGAAATCACATTAGACGGCACACCGTCAATTAAATGGCTCACAACCGGAACAACAAGCAACCAGATATCTATGTCAACAGATGCAGATTTTTCAAAGTATGATACTCTTCATCTTACACTCTACAGCCCCAAGGCTACAGATGATAACATAGGTGTCAAATTCAATCTTGCTTCCGGATACGCCACATTGCCAATTCTTGTTGACTGGGAAGGCTGGAAAACAATTGATATTCCGTTTGCAAATATAAACGGACTTGATAAATATACCATAAATTGTTTCGAACTCTGGGATCAGGGTTGGAGCTATAATTATGGTGACAATCAGACCAATTCCGACCAGAACGGAAGCATAAACATCGGCAAAGTATGGTGTACCGATGAAAGCAGGATTGATGTTTACAATTCAGAAGAAAGCGGCATTAAAACACTCAGAATTGCCAATGCCACCAATACAAGATTTACTGTTACAGATACTGTTGTCAGTTCACAATTACCCAAATACCTTGTTATTGAAGCATCACTCGATAATAACTACCTTGTAAGATTCCATGCGCTCACTCATGTGAAAGATGCCGAGACTCTTGAAAAGAGAGCACATATGTATTTTATTAAAACAGATGAAAGCTTTGGTCATAACGGTAAAAATGTTGTTGTTATTCCCACAAGCGAACTTGTTATCAGCGGCTCGGGTAAAGACGGTTATCTCGAAACCGACCTTTTGGATGATGTTGAAATCTATTTCAATGGTTGGGGCTTTGAAGATTATGACAGCGGTGATGTTATACACTTTGAAAAGATTTACTTTACAGATAACCCGGATATATCTTTAGAAACTGCTGTATTTTCAAATGGTGATACTCTTATTGATGCCGGAAAATGCGTAATAGACTATGAAAACACACTTTACGGAATGCCCACTAACAAATGGAATTTTACAGGCGATAATAATATTTATAAACAAATCAGCCTCGGTAATCTTTCTGCATATAACACCTTAAACGTTATGCATTATTCCGAAAAGGCTGTAACTGACACGATCGGAATTCATATTACCGACAATAACGGCAATAAGCTTGGTAATCCCATAACCGTAGACTGGGTAGGTTGGAAAAGAGTTGAAATTCCGCTTTCAAATTATTCCGGACTCAACAAAGCTGATATAAGACGCATTGATTTTATAAATGCAGGCTGGAACTATGGATGGAATCCCGCAAACGGAAAAGTCGGTAACCTTAACTATATGAATATAGGCAAGGTTTGGTTCAGTAAAAATCAGGCAAATCTTCCTATGGAGCATGTTGTGCGTAACCCTGAGTTTGATGTTAATTTTGTTAGTCTTACCGGTCAGAACTTTGTAGG
>JAZSOL010000151.1:0-3280 GCA_045536915.1 Clostridia bacterium
TTGCTGATTTGTCAATGTCCGGTGAAGCACCTGATATAACAAAGATGAACAAATGCTCACTTTCAATATTCGGAAATGTTCATGTGCCGGGATTATACATAACCGATATTCGCATTAAGGCTTCTCGTTCTTTTGTTGATAGTTTTTATTCTGAATCGGTAATTAGTGATACACTTGCATCTCTTGAAAATGGTGTGGCTGTTTACGGCGGAGGTTCGAATGTTGTTACCTCGGAAGGAGCAAGCCCACTCGGATACACAGCCGAATGGAAAAATCAAAAAACATATGTGCCTGTCGAATTTTTTGTGAAATATCTTGGAGCTGTTCCGGGGGCGGGTGATGTGTTGGCTGAGCTTGATGGCAAAATGATTACCAAATCAGATTTTTCGGATGATGAAATATACGAAACCGATTCGAAAACATATGTTTTCGGTGAAAAAGCGGCAACACTACTCGGTCTTGAAGCCTACACAGATTTAAAACTTCTTGTTATAGGTGATGAAAATGCAGTTGAAACGGTTCGTCGCCTTGGTAAAGTAGGGGTAAATGAACCTAATGAAATAGCTTCGTATCTGGCATATTTTGAGGAGTTTGACGCCTCAAAGCTCACTCCCGAAGATACCAAAGCAGTGAAAAAAAGATGGCTTCGATATCTTGTGGGTGATGAAACAACAAATGACTTGTCTGATAACGAAATTAAGGAAAGAGTAGATAAAATAACATCAGATGCTAAAAAAGCACGTTCGTTATTGGTAAAAGGTGATGAAAACTCCGGATTGTTTAAAGACATTGTGTGGGATGAATCTGCCGATTTGGGAACAGGATACAGTAAAATAAGAGATATGGCATATGCCTATGCTTGCTATGGTAGTGAACTGTATCAGGATAAAAATCTTCTGGAAGATATTTTGTATTGTCTTGACTGGATGGAAAAATATCGCTACAGTACAAGCTCCTGGATTACAGGTTTCAATAACTGGTATCATGGCACAATCTCTGCTCCGACTGCTATAGGTCAGATTCTTATATGCATTGAAGACGATATTACGCAAAAGCAAATTGATTCATACCTTGCTATTGTAGATAAAAATATTCCAAAACCAAAATTTTCCGGTGCCAACTATGCTGAAATTTCAAGAGCAATTCTTGCATCGGGACTTTTGCAGAATAAGTATGATAAGGTAATCAGTATTCTTCAGAGCATAGAGAAAATGTATATGTTTGTTGATGACAACAAACGTATTACAGAATCTCAGCTTCAGCCATACAGAAAACTTGACGACAGGGTTAAGGGAAGCGGATTTTTTACCGATGGTTCTTATGTGTATCATACTTTGCATCCGTATAACGGCGGCTATGGTCTGACACATTTGGCTATGTTGTGCTTCTTTGAAACGATTCTCACGAATACGCCATTTGACACAAAATCTTCCAACAGAGATAAATTTGAATATATTTATGATACAGTATATGATCCTCATTTTTACGGATCTGTTGTACCTATGAGCCTCAGAGGAAGAGCCTCCGAAGCCTCATACGGATATGCGTGCAGTTCTCTTGCAAGTCTTTTGGTGGCGGTTGAAAATAAAGATGAATCCTTTAAAAATAAAATATATTCCATAATAAAGAAGGTAGCTCTTTCTGATTCAAATCTTGATTCTGCAATCAGAAGCGCTCTTCCGGTGGCATATATTAAGCAGTATAATCAGATAATGGCAGATGATTCCATAGAGCCGAGAGAAGACAGATACTTCAATAAAGTATTTTATAATATGGACAGGGTTACTCATGAAAGAGGTGACTGGTATATGTCACTTGCTATGTCATCTTCAAGAATATTTAATTATGAAAGTATTAATAGCGGTAATCCTACGGGGTGGTATGAAGGCGACGGCAGAACTGAATACTATCTTAAAAACAGTGATACCAATGCAACGTATGTTTATTGGAGTTCAATGGATGGCTACAGAGTTCCCGGTACAACTGTGGATACTCAGGAACGCGCAAAGGTCAGCATCATTCAGGGCGATGAATATTTAAGCTCAAAAGATTTTGTGGGCGGTGTGAGTCTTGGTGGAGAATATGGTGTTGCGGCTATGGATTTGGAAAGCTTCTATAATGAGGTTAAATTAGCGGTTAACCCTTCGTCCTACGGTGGACCGCTTCCGCTTCATCAAAATGATCTCACGGCAAAAAAAGGATATTTTATGTTTGATGATGAGGTTGTGTGCATTGGCTCGGCAGTAAATGCACAAAACAACAACAATGCAGAAGTTCTCACAATTGTGGATAGTCTTCTTGCTCAAAACACTGTAAATCATTCAGATGAGCTGCCTATGCAACCATATAAAATAGTGGAAGCAGTTGCTTCTGCAACACCTGAAGCACAAAATGTTGCAGCAAATACTATAGATGGCAATCAGAGCACAAAATGGGCAGGTCAAAAGGGAGATTCCATCACCTGGGATATTGGTGAGGTAAACGACCTTGGTATTTTGGATATCTCACTTGCAAGCGGTTCAACAAGAACTCAGGCGCTTTCTCTTTCAGTATCCGAAAACGGAACTGACTGGATTGAGGTGTTCAATGGTAACTCAAGCGGTAAAACCGATACAAATGAAATGATAAGTCTTACCGGTGTAAGAGGCAGATATGTCAGATATACCAATTTCGGCAATAGCTCCGGAAGTGTTTGGGTCAGCATTACAGAGTGTAATATTTACCCGCCTAATCCTGATGGTACAATCGAAATAAAACAACCTGACATTTATGGTACAGATCCCGTTACGGTTGATGGAAAAATTACTCAGTTCACAGGTGATGATTCGATTCTGGAAAATGTAAGGTGGATAAATGCAAATGATATTTGCGGTTATGTTTTCCCGGATTATGTGTCAGATGAAAAGGGCGTTTTGAAAGCCAGATGGACCAAAGGTAAAAATTCGCTTTTCCAACTCTGGTTCTCGCATGGTATAAATCCGGTAAGCGGTAGTTATGCATATATTCTTTTGCCTAATCGAACTAAAGAGCAAACGGAAGCTTATGCAAAGGAAAATCAGGTTGAAATACTTTCCAACACACCCGAGATTCAGGCAGTAAGAAAGAAAAATCTTAATGCAACCGGAATAATTTTCTGGAAAGAAGGAACGTTTGACGGAATCAGCGTAAATAAGCCTTGTATTGTTATGTATTCCGAGGATGAAGCGGGTATGAAAATAGCAGTTTCCGATCCTACTCAAAAGCTTTCTGAACTTAAACTTACCATAACCGGAGAATACAA
>JAZSOL010000069.1:0-24949 GCA_045536915.1 Clostridia bacterium
AAGATTTTCCCTAAAACAAAACAAAGACCTCAACAAGTGAGATCTTTGTCTGTTTTAGGGACTTTTTTTACAGTCCCTTTTTATGGACCTTCAGGGACTCGAACCCCGGACCAACCGGTTATGAGCCGGTTGCTCTAACCAACTGAGCTAAAGGTCCATATGTTATATTGGGTGCTCAATCTGAACACTTGAATATTATAACACAGTATCCGGTAAAATTCAAGTCCTTTTTTTGAAATTTTTGTATAAAATAAGGTATGTTAAAAACGTTATTTTTATTAAATTCAATCAAAATATGTGTGGAACTATATCTCCGTCACATCAGTTACCGTGAGAGTATCTTCATTTACCTTGAATTTTATTTCAAGTCCGGAAAATTCAAATCCGTAGATTCTTGCGGCATCATTATGATATGAAGGACGCGGATCGTTTTTTAGAATGGTTATGATATCCTCTCTTTTTTCTTCGGGGCATAATATTAAAAGGTCATCAGAAAACTCAACTTTAAGCTCATAGTCTTTCACTTCATCGGCAAAACCGCATAGGGCATCAGGATGGGAATCGGTATATGTCAGATACGGTTTTATGTCGTAGATGGGAGTGTTGTTCATAAGGTCGGCACCGCTCACAATGAGCACGTAGCCGTTATCTTTTGTTTTGCATATTTCTTCAAGGCGGACGCAGGAAAGTCCGATTGGATTCGGGCGGAAAGGAGAACGTGTTGCAAACACTCCGACTCTTTTGTTGCCACCAAGTCTCGGCGGTCTGACGGTTGGTCTCCAAGCCGTACGTTCCGATTCTGAAAAATTCCAGATTATCCACAGATGCGAATATTCTTCAAGACCTTTTAATGCTTCGGGATTGCGAAACTGAGGCTCAAATATTATTTCTGATTTTAAGTTTTTGCATATTCCGCTCTGGCGGGGGATTGCAAATTTCGATGTGTAGTCGTTTTTTATTCGTGCTATTATCTGCATTTGATTTCTCCTGATATTCCAACAATTATATTGATAACTATGATTATTATACTCTTTTTTTGCCACAAAGTAAAGGTTCAAATAAAATTTTTGATTTAACGGGTTACTTGATAATTGAATAATCTCGTAGGGGACGATGCCCACATCGCCCCGGATGTACGATGTTTTGCGATAACGGGACGATGTGGGCATCGTCCCCTACAACGCATCATCATAAATTCATCTTCCCTATAAATCATAAATTTAATAAAAACATCCAAACTTAAAATTGAAAATTACACTTGATTTTATTGACAATAAATTGTATAATAAGAAAAAATAATATTTATACTACGAGGTGATTTGAGATGAAGTTGTTTAAATTGATGATGATTTCGTTTTTATGCGTGTGCATAGCTTTTGCGGCTGCCTGCTCGTCAAATGACGGAGGCGATGTTTTAAAAACTCAGGAATATACGGAAAGTGAAGCTGGCAGTGACGCAGAGGTGTATGAACACAAGAGGGTGTGCTTCGAGGTTGAAAATTTCGGAGAATTTGTGGTTGAAACCTATCCGGAATATGCACCTGAAACGGTTGCGCATTTTCTGAGGCTTGTTGAAGAAGAATTCTATAACGGTTTTACGATTGATGAAATAATACCGGGATTTAAACTCCAGACGAGTGAAGTGAGCAGTGAAACCAAAGAAGAATATATGGAAACGGTGACCGGAGAATTTTTTAAAAACGGTATAACAAACGAACTTAAGCTTACAAAAGGTGTTTTGGCTATGCAATATCCCTCGGGTGAGTTTAATGCGGCGAGAGCGCAGTTTATGATTATGCTTGGCGATACTCACGGCCTTGACGGATGGTACGGCGGATTTGCTTCGGTTATTGATGGTATGGATGTTGTGGATGAAATTGCGGCTGCGCAAAGAGACACCAATAATGTTCCTGTTTCACCAATTGTTATGAAAAAAGTATATATTAAAGAATAATTTTTGTGTTAATTTTTTAACAACATCTCTTGCATAATTTTGGATTTTATAGTAAAATATATAATATGGTAAATTAATTTAAACCCTAAGGAGGAATTTAAAATGGCAGTTAAAGTTGCTATTAATGGTTTTGGCCGTATCGGCCGTTTGGCATTCAGACAGATGTTTGGTGCAGAAGGTTATGAAGTTGTTGCAATCAACGACCTCACAGATCCTAAAATGCTTGCTCACCTTTTGAAGTATGACTCTTCACAGGGCAGATATGACGGTCACACCGTTGTTGCAGGTGACGATTCCATCACTGTTGACGGAAAAGAAATCAAAATCTATGCTATCAAAGATGCAAAAGAATGTCCCTGGGGCAAACTCGGTGTTGACGTTGTTCTCGAGTGCACAGGTTTCTACTGCTCAAAAGATAAATCTCAGGCTCATATCGATGCAGGTGCTAAGAAAGTTGTTATTTCTGCTCCCGCAGGTAATGACCTCAAAACTGTTGTATTCAGTGTTAATGAAAACACTCTCGAAGCTTCCGATACTATCATTTCTGCTGCTTCCTGCACAACAAACTGCTTAGCTCCTATGGCTAAAGCTCTCAACGACTATGCTGCAATCCAGAGCGGTATTATGTCCACAATCCACGCTTACACAGGCGACCAGATGATTCTCGACGGTCCCCACAGAAAAGGTGACCTCAGAAGAGCAAGAGCAGGTGCTGTTAACATTGTTCCTAACTCAACAGGTGCTGCTAAAGCTATCGGTCTTGTTATTCCCGAACTCAACGGCAAGCTCATCGGTTCTGCACAGAGAGTTCCCGTTCCCACAGGTTCAACAACAATCCTCACAGCTGTTGTTAAGGGAACAGACGTAACTAAAGAAGGTATCAATGCTGCTATGAAAGCTGCTGCTTCCGAATCTTTCGGTTACAATGAAGACGAAATCGTATCTTCTGACGTTGTTGGTATCACATACGGTTCACTCTTTGATGCTACTCAGACCATGGTTTCCAAAATCAGCGATGATTTGTATGAAGTTCAGGTTGTTTCATGGTATGACAACGAAAACTCCTACACAAGCCAGATGGTTAGAACAATCAAATACTTCGCAGAACTTGCATAATTTGATTTTTATGTATAAGACGGTGCGGCTTTTTAGCCGTACCGTTTTTTAAGTTGTGCATTATTTCAATAAAATTGGTTGAATCTGATATTTTTCCATTGCCGCGATGAGTGTTTCTCCTATAAGACTCATATCTGAAATAAGCGAGTCGGGTTTTTTAACGGGGTCATCCTGACCAAACGGTACAAAATATACGTTTTTCCTTGCAAGCAGTGTTCCTAAATTCATTGCACTTGCGCTTAATCCGTCATTGGTGGATATTGCAATAATAAGAGGCGCTTTGTTTCTTAAGTTTGCTTTTGCCGCCATTGCAACGCAGGAGTCTGTTGTTGCATTTGCTATTTTGGAAAGCGTGTTACCTGTGCACGGTGCAATAACAAGAGCATCTAAAAGTTTTTTCGGACCTATGGGTTCTGCACTTTTGATATCGTGAATTATTTCTTTTCCTGTTATTTCTCTGACCTTTTGTTTGAAATCCCCGGCATTTCCGAAACGTGTATCGGTTGACCACACAATTTCAGACATAATCGGGAAAATATCGGCTCCGGTTTCTTTCAAAGCTTCAAGCTCTTCAATTACCCTTGAAAGGGTGCAGAAAGAACCGGTCATGGCGAAGCCGACTTTTTTGTTGCTCAAATCCATTGGTTTGCATCCTTTCCGCATTCACATAATATATTTTTTACTGTTAATTTAATGATTTCTGCCGCCTTTACCGGAGAATATTTCCCGGGAAGACCCGGCAAAAGCATATGCTTAACTCCGAAACGCTCCGCATCTTCTTTGAGTGCGCCACCGGGCGCGGAGGCGATATCTATGAGCGGACATCCGGATTTTATATTTTTAAGAATATCGGCAGTGAATATTATATACGGCACGCTATTGAAAATAATGTCAAATTTACTCACGTTTTTTCTGAGTTCCGCTATGCTAACGGTTTTGAATCCGAGAGCTTCGGCAAAGGATATATCCTTTGCACTTCTTGCACCAACGCATACTGCGGCACCCATCGATTTTAAGGTTAGAGCAAGTATTTTTGCGCATCTTCCAAAACCCGTAACCAGTATATTGCTCGAAAAAATTGTTGTATTCATATATTTCATTGCTTCAAAAATTGCACCTTCGCAGGTTGGAACTGCGTTGAGATTTGCAAAATCTTCTCTTATTGAATAGTCAATAGCGGTAATACCGTTTTCAGCAAACATTTTCGTGTCTGATTTTCCAAGGCACACTATTGCATCTGACGAAGCATTTTTGTAGATATCCTTAAGATAAAAGCATTCGTCACACAAAGGTGTATTCACGGTTACTCTGTCGTGTGAGGCGGGAAGAGGCAGAATAATTACATCTGCTTGCTTAACTGCTTCGCCGGGATTTCCGGTTCTGTTTATTCTTTCCGGAAAGTCTATATCATCATTAAATCCACACACCGACACACTCGTGTTTTCATCGGCACAAAGTCCGGCAAGATAAACATAACGCATATCTCCGCCAATAATAAGCAAACGACCCATAAAATTCATTCCCTTCTGTTTCTATAATATGCTGTATGGACTTTGTGGGTGAAATACAAATTTTAAAATTAAATGAATAATTACACAAAAAGAACAAAATTGACTTCGTCAATTAACTGTTCGCTTCGCTCACAATTTTATAAGGAAAATTTTGTTGTTACAAGCAATTGCTGACGCAATTTCCTATGTAATAAAAAAATTTAAAAAATTTAAAAAAAACTATTGTGTTATTTGAATTTTTGAGGTATAATATATAAATGTATTATTTTAAATTATATATACCCGTGTCCGGTATATGGTAAGGAGAGTATTCGGCAAATGATAAACATAGCTCTTGACGGCCCATCAGGTGCCGGGAAAAGCACTATAGCGCGTGCGGTTGCTTCAAAGTATGATTATATATATATTGATACCGGTGCAATGTTCAGAGCTCTTGCGTTTAAGGCGCTCAGATGCGGCTATGATATCAAAAATGATGAAGAAAAAATAAAATCTATGCTTTCTCAAACAACGCTGGATATTCAGCGTCGTGACGGCGAGCAGGTGGTGTATGTTGACGGTGAGGATGTAACGGGATTCATACGCACTCCCGAAATATCGAAAGGTGCTTCCGATATTGCCGTTATAGGCTTTGTCAGAACATGGCTTCTTGATACCGAAAGAAATCTTGCTTCTAAATATAATTGTATTATGGACGGAAGAGATATCGGTACGGCAGTGCTTCCGGATGCTGATGTTAAAATTTATCTTACGGCTTCTGCCGAAGAGAGAGCCAAAAGGCGTATGAAAGAACTTTGTGAAAAAGGAATGAATGTGAGTTTTGAAGAAGTTCTTTCCGAAATGAAATACCGTGATAAACAGGATTCAGAACGTGAGGTTGCTCCGCTTACCAAAGCTGCGGATGCAATTGAAGCGGATACCACCGGGCTTACCTTTGATGAATCCGTTAATCTCATAGATGATATTATTAAAAAGGTGGTAGGGAATGTATAATTTTCTTTGTAAAATTCTTAAGCTTTTTATGATGCTGATTTTCAGAGTGGAAGTCAGAGGTTTGGAGAACATCCCACAGGATGGCGGAGTTATTATCTGTTGTAATCATATCAGCAACTGGGATCCTCCGCTTTTGCAGGTGTTTACCGGAAGAAGAATATATTTTATGGCAAAAGACGAGCTGTTTCACGTTTTTTTTGTGGGATGGCTTCTTAAGGCGATAAAGGCAATACCTGTTAAGCGTACGGGTGCTGATTTTGCCGCCATCAAAGCATCAATACGTGTTATAAAAGATGGCGATGTGCTTGGAATATTTCCTACCGGTCAGCGCGAAAAAGTTAAGGGCGAGGGCGAAGTGAAAGGCGGACTCGGTCTTCTTGCCGCCAAAACAGGATGTCAGGTTGTTCCCGTACATATAACTGCAGATTACAAAATATTTTCCAAAGTTGTGCTCAGCATTGGCAAGCCTAAGGTTTACACAGTGCCCGAGGGAGAAAAACTCAGTGTTGATGCAAGCGAACTTCTCAGTAATAAAATTTATGATGAAGTGAAAAAGCTTGGCGGGGTGTGATGAAATGGAAATCATACTTGCAAAAACGGCAGGATTCTGTTTTGGTGTGAGACGTGCAGTTGAAACACTTGAAAAAGAGTCGGCAACAAAAAAAATAACAACTCTCGGTGCTATAATTCACAATGAATTCGTTGTTGAAGATTTAAAAAGGCGCGGAGTTGATAAAACAGATGATATTGACAGTGTTGGTAAAGACTCGGCAATTGCAATAAGGGCTCACGGAGTCGGCAGGGCGCAGATGGAGGAAATATCCTCAAAATGTCTTGAATGTATAGATCTTACCTGCCCGTTTGTCAAGAAAATTCACAATCTCGTGTATGAGCATTATAATAAAGGCTACAAAATTATTATTGTAGGTGACAAAAATCACCCCGAAGTAAGAGGGATTAATGGTTGGTGTGACGATAATGCAATAATTGCACTTGACATATCCGATATTAATGGTAAAATAGATAGAGAGGATAAAGTTTGTCTTGTTTGTCAGACTACTATGGACAGGGCAACATTCAATGCTGTGTCGGAACATATTAAATCGGCAGTTGATTCTCCGCTGATTTTCGACACTATATGCAGTGCAACAAATGAACGCCAGACAGAGGCGGCGCAGATAGCAAAAAAAGTCGATATGATGATAGTTATTGGCGGCAAGTCCAGTTCCAATACGAATAAACTCACTGCTATCTGTTCAAAGTATTGTGAAAATACTTTGCAAATTGAAAATTTTGAGGATTTTCCTCAGAATATAGATATACCAAGGATAATTGGTATAACGGCGGGCGCATCAACTCCGTCGTGCATAATTAAGGAGGTTATAGACAAAATGGTAGAAAATGTAAAAGGAGCAGAAAGCTTCGCACAAGAATTTGAGGAGTACGAAAAATCTCTGATCACTTTAAATACAAGGGATATAGTGAAGGGTACTGTAATGGGTGTCAGCGAGAAAGGAATCAGTGTTAATCTCGGTTATAAATCCGATGGATTTGTTCCTGCAAGTGAAGTTACTGATGATCCTGATGCAGACATCAGTGCAATGTACAAAGAAGGCGACGAAGTTGAAGTATTTGTTGTAAGAGTTAATGATGTTGACGGTGAAGTAACACTTTCAATGAAAAAGCTCGAAATGATGAAGGGCGCAAAAGAAATTGAAGAAGCTTTTGAATCAAAAGAAATTCTTTCAGGTAAAGTTATTCAGGCTGTTAACGGCGGTGTTATCGTAACTGCTAAGGGCGCAAGAGTATTTGTTCCGGCTTCACAGGCAAGCGACAGATATCTTTCCGACCTTGAATCAATTGTGGGAACAGAAGTTTCACTCAGAATTATTGATATCAGAAAAATGCGTGGCAGAACTAAAGTTGTTGGTTCTATCAAAAACGTTATTGTTGAACAGAAAGCTGCTCTTGCTGAAAAATTCTGGGCAGATATCGAAGTTGGTAAGGAATACAAAGGTATTGTTAAATCGCTCACAAGCTTTGGTGCGTTTGCAGATATCGGCGGTGTAGACGGACTCATCCATATTTCTCAGCTTTCATGGTCCAAAATCAAGGATCCTTCAGAAGTTGTGAATGTTGGTGATGAAGTTGATGTTTACGTTGTAAGCTTCGACAAAGAAAAAGGCAAAGTTTCTCTCGGCTTCAGAAAAGCTGAAGATAACCCCTGGGTTAAAGTGGAAAAAGAACTTAAGGTTGACGATGTGGTTGAATGTAAAATCGTTAGAATCGTTCCCTTCGGTGCTTTTGCAGAAATCTATCCCGGAGTAGATGGTCTTATTCACATCTCTCAGGTTGCTGATAAGAGAATCGGCAAGGTTGAAGATGAACTTATGATTGGACAGCACGTTCAGGCTAAAGTTGTTGAAATTGATCTTGAAAAGCAGAAAATCGGTCTCAGCATCAGAGCTCTTATTGCTCCTGCAGTTGAAGAAGTTGCTCAGGAAGCTCCTGTAGCAGAAGAAGCTCCTGTAGTAGAAGAAGCACTTGCAGTTGAAGAAGCACCTGCAGTTGAAGAGGCTCCTGTGGCTGAAGAAGTTCCCGCGGTTGAAGAAGCTCCCGCAGCAGAAGAAACATCCGCAGAATAATTTATTAAGATAAACTAAGGTTGCTGCAAATAGCGGCAACCTTTTTTTAAAGGTGTGAAATTAATGTTGAAAAAAATCGTTAATATAGCAATTGCTGTTATGATGTGTATTGTAGCTGTTGCCGGCGGAGTTGAGGCGGAAAGCCAGAATCATGATAAAATACAAAGCATTATTTCGGGTCAGCAGGATTTGCTAGTTTTGGCCACGATAAACGAGAAGGGTACCTCTGCTTATGAGATTGAGGTTGTACGTGAGATTGGTGCAATTGAGCCGGAAGAACAGCAAAATGGTGAAAATTCAGAAGATTCAACTGCTGAAAATGTTTATCAGAAAGATATATTTGTTGAGGGTCTGACAGCATATATGTATTATGATAACTACGATTATCAACCCAAAAAAGGGGATAACGTTTTGCTTTCGCTCACCTTCAACGGAAATGTGTATTCTGTTAAAAACGGTGCATTTAAAGTGGATTACGCCGATATTGACAACTTTAATTTTGTGATTCCGGATGGCGTTGGCAGTGATGTTACGGCAGAGCTTTCTGCACTGTATCTTTATGTGGAGTCTGATGGTAAGCGCGGCGATATTTTTGTGGAAGACAATAAGGTATATGCATATAATGCCGACGGCAGACAGGAAGAAATCATAGGTCAGTTCGGACTTAAGTTTATTGATGAATTCGGTGATACCACGCAAAACACTGTAACAACACTTCCGGGAAATAACAATTCCGGAGGATTTGATTCTTCAGTACGTGTTAAGGCTCTGATAATAATAGTTGCCGGAATTCTTATCGGCGGTGTGGTGGGATATGTTGTTTCCGGTTTTGAAAAGAGGAATAGCTAAATATGATTGCTTTTGAAAAAACAGTGAAAAAAGAAAGAATTTTCAGCGGGAGAATACTAAAATTCGATGTTGATACCGTTGAACTGCCCGATGGAACAACGGGTACGCGCGAGCTTGTGTTTCACCCGGGCGGTGTTGGTGTTGTGGCGATAGATGACGGAGGATATGTGTATATGGTTCGTCAGTTCAGGAAACCGTATGAGGAGGTTATTCTTGAAATTCCTGCCGGAAAGCTTGAAAAAGGCGAAAATCCGGATGATGCCGCAAAAAGGGAACTTGAAGAAGAAACAGGAGTTAAATGCGAAAGCATTGTGAGTCTTGGAGAGTTTTATCCCTCAGTTGGCTACACAAACGAGAACCTGAGAATGTATCTTGCTAAGGTTTCGGCGGTTGGAAGTGCAAATCCCGATGACGATGAGTATCTTGATATATGCCGGATTCATATTTCTGAACTCACAGATATGATAATGTCCGGAGAAATCAAAGACGGCAAAACAATAGCCGCAATTCTGAAAGCTAAAATTTATCTTAATATTTAAAAGTAGCCGGAGCAAAGGGTTAAGTTGCTCCGGCTATGTATATATTTGCCCTGTTTGCATATGATAAAATCAAAAACGGAGGGCAAATATGCAGTATGAAATTCATACAGACCTTGCAATTGAATCGGCAGGTCTGAACAATAAAAAAAATGCCAAAGGCATTGAGACTAATGAATATAAAAATGATTACGTGAGTGTGACAGAGGTAAGGGTGGTGTCTGAAGAAGGTGAAAATCTTGTGGGTAAACCGCGCGGACGTTATGTTACACTTGAAGTGCCGGGGCTTCGGGAAAATATTTCGGATGCATATGATGAAACGGAGAGAATTCTTAGTAATGAACTAAAAAAAATTCTTAATCTTAAGCCTGAACACACGGTTCTTGTTGTTGGTCTCGGCAATAGATTCGTGACTCCGGATGCACTTGGACCGAAAGTTGTGGATAAGCTTCTTGTGACAAGGCATCTTTACGGAGTGCTTCCTGATGAAATCACGGGTACAATGAATTCTCTTTGCGCTGTTGCTCCCGGGGTTCTTGGTATTACGGGCATAGAAACCGGAGAGATAATAAAAGGTATTGCCGATAAGGTAAAGCCGGATGTTATAATTGCAATAGATGCACTTGCATCAAGGAAAACATCGAGAATAAGCACTACCTTTCAAATTGCGGATACAGGCATCGTTCCCGGTTCGGGCATAGGCAACAAACGAAAGGGACTCACCCGTGAAACTCTCGGAATTCCTGTTATTGCAATTGGTGTACCAACGGTTATTGAAGCTGCAGCAGTGGCTAATGATGCAATGGAGCTTCTGATAGAAGCCGTTAAAGCAAACTGCGATGAGGATTCTCCGCTGTATAATGCTGTGTATGCGTTTGACAATGAAAACAGATATAATCTTATAAGCGAAGTTCTTTCTCCGTCAGCGTGTGACCTGATTGTAACTCCAAAAGAGGTTGACAGCATAATTGACGAAGTTTCAAAGATTATTGCAGGGAGTATAAATGAAGCTGTGAATGGCGAAACAGCAAAAAAGCTTGGAGAAATCATGTGAAGAAAAGAAATTTTTCTTCTTGACAAAAATTGTATGATTTGATATATTTAAAATAATATTTAATTCACAAATGAGGTAACAATGAACAGCAATAATTATTATGAATCTGAAATTTTTGAGAATCTTAATATCAGCGCAGAATGTTACGAGGACTTTGAATTTGTTGACTGTGAATTTAAAAACTGCAATTTTATAGACGTTAAGCTTTTGCGTTGCAGTTTTTCGGAATGCAAATTCAACTCGTGTCATATCAGTATGATAGAACAAAAGCATTCGAGACTGCGCTTGGCAGAGTTTGACAGTTGCTTTATTCAGGGGATAAACTGGGCTGAGTTTTCGCTCTCACCAAAATCAGCACTCCCTTTTTCTTCCTTTGGCGGAAGCAAACTCAAATACAACATATTTGCAGATTTGAGGCTTGCGGGTTTTGACTTTTCCGGTTGCAGTATTCTTGAATCAACATTTAGTGAGTGCAGTTTAAAAAAAGCAAATTTCAACGGATGCCCGCTTGAGAATACCGAGTTCTACAGAAATGATATGGCAGATGCGGATTTTCGTGATGCTTCGTACTACAAAATAGATATTATGTCCAACAAGATGAAAAATGCGAAATTTTCGTTTCCTGAGGCAATTAATCTTCTTGGATGCCTCGGAATTAAAATAGAATAATATATATGAAAGGAAGAATGGAAATGAGATACCAGTTTATAAGATTTCCCGGAGGCAAAGCAAAAGCAGTTACGTTCAGCTATGATGACGGATGCCCGGAGGATATCCGTTTTTCGGATGTTATAACAAATTATGGAATAAAATGCACCTTTAATCTTAATGGGAAAATATTGAGGGGCGAATGTATTACAGATGAACAGATAAGAAAATCTTTTCTTGAAAGAGGGCATGAGGTGGCAGTACACGGTCTTTTGCACAGAGCCAACGGTAATTTGCGTGCGATTGAGGGCATAAAAGATGTTCTGGAATGCCGCCTTGAGCTTGAGGAACGTTTTGGCAGAATAATCCGCGGTATGGCATATCCCGACAGCGGAATAAGAGCCCTTGCAAACGGCGCATCCTATGAGCAGATAAAAAACTATCTCTCAGATCTTGGAATAGTGTATGCAAGAACACTCGGGGGAGACAATGACCTTTTTGAACTCCCGTCTGACTGGCACAACTGGATGCCTTCTGCACACCACAATAATCCGCATATTATGGAATACATAGATAAGTTCTTAGCGCTTGACCTTTTGCCGAATGCCTACCACGCAAGAAGAAATGCAAGGCTTTTCTATCTCTGGGGTCACAGCTATGAATTCGAAAGAAACAACAACTGGGAGCTCCTTGATAAAATCTGCGAGAAAATTTCGGGGCACGAAGATGTATGGTATGCAACCAATATGGAAATATATGAATACGTTACGGCATATAATTCACTCATATATTCGGCGGACGGATTTACGGTGTATAATCCCACACTTGTTGAAATTTATTTTGATATAGACGCTGTGGCATATAAAATCTTACCCGGACAAACTTTGAATCTGAAATAATAAAGCTGTTGAACAATAGCTCCATTTTTTGATTACAATTATAATACATCCCTGATGTTCTTCCTGTACTGCGTGGGCGAAACCCCCGTAACATTCATAAAATTACGGTTAAAGCTTCTGAGGGAGTTATAGCCGCATTCTTCGCTGAGCTCGATTATGCTTTTGTCGGTGGCGGAGAGAAGATGGCAGGCTTTGGAGATTTTATGCTCGTTTATGTATTGCTTGAAAGGTATGCCAACCACTCTTTTAAAAAGCTTTGAAAGGTACATATAGTTGTAGCCTGTGTGTTTTGAAAGGTCATGCATTGAGCAGTTGTTGCAGGAGTTTATATATGAGAAAATTTTATAAAACAGGTCTTCTGAGTACAATGATTCTGCCGGTGTGTAGGTTACCTGAGAGTCAAAAAGACCAAGTATCATATATAATATTCCCGAAATGGTGCATATGTTGGCATCTTGATTAAGAGAGCAAAAGCTTTCTGCAAGGTAGGGAGGAAGTGTTATAAAATTATTGTCCGGGATTATGTCGGTGTGTTTTTTTGAAAATTTACGCACGAATTTATCGGAAAATATGCAAAGAGTGTGTCGGCTGTTTTTTTCGGTCTGCATACTGTGAACCTGATTCGGGAAAATTATGGCTATTTCATTTTTTGAAATAGACTTTCTTTTTTCTCCTACGGTAACATTCATACACCCTTCCGACACGGCAATAAATTCGAAGCTTTGATGCATATGGCGGGAGAAAGAGAAGTTTTCGCCGATTTGGATATTATAGTAGTCGTCAAAAATCGAATGATTAAATTCGTAAAACATATTTGCACCTCTCAATGACTAATTTTGTCTTATTATTATATCACTTATGGCTTGAATTGTAAAGTAGTGAATGATAAAATGATATTATGAGGTGATGATTCTATGAATAATCTGTATATTGGTATAGATTTGGGAACTTCTTCAATGAAGTTGCTTTTAGTTGACTCGGACGGAAAAATTTTAAATTCCGTATCTTCCGACTATGAACTCGAATTTCCTTTTCCGGGATGGTCTGAGCAAAATCCGGCTGACTGGGAAAAAGCTCTTTTTGATTTAGTGCCCCGGCTTCTTGACGGGTTTGATTCATCAAGAGTTAAGGGGATATCTTCGGGCGGTCAGATGCACGGACTCGTGGCTCTCGACTCCGCCGGAAGCGTTATAAGACCTGCGATTTTGTGGAATGACGCAAGATGTGAAAAACAGGTTGAATATCTCAATTGTGAAATCGGAACAGATAAGCTTTCAAAGCATACTGCCAACATTGCTTTTGCCGGGTTTACGGCGCCAAAGATTTTGTGGATGGCAGAAAATGAGCCTGAAAACTTTTCAAAAATCAGCAAAATTATGCTTCCTAAGGATTATATAACCTATATTCTTACAGGAAAGTTTGCAACCGATTATTCCGATGCCGCAGGAACACTTCTTTTAGACGTTGAAAATAAGTGTTGGAGTGAAGAAATGCTCTCAATTTGCAAGGTGAGAAAAGAATGGCTTCCGAAGCTTTATGAAAGCTATGAAACGGTGGGCACTCTTTTGCCTGAGGTTGCGTCAAAGCTTGGACTTGACTCTTCGGTAGCTGTTGGCGCAGGTGCCGGAGACAATGCCGCTGCGGCAATTGGTACGGGCGCTGTGGGCGAGGGAGAGTGCAATATTTCTCTCGGAACCTCGGGAACACTCTTCATATCATGCGATGAATTCAAAACACTCAAAACAAATGCAATTCACAATTTTGATCACGCCGACGGCAAGTATCATTTTTTGGCTTGTATCCTTTCGGCGGCAAGCTGCAATAAATGGCTTATGGATGATATCTATAAATCCGATGACTATGCAAAGGAACAGGCAGGCATAACCGATGAAATGCTCGGAAGAAACAATGTGTATTTTCTGCCGTATCTGATGGGAGAGAGAAGTCCCATAAACGATACTGATTCAAGAGGTGCGTTTATCGGAATGACCCTCGGAACAAAAAGGGAAGACCTTACCCTTGCGGTTATGGAAGGTGTGGCATTTGCGTTCCGTGACAATATCGAAATTATAAAGGATGCCGGAGTTGAGATTGCCAAAAGCAAAATATGCGGAGGCGGAAGCAAAAGCACCCTCTGGACAAAAATTATGGCAAATGTTCTCGGCATTGAGCTTGAAGTTCCCGAAACGGAGCAGGGCCCCGGAATGGGAGCGGCTATGCTGGCAATGGTTGCATGCGGTGAATATGAAAGTGTTTCTGATGTATGCAAAAAGTTTGTGAGGGTAACCGCAACAGTTAAGCCCAACAAAGAGCTTACTAAGCGTTATAATGAAAGATATATGAAATTCCGCGAAATATATCCGGCTTGCAAAGAATTATTTTCAAAATTAAAATAGATAAGATATGGAGGGAAAATTATGATTTATTATGTTTCAACAAAGGGTAATGATTTTGCAAAAGGTACAATAGATGAGCCTTTTCGCACCATAAATCACGCTGCTCAGATTGCCGCAGCCGGTGATACCGTTAAGGTTTTCGGAGGTACCTATCGTGAGTGGGTAAGCCCTTTAAACGGCGGTGTGAGTGACCATAACCGCATTGTTTATGAGCCCGTTGAAGGCGAAAAAGCTATAATCAAGGGTTCGGAAATCATTACCGGCTGGGAAAAGGTTGAAGGCACTGTATGGAAAAAAACTCTTCCCAACGAAATGTTTGGAGAATGGAACCCGTATGCAACAGAGCTCAATGGCGACTGGCTTGAAGAACCGTATTTCGAATACCGCATTCATCTTGGTGATGTGTATATAAACGGTGTGTCTATGTTTGAGGCAAAATCAAAAGAAGATTTGTATGACAACACTCCGCGTATAAAATGCTGTATGAACAGATGGTACATTAGAGAAGAACTTATTTTGCATCCCGAGCTTACAATCTACAAATGGTATGCAGAAGTTGATGAAACAACAACCACTATTTACTGTAATTTTCAGAATTATAATCCCAATGAGGAATTAATAGAAATAAATGTGCGTCAGTGCTGTTTCTATCCTAAGGCAACGGGCGTTAACTACATAACACTTAAGGGTTTTGAAATTTGTCATGCAGCTTGCCCATGGGCTCCTCCTTCGGGCAATCAGATTGGTATGGTAGGTCCCCACTGGAGCATGGGCTGGATTATTGAAAATAATGATATTCACGACGCAAAGTGCAGTGCTGTAAGTCTTGGAAAAGAAGCTCTTACGGGTGATAATCTCTACACGAAATTTGACCGTAAATCTGCTCACCGCCATCAGCTTGAAGCTGTGTTTAAGGCAATTCAGCTTGGATGGAGTAAAGACACAGTCGGTTCACATGTGGTTAGAAACAATGTGATTCACGACTGCGGACAAAATGCAGTTGTGGGTCATATGGGTTGCGTGTTCAGTACTATTGAGCACAACCATATCTATAACATAGGCGTAAAGCACGAATTTTTCGGTCACGAAATGGCAGGAATCAAATTCCACGGTGCTGTTGATACCGTTATCCGTCATAACAACATTCACAACTGTACTCTCGGTACCTGGCTTGACTGGCAGACTCAGGGGTGCCGCGTGACAGGTAACCTCTATCATTCCAACAACCGCGACCTTATGATAGAAGTAAGCCACGGACCTTATGTTGTGGACAACAATATTCTTCTTTCGGACTATGCTTTTGACAACTGGTCTCAGGGCGGTGCAATGGTACATAACCTTATTGCCGGAAAAATCAATAATGCTCCGGTTATTGAACGCAGTACTCCATATCACTTCCCTCATACTACAATGGTTGCGGGCTACTGTGAAATCTACGGCGGTGATGACCGTTACTACAATAATATGTTTGCAGGACTCTGCGGTGATAACGAGGATGATTTTTCAAAGCTCGATGTCGGAAGCGAACTCAAGCAGTTCACCAAAGTTTGCGATAAATATTCCGATCCGGAGGAATATGCAAAAATAATCGCTTCCCAACCCAAGGCTCAGTGGGCAAAGTTTATGAATACTCCTCAGCCTGTGTGGATAAAAGATAATGCATATTCAGGATTTGCTGAGCCTTCCGTTCATGAAAAGAATGGCTTTGAAGCAAAGGGACTCGGTGTTGAACTTTCAGAAGCAGACGGAAAATGGATTCTTAAGCTTGATGTTCCCGAAGAATTTGCAAAAGCTGAGTGTGAAAAGGTGACAACTGCACGTCTTGGCGAACCCAGAATTGCCGCTATGGCCTTTGAAGCATCCGACGGTTCGGAGCTTGATTTTGGATATGACGTAACGGGAAGCCGCAGAGAAGGCACATTAAATCCGGGACCTGTTTCGAATCTTAAAGCAGGAAAACAGGAAATCGTAGTCTGGGAAGCATAATATAAATAAAAGTCCGTTTTTGGTCAACGGATTTCATGACTTTGATTTTCATATATTTTAAAATAAAAGAAAAAGTAAAGGAGAATACAATAAATGAATAATATTCCCGAAATTAAATTAGGTATAATCGCAGTATCACGTGACTGCTTTCCGATTTTTCTTTCCGAAAAACGCCGTGAAAATATCGTTGAGGCATACGGAAACGGAATCTATAACTGCCCCGTGACTGTTGAAAATGAAATTGATGCATTAAATGCTGTTGCTGATGTCAACGCGAACGGATGCAATGCTCTTGTTGTGTTCCTCGGAAACTTCGGCCCCGAAACTCCCGAAACTCTTATTGCTCAGAAATTCGACGGTCCGGTAATGTATATTGCGGCGGCTGAAGGTGACGGCGATCTCATAAACGGCAGAGGTGATGCATACTGCGGTATGCTCAACTGCTCCTATAATCTTGGTATGAGAAAGCTTAAGGCATATATTCCGGAATATCCGGTTGCAACTGCAGAGGGAGTTGCTGATGAAATAAAGAAATTCCTGCCGATAGCAAGAGCGCTTGTGGGTGTGAAAAATCTTAAAATTATAACTTTCGGTCCCAGACCTCAGGATTTCTTTGCCTGCAATGCTCCTATCAAAGGACTTTATGAGCTTGGTATTGAAGTTGAAGAAAACTCAGAGCTTGACCTTCTTGTGGCATACAAGGCTCATGAAAACGACCCGAGAATTGATGATGTTTGCAAAGATATGGCAGATGAACTTGGCCTTTCCGGCAACACCTTCCCCGGTCTTCTTCCGAGAATGGCTCAGTATGAACTCACTCTGACCGACTGGATTGAATCACATAAGGGTGCGAGAAAATATGTGGCACTTGCAGATAAATGCTGGCCTGCATTCCCTGAGCAGTTTGGATTTGAACCCTGCTACGTGAATTCACGTCTTGCGTCAAGAGGAATTCCCGTTGCGTGTGAAGTAGATATCTATGGCGCTCTCAGTGAATACATAGGCTCGTGCATCACAGGCGATGCTGTAACACTTCTGGACATCAATAACTCTGTTCCGGCATCTCTTTATGAAGAAAACATAAAAGGTAAATTTGACTATACTCTCACAGATACCTTCATGGGATTCCACTGCGGAAATACTCCGGCATGCAAGATGTGCAGTGAGCGTGCAATAAAATATCAGCTCATTCAGAACAGACTTCTTGAAAACGGCGGTGAGCCTGACTTTACAAGAGGCACTTTAGAGGGTGATATTGCCGCTTCCGATATTACTTTCTACCGACTCCAGTGTAATTCCGACGGTGAGCTTTGCGCCTACATTGCAGAGGGAGAAATTCTTCCTGTTGCAACCGGAAGCTTTGGCGGTATAGGAATTTTTGCAATAAAGGAAATGGGCAGATTCTATCGCCACGCACTCATTGAAAAACGTTATCCACATCACGGTGCAGTTGCATTTTCGCATTGCGGTGCAGAGATTTTTGAGGTTCTTAAATTCCTCGGAGTTAAGGATATTTCGTTTAACCAGCCTAAAGGCATGCTTTATCCGACGGAAAATCCGTTTGCTTAAAACATAAACAAAAAACCGGAAATCCTAATGTTGATTTCCGGTTTTTATACTAATTATATGTATTTTTTTCAGAATACATATAATAACTAAGTACAAGGTGCAAAACATAAAAATGCCCGAAACATAATTACCCGGGAAGAATTTTTTTGAAAAATATGCGGAAGCTAAAGATGCAATAACCGGGTGAATAATTGCTAATCTGAACGGGAATCTGAGACCTGTGGATTTTTTTAAAAGTATGTAGCTGCAAAGTATGTTAAGAAGCTCGCTGATATAGAGCATAAATATGTATGCTCTAATTCCGAACCACGGAACAAAAACAGCAATGAAAATAACCCTGCAAAATGAATCTGCAATGTTTATTTTAAGATAGGCAACCTGACGGTCAAGGCCTTTCAGCACAGAATCTATGGCTGTGTCGGTAAACATAAGAAGTGGGAGAAAGCACAGCATTCCAAGATATATCCCTGCATTTTCTTCCGGGAAAAATGCGGCGCATAAATCGGTATGATATATATATAATATCGATGATATCATAAAGGCAAATTTCATGATATATTCAAGTGTCAGAGTTGAAATGTAACGTATTGAATTTTTTCTGCCCTTACTTCTTCTTCGTGCAATTTCAGGCACAATAAGTCCTGAAAATGCATTTGAAAAGACAGCCGGAAACATTAAAACCGGAATTGTCATTCCTTTTATTATTCCATACTGCGCGACCGAATCCATTGTTCCGTATTCTCCAAGTTTTCCGGGAATCATAATATTTTCTGCACTTGAAAGACCTGTGCGCAAATATGAGCCGGTTGCAATAGGTACGCACAGACGCAGAATTTTAGAATATGGAGTTTTTCTTCCTGCTGAGATATAATTTCTGCATTTTATGAGCCACAAAATCACATTGCAGATGCATTCCGCTATAGCCGACAGTGTTATTGCAATTGCAATGGCTGTGTATTCCGTTCCCGGAAAACTTTCTATAAAAAAATTTGTTGTTATCCACACAACTCCTTCGCCGAGAAGCTTTGAAAAAGCAATGGCGCCAACATCTCCGGAGGCTGTGAAATGTCCGGTTATTACGGCAGAGGCCGAAATGCAGACAAGCGACGGAGAAAGTATGCGAAAGCATTGGGCACATTCAGGTATTTTTAAAATTACGGATGCCGGAAATTCCGGTATGCAAAACAGTGTCAAAAAGCATCCGCATGAGCAAACACTGCATATCGCCATGCATCTTAGAGATGTGTTTTTGGAATTTTTTCCGTTTGAGTCGGAAATAAGCCTTGTGACAGTGAGTCCGATTCCTGAAACCGAAATAACCGTGGCAAGAGAATATATGCTCATTATAAGGTGAAAAATCCCGATTGCTTCAGCTCCTGCTTTGGATGATATGTATATACTGTAGCATATTCCCGACAGATTTGCGCCAAGCATTGCAAACGACATTTTAAACACATTGGCAATAAAAGTTCTTTTTTCCATTGGTAATCTCCATAAAAAATTATTAATTATTAAAAATAATATTTTCTTTTTGGAAATAATATGCTATAATAAAAATAATTTGATTTAAGGACGGTGCATAGCATTTGGACAATAAAAACAAAACAGCTTCAAGCTTTATGTATGGTGCGCTTATTTTGCTCATTGCCAATGTGAGTGTAAAGGTGATAGGAGCATTTTTCAAAATACCTCTTACATACATTCTCGGTGAAGAGGGTATGGGCTATTTCGGCACAGCATATCAGGTATACACATTTCTCTTTATAGTTGCAACTGCAGGGCTTCCTGTTGCAATTTCAAAAATGGTTGCTGAAAGCCGGACTAAAGGCAGAGAGCTTGAGGCTAAAAAAATTCTTACGGTAAGTTTCAGACTGCTTATGTGTATTGGCGTTGCAGGATTTTGCATTTTGTTTTTCGGTGCGGATTTTATTGCCGGAAAACTTCTTGGCAATACCGGAGCTGCATATGGTATAAAGGCAATAGCGCCGGCAATGCTTTTCGTGTCGGTGATGAGTGCTTTCAGAGGATATTTTCAGGGGCATCAGAATATGATTCCTACCGCGGCTTCTGAAATAGCTGAAGCTCTCGGAAAGCTTGTAATCGGATTCGGTGCGGCATATTTTCTTCTTTCAATGGGTATGGAACTTGCTTCTGCCGGAGCAATTTTAGGTGTGTCGTGCGGTGGACTTCTCGGTGCATTAATCCTTGTTGTAATGTATCTTAAATCCGGAAGAAATAAAAGCCCGGGCACCCTTGAACAGTGTGAACGGAGCAGTGCGATACTTAAAAAGCTTGTGCTGATTGCAATACCAATAACTATCGGTGCATCGGTGTTTTCGCTCACAAGTCTTATTGATATGAGCATGATTATGCACCGTTTGCAGGCAGGCGGATTCAGCGAAGGTGAGGCAAACCGTTTGTGGGGTCTTTATTCCGGATATGCGGTTCCGCTCTTTAATATGCCTCCGACTCTGATCAATTCAATAACCGTGAGCATTGTGCCGGCTATTGCTTCTGCGTATGCGGCGCATAATAAGACGGAAGCATCCCATATAGCATGCAAAAGTATGAAAATAACAATTATCTTTACGCTTGCCTGCTCTGTTGGAATGTCGCTTGAATCAGGGCCGATTCTGAATCTTCTCTATAATAATACAAATGCAACACTCATGCTTGCCATTCTCTCGTGTGCCATTGTGTTTGTGTCGCTTGTGTTGGTTACAAATGCTATTTTGCAGGCAACCGGAAATGCAAATATTCCGGTTATAAATATGGTTATCGGGGGAATTGTCAAGATTATTGTAAACTACATTCTCGTTGCAAATCCGTTGGTAAACATAAACGGTGCACCTATTGGTACAACACTTTGCTATATTACCATACTTATTCTCAACATTATAGCAATCAAAAAGAAAATGAGTGTGAAGCTTCCTGTGACTGAGCTTATTTTAAAGCCTGTAACAGCAGTTGTTGCAATGGCGGCGGTTTTAATGGGAACAAATGGGGTTTTTGCCTCTTTTGGCAGAGTTTTTGCACCTGTGTTTTCAATCGGACTTGGCGCTGTGGTGTATCTGGCGGTACTTGTTGCTGTGAAGGGAATCAGCGAAGAGGATATAGAGCTTTTGCCAAAGTCGGATAAGCTTATACCCCTTTGCAGGAAATTCAGAATAATAAGATAATATATCTGAAGAAAGGAACATAAAATGAGACTTGATAAATATTTAAAGGTATCACGCATAATCAAAAGACGCACCGTTGCATGCGAAGCTTGCGAACAGGGTAAGGTTATGGTAAACGGCAAAGTGGCAAAACCGTCGGTGAATGTTAAGGAAGGGGATATTCTTGAAATAACATTCGGCGAAAGAGTATTGCGTGCAGAAATTGTTTCAATTGCAGAGCATGTTTTAAAGGGTGATGCCCAGGCAATGTATAAGGTTTTGTAATAATCGGTCAAGCCTCCGCATATGGATTTAATATAATTCAAGCGGAGGCTTTTTATTGCCTTTGCTTTAAAACGGAGGTAATTATGGACGATAAGAAACAAAGCAAAATAATAAGAGCCGATCTTCCTCATAATATAATAATGGAAAATCGTTCTAAAATCAGCATATCAGGAGTTGAAAATGCCGAGAGCTACAATGAAACGGAAGTGGTTTTACACACGTCAAAAGGGGTGCTCATAATTAAAGGAGAAGAAATGAACCTCAGCAAGCTTAATTTAGACAGCGGAGAAATAACCGTAAACGGCCGCATAACGGTGCTTGAGTATGTTGAACCCAGACAAAGCGGTGGGTCGCTTTTAAGCAGAATATTTAAGTAGAGAGTATATCGTGCTGATAGATTCACGCCATGAAATATATGTTTTTGCAGCTGCATTTGTGTGCGGTCAGATTATATGCATCATATTTGATGTATTCCGAGCAGTGCGTAAAAACATTTCTCCATCGGTACACACAGTAAACATTCAGGATATTTTTCTCGGAATAATAATACTTTTTATTGTGTACAGAACATTATCATATATAAATGATGCCATAGTGAGATGGTATGAAATAGCATCTCTTTTAATTGCATGCTCTGTATATTTCCTGTTTGAAAGCAGATGGGTGCTGAAAATATTTACGGTGTTTTTTTCGTGGTTTATAAAACCTTTGCTGATTATGAAAAGCAAATTATATTTTTTCTCGGGCATGTTGAAAATTCGTTTTTTTAAGCCGGTTTTTAAGGGTTTTGTTGTTTTTAGTAGAAATTGTATAAAAAAAATAAGAAAACCAATCAAAAATCATAATTGATTTGTGAGATTTTTTTTTTTGAAAAAACTTTACTTTTTTTGAAAAATGGTATATAATATTATGAGTTATATGTTATTTTGATTAATAATATGTTTTGGTCGGTAAGATACGCAGGCGATTGTTTGGAGTTGCCTGATTCAGACAGCGTTTTAAATACTATAATAAAGGATTTTTAAAATGAAGAAATCTTCGAAAAAATTTAAATTATTAAAACGAATACTTCTTATAGTTGTTGTGTATGCGGTGGCAACATCTTTTTATGGTGTGGTAAGCCAGATAAAATCCAACAATGACCAGATTGAATCACTCAACAGGCAGATATCCGCAGAAAAGAAAATTACCAGACAGCTTGAAGATAAAAAACTTAAAACCAATACAGATGAGTATTACAAGGAAGTGGCCAGAGAAAGTTTGGGTCTGGTTAATCCCGGAGATAAGGTCTATATTAATTCCAATAAATCCACAAGCAAATGAGGAGGCTGTATTTTAGATGCAGGTTGAAGAAGGAAAAATTCTTAGCGGTAAGATTACCGGGATAACTAATTTTGGAGCTTTTGTTGAACTTGAGGGCGGTGTTACCGGGCTCGTACATATTTCTGAAATTTCCACATCCTATGTAAAGGATATCAACGACCACGTGAAGGTTGGCGATGTGGTTGATGTTAAGGTTCTTGCTCCCGATAAAAAAGGTAAAATCGGTTTGTCGATAAAACAGGCTATGATTGAAAAAAATGGCGGAAACGAACCTCAAAAACCTCGCTTTGAGAAACGTCAGCGTCAGGCGCCGAAGCTTCCCGAAACAGATTTGAGAGCGCAGCCTATGGAATTTGATTGGTTTGCTCCTCAGGATTCCGAAATGTCTTTTGAAGATAAGCTTAACAAATTCAAGCAGGCAAGCGACGAAAAGATGCACGATATCAAACGTAATCTTGAATCAAAAAGAAGAAGCGGAAAATCCAAAGGCGGATATTGATTTTATTTTGAATTTAATAAATTAAAAAGGAAACTCGCGGTGAGTTTCCTTTTTTGATGCCCACAGAACCATCGGCAGAGTAGCTGCACCAATAAGCAGACAGTCGATTGTCGATTGGGTTGCTATGTGTTCTCCGGGAAAGATGAATGCTGGTGCAATTGTGATTACAAAACTCATAAGCAATGTTGCGGTAAATAAATTTATATACATAAAATGTTTTTCAGAATCATAAAATGTACAAAAACGTTTTGGAGGATTATCTATGGAAAACATATACTCAGATATCGCCAAACGCTCCGACGGAGCGATTATGGTTGGTGTGGTGGGACCGGTCAGAACCGGTAAATCAACTTTTATCAAAAGATTTATGGATCTTTTGGTGATTCCGAATATTTCAAATTCCTACAGCCGCGACAGAGCCAGAGACGAGCTTCCGCAAAGTGGCTCCGGAAAAACAATTATGACAACAGAACCCAAATTCATTCCTAATGAGGCGGTGGAAATTTCACTTTCGGATAATGCACGGATGAATGTGAGAATGATTGACTGTGTTGGATACATAGTGGATTCAGCAATGGGGCATATTGAGGAAAATGCGCCCCGTATGGTCAAAACACCATGGTCCGATGAAGAGATGCCATTTGCACAGGCGGCAGAAATAGGAACCCGAAAGGTTATAAAAGACCATTCCACAATCGGACTTGTTGTAACGAGTGATGGCAGTATAACAGATATTGCAAGGGAAGATTACATTGAAGCCGAGGACCGGGTTATAAACGAACTTAAAGAAATAAATAAGCCGTTTATTGTGCTTCTTAATTGCATAAATCCCTATAGTGAGCAAACTCTGGAAATTAAAAAACAGATTGAAGAAAAACATAGTGTTTGTGTTTTGAATGTGAACTGTGCAGAACTTGATGCAGCAGATATAAATAATATTATAGAAAAAATTCTTTTTGAATTTCCAATTAACGAAATAAATATAAATTTGCCGTCGTGGGTAGATGTGCTTGAAAATGACCATAAGATTAAATGTTCCATATACGAAAGCCTGAAATCTGCAATACCTGATATCAAAAAAATAAGTGATTCCCATATCCTTACGGATTCATTCGGATTAAATGAAAATATAAGTAACTCAAATATTTCCGAAATTCGTCTTGGCGACGGCGTTGTTTCTTATGATGTAACAATTGATGATGATTTGTTTTATAAAATCCTCGGAGAAAGCTCCGGAATTGAAATTGACGGTAAGGATTCTCTGCTTTCAATCATAACTTCGCTTTCGCAGATAAAAAGAGAATATGATAAGATTGAATCTGCTCTTTGTGAGGTAAAAGATCTGGGATATGGTATAGTCGCCCCGTCGATAGACGAACTTTCTCTTGAGGAACCCGAAATAGTACGTCAGGGCAGCCGCTACGGGGTACGCCTCAGAGCAAGTGCACCGAGCATACATATGATATGTAACAAACCCAAGTCTTTGGAAGCCGCGAGGCTATCCCAAAATCTGTGTAAAGTCTTGAAC
>JAZSOL010000081.1:0-13827 GCA_045536915.1 Clostridia bacterium
CTTGTAAGATTTGCGGCAAAATATGCATCCGCACCGGCTTCTTCACAAAAATCCATAAATTCGTGAGTGCCCACTTCATTAGGTTCAGTTTTACCGTCCTTATATCCCCACCAGCTTATTCTTGAGGGACGATCCTTTCCGATTCCGTCACGCCAATCATATATTTCGGCAAAACAACCGCCCGGCCAACGAATAACCGGTGCTTTGATTGCACGCAATTTTTCTATAATTTCTTTTCTGAAGCCTTTAATATTGGGAATCTTTGAATCCTTTCCAACCCAAATTCCATCATAAATCACGCCTCCAATATGTTCGGTAAAATGTCCATATATTTCCGGTGCTATTGTACCTTTTTTTTGAGGATACATAAGATAAATTTTTTTCATAACTCCAATCTCCTTTATATAAATTTGTATTTCATACCAAGCATTTTGTATTTCGCACCTGCCAATTGATTGTACGGGACTTTTTCCCATTTACTGTTGCCAATCAATTCTTTGATTTTTTTAAGATTATTTTTTTCATCTGTAATATCAGGAATAAGAGGCGTTCGGATAATATAAGGAATCTGACTGCTTTTTAAAATTTCCAGATTCTTAAGTATCTGTTCATTTCCTACACCTGTATATAATTTGTGAAATTTACTGTCGGCAAGTTTTATATCCATAATAATAAAATCAAACTTTTCTAATATCTCATTAAAAATTTCACTGTTGGCATATCCACTTGTTTCAATACAGAGATGATAGTCCTTCAATTCTTCGATAAGTTCAAAAAGAAACTTAGGTTGTGCCAGAGGTTCACCTCCTGAAAATGTGAAACCTCCAAATCTTTCGCCTAAAACTTTTGCTGATTGCTTTAACTCCTTGGCAAGTTCTTTTGCGGTAACTTGTTTGCCGGCAATCTCAAGGCAGTTTTCAGGACATATATAAATGCATCTTCCAAAGGGCTTGCAATCTGCGTGATCACATTCTGTTTGGCATTGACCACAGTGTAGACATCTTGAACTTTTATACATAAGTTGCGGCTCGGATATGAAACCTTCCGGATTATGACACCACCAACAACGAAGTGGGCACCCTTTAAAAAATACGGTTGTCCTTATCCCCGGACCGTCATGTACTGCCATTTCCTTTATATCAAATATACTGCCCGTCATATAGCATACACCTGTCTTTTTATAACATGATCCTGGTATTCCTTATCAAGTTCAACAAAGTACGCACTCCAGCCCCAAATTCGAACCACTAACTGTTTGTATTTTTCGGGATGTTTCTGCGCATCGAGTAGCGTGGCAATATTTACGGTATTAAGTTGCAGTTGATGACCGCCTCGATCAATGAATGTTTTGACAAGTATACCGATTTTCTCGATACCGTCATCGTCTGAAAATACACTTTGGTGAAATTCCAAGGTTAAAGGTCCGCCGTTTATTGCATTTTCGAAATGAGGCTTTGAAAAAGATTTTATAATCGAGAACGGTCCGTTTATTTTTGCAAACAGGCTTGGCGAGAAATTGGTGCCGAGAGGCTCACCCTTTCTTCTTCCGTCGGGAGTTGCGCCAACCTCGTCAGCATGCCACAGATAGAACATTGCGCTTCCCGTTCCTGCTCTGAATTTTCCGCCTTTGCAGTTGATTTTCCCTTCAAGAGCTTTTGAAAAGCTGTCGAGAATTGCAACAGCGATGGTATCTGCTTCATCATCTCCGTTTCCGAATTTAGGCGCTTCATAGCGAAGAAGATGCAAAAGTTCGCTTTCTCCCTCAAAGTCGGAATCCACTGCTTTAATGAGACGTTCTTTATCTATTTTCTTTTCATCAAACACATACTTTTTAATAGCTGCCAGAGAATCTGCGGCAGTTGCAATTCCGGTACCATGGAATCCGAAATTATTGTATTTTCCGCCCTCATATATGTTGCATGCCATCACAACATTCATAAACGGCGACGGCACAAACCACAGATTCCTGATTTCATCTGCAATTTCATCGCATCCGCGCTTTACTTCCCGGCTGAATTTATCCATAAATTCCTCAAAGGTTTCAGAAGAAACAAGATGATTGTGCAGGCATATATCGGTTATACGGGTTAATGAGAGAGCGCCTATGTTGGCAACGTCGCATCCGATTTTCGGGATAATAAACTCCCAGCATGCCGCGGCAACATAATCTCTTGCATCTTTTGTTTCGTAGCCGAGTTTTTCAAGACCCTCAATAACCACATCATCGTTTGAATACTGCGGGAACCCGAGTCCCGCTTTGGTAAGCTCGCTTCCGAGTTCGTATATTTCAACCGGAGTGTTTTTATTTACTCTTAAATTAATTTTGGGGTCAATCAAAAGAAGCTCATTGCTTGCCTTAAGACACATTTTGCTCAAAAGATTAAACACTTCATTTCCATCGGAATCAATTCCTCCAAGAACCATACTCTGACCGTTATCTCCCTGCTGAACACCGGGGTAAAGGTCGGAATCCTTACTAAATGAAATAAAGAAATCCTCTAAAAGTTCAAAAGCCTCATCTTCCGTGAGCACACCTTTTTCAAGGTCGGATTTTAAATACGGATACATATACACATCAAATCTGCCAACTGTGATATGATAGTTTCCTTCAAGCCAGAGCGCAAAGTGAACTATACGGAAAAACTGAAGCGCTTCCCGAAAACTTTCAGCGCCGCAACGCGGAATACGTTCAAAAACCTTTGCAACATCGTTTCTTCCGCATCTCACAGCCTCGTCTCTGTAGCGGTCGGCAAGGTCAAAAACAGAGTCAATAGCTTTTTTGCCGTATTCATCGCATTCATCATAAACATCAAGAAGCCCCCTTGAAATAATTGATTCATAATCGGGCGAAAGATTAGACCAATATCCGCTTTCGTGAATATAATGCTTTTCTTTTATCTCAATCCACTCTTTCTCCGTAAAGCAATCGGGAATTCCCTTTGTTGTTCGCATAATGCAAATTTTTTCTTCAGGCAGAATAACCGGCTTTTGCGCTTTCATCAGATATGAAAAGCGTTCGCTCATTCTTTCAACCGGAGAAAGACCCTTAGCTGAGTATTCCTCAGCCGGATTAAAGCTTATATCCTCACGGAATTTATGATGCTGCTTGCCTGTGACAATATTCAAAAGTTTTTTCACTGTTTCTGTCATAATATCATCTCCAACACATTATCGTTAATGTGATTATATAATTTTTTTGTTAATTTGTCAAGAGTATTTGGAAAATTTTGAATTATCGGGCTGTTTGATAATGAAATTAACGTGGATATGTCGTAGGGGACGGCGTCCTCGACGTCCCGAAACCCCCGATGAAACGGGACGTCGAGGACGCCGTCCCCTACAACGCACTATTTTAAATTCATCTCCCCGATAAATCAAAATTTGTTGTCAACACAACATGCTTTTTTTCTGCCATTGGATTATTAATATTTTCAAGAAGTATTTCAAATGCACTGTTGCTCATTTTTGTTTTGGAAGAAGTTATGCTCTCGAAGCTTGCCGGAATGGAAAATTTTGAGCGGATATTATCAAAGCTCACAATATCTGATTTGCCGTCCCCTATTGCGCAAACCACCTCAAGCGCCATAAGGTCGCTGAAGCATATAACTGCGGTGTAGTCTTTTTTTGAAAGGCACGATATAATATCATCCTTGTGATTGCCCATCGTGACCGGAAGCTCAAAAACATCTTCTAAATTCAGATTGAGTTTATTTTCTTCATATGCCTCTCTTATTCCCTCAAGTCTCTCAGCGGAACTTGAAATATATTCAGGCGCAGCAAAAACGGCAATACTCCGGTGCCCTTTTTTAATGAGCTTTTCAGCCGCAAGATATCCGCTGTGGCGGTCATCACATATAACATAGTTCGTGTCAATATCCGAAAATCTTCTGCCGATAAGCGTAAACGGAGTGCCGGTGTGAATCAGAAATTCTATGTTGCTTTTGCTCTTCTGAACGGGACATATAATTATGCCGTCAACGTTTTTTCCGATTGAAGTTACAATTGCTTCGCGTTCAATTTCTTCATCCTCGTTTGTGTTGAGAACAAGCACGGCATATCCGTTTTCCTTTGCAGTCATTTCAATTTCCTTTATCAGAATTGAAAAATGCGGATTTGAAATATCCCCAACAATAACCGAAATGCACTTGCTCTTTCCCGAACGCATAAGACTTGCGGAATCGTTGCGTATGTATCCAAGCTCCATTGCTTTTTCGCTCACACGTTTTCTTGTTTTTTCGGAAATATCTTTTTTGCCGTTAAGCGCGTGGGACACAGTGTTGATTGAAACACCAAGCTCACGCGCAATATCCGAAAGTGTTACTCTTTTATCCTTCATATGTTTTCACCCTCTATGCCGAGTATATCGTCTATTGGAATCTCCGTTTCATCTTCCATAACAACAACTCTTTCAAATTCTTTTATTTTATTCACTTTTCCCGTCAGAGTCACGTATTCTCCGCCGGATTTTTTCCGGTCTGCAACAAAATATGTTATGCACACATTGGTTTTAACCTCTTCATCCCTGACACACAAAAGCTTATAATTTATTTCCTCTTTTGAGTATTCATCAAGCTCTATGCGTTTTTCGGTGATGCGTGCAGTTTCGCTTATGGCATCACCGTGGCCCGTGAGCGCGGCAAAAGGCGCAAATTGAGCCGCCCTGTCGGCTAAGGGCATGGGCTTTCTTGTTTTTGATTTGTGATGAGGAAGGTTTACAATATCCTCATACATAAATTCTTCTTTCATCAGATACCTCCGATTTTTTGAAACTTTCCAACAACACACCCCTACGCTTTGTGACCGCCGATTTGCCTGTTGCGGTCGATGGTTGTGGCTCCTTCTTTGAGATTCATACCTTTAATTATTGCATTTTTGCCGAATCTTTTTTTCAGCTCTATTGTTGTTTCCTGAATCCGGCGTTCTTTTTCAAGCATTATTTTATCCTGCTCACGCTTTTTATCAAGCTTTGAATAATCCGTGAAAAAATCAAGCTGTTCAAAGGTTGTTTTTTCGGTGATATCACTTTCGGATTTTATGTGATTTGCCGAAATATTTATTCTTCTCACGAGCAGATTTTTATCCACTATCCGGTCATAAAGCTTCATAACCGCATCGGTTATGAGTATGCCCGACGAAGTATATTTGCCGATATTGGCAGTTCCGTGGGCATGTTTGGGAACCTGTCTGCCGTAAAAATCCGTGGTTATTTCACCGGTGTAGCTTTTCATTCTCTCAGAGTCGGTGAGATTTTCTATGTCGTAGCCCACGGTGAGCACAATCTGATTGGTAACAAGCTTTTTTTCAACAAGGTCAAGGCTCAAAAGCTCAAGCATTTCCCGAACAATAAGACGCGCTTTATCGGTTTCATAGGCGCAGTGCAGAACCTGACCCGTGCCTATGCTTGAATTCTCCGGCTTATATGCTTTAACATCTGCCATGGTGCACGGTTCAACGCCCCAGGCATGGTCAATCAGAAGTTCGGCATTCACTCCGAAAAGCTTATACAGCTTGTTTTCTCCGTAGCTGTCGAGCGAGGCTCTTGCAATATCTCCCATAGTGAAGAGGTTGTTTGCTTCGAGTTTTTTTGCATATCCCTTACCCACTCTCCAGAAATCAGTGAGCGGACGGTGCCCCCAGAGTTTGCGCCTATAGGACATTTCATCAAGCTGAGCAATTCTCACGCCGGTTTTGTCGGGTTTTGTGTGCTTTGCTTCAATATCCATTGCTATTTTGGCAAGATACATATTTGTTCCGATTCCGGCAGTGGCGGTTATGCCCGTTGTTTGAAAAACATCTTTAATTATTCTGCGCGCAAAGTCTTTGGCATCAATACGCCCCGAATCGAGATAGCCTGTTATATCAATAAACACTTCATCAACAGAATAAACATGAATGTCTTCATGGGAAACGTATTTAAGATATATATTGTAAATACGTGTACTGTATTGCATATAAAATGCCATTCTCGGCGGTGCGGCAATGTAGGAAAGCTTAAGCTCCGGAAATTTTTCAAGCTCGTTTGAATCAACTGATTCACCTCTGAACTTATATCCCGGCGCTTTTTTTTGCCTCTGAGAATTTATTTTTCCAACCGCCTGAACAACCTCGAAAAGCCTTGCTCTACCGGAAATACCATAAGCTTTAAGCGACGGAGTTACGGCAAGGCAGATTGTTTTTTCCGTTCTGGACTCATCTGCAACAACAAGATTCGTTGTCATCGGGTCAAGCCCACGTTCTATGCATTCCACAGAGGCGTAAAAGCTTTTAAGGTCAATGCAGAGATATTTTTTATTGTTCATAATAAGCATACACCTCCATTAATGGGCATTGTCACCCTTTATATATCTTTCTCAGATGTTTTGATTATATCATACCGCCAATTGACGTGTCAACCGAAGTTTGGATTCAAGTTTTTTTCAACTGAAAAAATTAAATTAAAATGCTTTGAGTTTCCCATTTTCAAAAATAAAGTCGCTAAAAATTGCACAGATACACGATTTCGAGTGAATCTAAAAATGAAATTACAATGTGGATAAATTTTGATTTATCGGGGAGATGAAACAAGGTTAGTGCGTTGTAGGGGACGGGATCCTCGACGTCCCGTTTTATCGGGGGTTCGGGACGTCGGGGGCGCCGTCCCCTACAATACCGCAACACAAATTTAGGTTTCCAACTCACCGCTAAATCAAATTTTTGCGATTGATTCAAAAATATGGAGAAACTCAAAAAAATCCATATTGCATTTTTATTTAAAATATAGTATTATTTTAGCATATATACATATAAAAGGAGTCTGAAAATATGATTCAACCTCAGGATATCACAGAATATTTTATAAACACCTGTCTGGGTTTGGGAAGCACTGCAATAGATGCCACGGCAGGAAATGGAAACGACACTATGAAGCTTTGCAGGGCCGTTGGCAGTTGCGGAAAAGTTTTTGCTTTCGACATCCAGAAAAGTGCACTTGAAAACACCCGAAAAAAACTTAACGAAAATAATTTTTCGAACTTTACTCTCATAGAAGATTCCCATGCAAACCTTGACCAATATGTTAACGAACAGGTGGGATGCGTGATTTTCAATCTCGGCTATCTTCCGGGCGGAGACCACTTAATATGTACAAAACATGATTCCACCATTGAGGCAATCAAAAAATCGCTGGAGATTATATCAGAAAACGGTTTTATTTCCGTTACCGTGTACTACGGCAAAAACTCCGGAACAGAAGAAAAAGATGCCGTTATGAGCTACCTTAAAACAATTGATTATAAAAAATACACCGTCACCGTTCACGACTTTTTTAACCGTCCCAACAATCCGCCGCTCACTGTGATAATAACAAAAAACTGAATAAAAAATGAAACAGCCAACGGTTATACAACACACGTTGGCTGTTTGATTTTATTCTGTTACAACGCCTTTTTGAAGCATTATATTTGCATATATTGCCGTTTCGCCGGTTGCCACAACCGCATAAGCTTTTTTTGCTCTTTCATAGAACTCAAAGCGTTCCACTTCCTGAAATGCTTCGTCTCCCCTGGTGTCGTATTTTTTAAGGATTTTTTTGTATTCATCCCATATAGGTGTTTTAGCATTATCTCCGGGCATTACCTGCATAAGAGATACGGGACTTTCAACGTATGTATCAAGCGGGAAAAGCTTTAGTATTGCATCGAGAAGCTCCGGCACTCCGTGGCCGTCGGCACGGATAACAATTGCATCTTTGCCAATTGTTTCGGAAGGGAAATTCCCGTCGGCTATAACTATGGTATCGCTGTGGCCCATTTCACACAAAACCTTTAAAAGTTCAGGTGATATAACGGATGAAATTCCTTTAAGCATAATATTGTCTCCTTATTGTGTTGGTTTTCAATTCAATATAACTCCCGACTCAGGGCTTATAACATTAATAATTGTTTGACCCTGATTAATGAAAAGTTCGGTTCCGTCGGCTTTTTTGTAGGTTGTGTTGCTTTCGCGGATATCCTTTGACCAGGTTATTTCCTCGCAAAAACCGTTTGTTATATAATATCCTTTGCCCTGTCCGGTTGTTTTGATATCTCTGCGGTCAGAACCGTCTCCGAGAGCTGTGTCCTGAATCAGCTCCACGATAATGTTTTTAAATTTAAGTGTTTCACCGCTCTGCATAACGTGAGGTTCAGAACCTATGCTTTTTTCATACAGTCCGGTTTGTGCATCATAAGCATATGATGTGGAATACTTCTGAGAATATTTGAGCGAAACTTTTGAAGCCGACATCTGAGTTTCGGGAGTATAGTCCTCTTCGGAAAATTTCAAACCTATTTCGTGTTCCGTTTCGGTTTCATATTCCTTTTTTTCAGCTTGTTTTTTTATTAAATCGATGCTTGTGTATGCACTGTGCCAGTCGCCGGCAAACTTTCTTTCTCTCCAGAACACATTGCCGTCTTCTCCGAGAACACCGTTGATTTTATCCACAGAGTATGCAGAAATATCCTGCATAGCTCTCGGACTCCATCCGAAATGAGTATAGATTGCATCATTTTCCATGGCATAGTCAATAAAATAATGTCTCGAAGAACGAACCGGACCTATTTTTTCCGTGTTCACGCCCTGAAAAAGTGCCATAAATCTTGTTGAACCGCCTTCCACGAGCAACTCATAAATCAAATAGGCATCTTCAAGTCCCGCCTGAGGTCTTGCATTATTATCATCATTATCAATCATAACAGCAATCGGTCTTACGCCCGTGTTGATATATTTTTTCACGAATGCATTATTATCCGCCTTATCTGTTTCCTGTTCCGCCACGGTTGCGTCAGATGTTATTAAATCCGCATCACTGCTGATTTCTTTTTCCGGCTTTGAGCCGCATCCGGAAACAGCCATTGCTGCTATTATCATTAAAGAAAATAATAATTTTTTGAAATTCATTTATTTTTTCTCCTTATACATATGTTTTCCGACAACGAAATATTTGCCGTCTGTATGCTTTAGTTTGTTTCAAGAATAACCTGATGAATTGAATCATCCCAGTCAACATTTACACCAAAGCAATCAGCCACAAAACGAACCGGAACAAGGGTTCTTCCGTTTATTACTCTTGCAGGTACATCAAGCCCGATTTCCTCGCCGTTTTTGAAAGCTACGGAGCTGTCTATGGTAAGTTTTATTTCAACATCATCTTTTTTTGCAGTTACGGTGTTGGTGTTGTCGTCCCAGTCTACTCCGGCACCGATTGCTTCAAATATTGCTCTTAAAGGAACAAGTGTTCTTCCCGATTCAATAACCGGAAGCTGGTCGAAGTATATTTTCTGCCCGTCAAGAACAACCGACACTATTGCAGGATTTTTGAGCTTTATAAGATATGTTGTTGCATTGCCGCTGTCATCTTTCACTTCCATGGTGTTGTAGCCGTTATCATAGAAATTATCTATATTGGCATTATCAAAATTAAAATCTTCTCCATCCACACCTTTAAATTCCGAAATATGTCTTCTGTCGCGTTCGGGGTCTTCTTTTTCCCAGTCTATGGAATCTCCGTTATTGCTGTTTATGAGATAGTATCCGAGGTTATATCCGGTGAATGTGTAGCCAAGCATTCCTGTTGCAAAAACGCAGTTTCCGTTTATATCCTGATACTCGCCTTCGTCGGATTTTAAAATAAGACCATCATTAAAGCCTTTTCCCTCAACAAAAATCCCACATGCCTTTTCATATTCTGAATCATCAATAATATCGCTTTCGGGAGTTCTCACAATCTGACCGTTTTCTTCAACAGACTTATAAAGCTGAACAGTTGTTTTGGTTTCTGTGCGATTCCAGCCTTCTGAACAGATAAGCTCTTTGGTTACACCATTATCATCCTTAGTTACAAGGTAAATATCTGCAAACTCCAATTCATCGGCAGATTTGGGGAAAATTCTGTTGATAACAACGAAAGTGTTGACATCAGCATTTTTTATGTATGCCGGATAGAGCGCCGTTGCCCTTTCAGCTCTTACGTATTCGCCGGTAAAGTCAGTCATATATTGGGTGATGCGTGTGGCATCTGCATACAAAACAGAAGAATAAATTTCGTAGCTGTCTGATGCATCCTGAGAGCCATCTGTTGTTTCTTTCATTTTAACCCTGTACTCAATATCCACTATCTCACCGTGGTCTGCGCCGTCATGAAAATCAAGCTCTTTAATTTCTCCAACAACATCAAAAAGACCGTTGTTGAATCTGTCGCTGAACACAAGCTGCCATTCATCTGCCGCAGCAGTTGTGAAAGCACCAAAAACCATAGCTGAAACAATTAAAGCAAGTATAAATTTTTTCATAATCATGTCTCCTTAAATTAATTTAATAAAACGCCTTTAAAATTCTATGTATCCGAAGAAATCCGGAATATGATAATCGGGGGATTCAACCTCGATTTCTGACCATGTTATAAAATGCGAATGCCCTGTTTCTTCACCGCATTTATAGAAATTACCCCTGCAAACCGGAGCAATATTTTTAAAATAACTGCGCAAAAACGAATCGGGAATATAAAATTTAATAGTCCAGTTTCCGTCGTCAGGTCTTGTTTCTATGGAGAAGATTTCACGGTCGCAATCTATAAGAGTTCTTCCGTTGCGTCCGTCTCCGAGCCCGAGATGCAAAACACCTTTCGGATTAAGCTCAAAATTAAAATAATTCACATCCCACGGGTCGGGTTTAAAGAAAAATTCCATGCAGCTGTCAAAACAAACCATTCCATTTTGCTCTTCGCACTCTGCTCTGAGATTTTTCTCGTCTGTATGCATAAGCACGCTTATCCCTTCAGGACCTCTCAAAAGTCTGAACGTAACATTAATGGGCTGATAAAATTCTTTCCAGCGCTGAACACCCACAACTCCCTCGCCGGCTTTCTGCCACTGTGGAGAATCAATACCGGGGTCAATTACACTCGTTTTGGCTACTTTATATCTCATAGCATATCTCCTTTATGTTATTTTTGTTTCTATTATAACCACATTAGTTTGTTTTGTCAATTAATTTTAACGTTTGAGTTTCCCCATTTTTACAAATTCTGATTTATGGAGTCGTTGTCCATCAGCCTAAACTTCCCGATAAATCCGGATTTATCGCTCTGTTTGACATCCATCAAATCGCCCCTACGGCACACAAATGCTATTGTTTATGCGTAGGGGACGATGCCCACATCGTCCCGGATGTACTATGTTTTGCGTATTGCCTTGTAACATATAAATGCTGAAACTTGTATTTACATCGGTTTAAAACCAACAACCTTATACCCCTGGTCTTCAATAACCATCTTCAATTTATCATCTGCCACATCGGATTTCAAAAAAACCGTAGCCGTTCCATCCTGATGGCTCACAGCCGCACTTTCAACCTCTTCAAGCTCTTCTAAAACCTTTTTAACTCTTGCCTCACAGTGAGGACACATCATTCCTTCAATCCTGATTACTTTTTCCATTGATTTTTTCTCCTTTTTAAATTTTTTCTTTATTGGAATATAAATATCTGCAAAATTAAGTCTGAGTGCATTTGCCACAACACACACACTCGAAAGGCTCATCGCCGCCGCACCGAGCATGGGAGTGAGCGTTATTCCCGCAAATGCAAGTGCACCGGCCGCAACGGGAATGCCTATTGCATTATAAATAAATGCCCAGAAAAGATTTTGTTTTATATTTCTTAAAGTCAAACGACTCAAAAATATTGCTCCGGCGGCATCTCTAACAGTGCTTTTCATCAGCACAATCTCCGATGAATCCACAGCAATATCACTTCCTGCGCCGATTGCAATGCCAACATCCGCACCAACGAGCGCCGGAGCATCATTTATTCCGTCGCCCACGAAAGCGACCTTATGATTTTTCTTAAGAGAGCGGATATATTTTTCCTTTTCATGCGGAAGAACTCCGGCAACAACCTTTTCAATACCGGCTTTTCGTGCAATAACATTTGCCGTTTTTGCATTATCGCCTGTGAGCATAATAACTTCAATGCCGCCTTTTTTAAGCATCTCCACCGCCTCACGGCTGTCGGGTTTGATTTCGTCGGCAACAGCTATTACCCCGCAAACTCTTTCGTTTCTTGCAAAAACAAGCGGTGTTTTGCCCTCAGAAGCAAGCTTTTCATACCATTTTTTAACGTCTTGTGTGATTTCAAAACGTTCAGAGGCATTTTTAAAGCTTACGGCGCAAACCTTTTCCTCACCGAGATTCCCCTCAACTCCGCTCCCTGCCAAAAGCCTGAAATCCGAAACAGGATTAAGCTCTATGCCCAAGCTCTCCGCCTTTTTGCAAACTGCTTTTGCAAGCGGATGTTCGCTTTGGGATTCAAGGGAGTATGCAAGAGAAAGAAGCACGGTTTCATTTTCGCATCCAACATTTATAACATCGGTTACAACCGGCTCGCCTCTCGTAACCGTTCCGGTTTTGTCCACCACAACAACATCAGTCTTACCTGCCTGTTCAAGGCTTTCAGCTGTTCTGAAAAGAATTCCGTTTGATGCCGCCTTTCCGCTTCCAACCATAACAGCAACCGGAGTTGCCAGACCGAGAGCACACGGACAGCTTATAACCAGAACCGATATTCCTCTTAAAAGAGCATAACCCACGCTCTGCCCAAGAAGAAGCCACACCAGAAACGTTGCCGCAGCCACACCGAGAACACACGGAACAAATATCCCCGACACTTTATCGGCAATGCGTGCTATCGGCGCCTTACCTGAGGATGCCTCGGCAACGGTTTTTATAATCTGAGCAAGAACCGTGTTTTCCCCTACTCCTGTTGCCCTCAGCTTTAAAAATCCGGATTTATTGATAGTGCCGGCAGATACTTTGTCGCCGGGATTTTTATCAACCGGTATGCTTTCACCCGTGAGCGCCGATTCGTCAACAGATGCACACCCCTCAAGAATTACGGCATCTGCCGGAAAGCTTTCTCCCGGACGCACAACAAATACGTTGTCAATTTTGATTTCATCGGCATTAATTTCGGTTTCTTTTCCGTCAATTAAAACATTCGCCTTTTTGGGTTTGAGATTTATTAGTGAATTAAGAGCACTTGCTGTTTTCCCTTTCGAAAATGCTTCAAGCGTTTTCCCAACGGTCACCAGAGTGAGTATCATTGCCGCAGATTCAAAATACAAATCGTGAAGCATATGATTTGCGTGGGCAACTTTTCCGGCGAAACACTCATTGCTTATCATAAAAAGCACGCATATGCTATAGATAAACGACGCACCGGAACCAATAGCCACAAGAGTATCCATATTCGGACTGCCGCAAAGCGCACCCTTAAAACCGTTCACAAAAAATTTCTGATTAACAACGAGTATCACCATACTCAAAATAAGTTCAATAATACCGGTTGTAACGGGGTTTAATTTAAGCCCAAACATCAGCGGCGCTCCAAACATCACATATCCCATTGAAACGTACATAAGCACGATAAGAAAAACCACAGAAAACATCAGCCTTACGAGCATTTCTTTAATCCCGGAGGCAGACTTTTTAAAAGCCACGTTTTTCTCCGCTCCGATTTCAGATGCACTGTAGCCGGCTTTAACAACTGCCACCGTAATCATTTCTGAATCTGCCGTTCCCTCAACGTTCATTGAGCCGGTGAGCAGATTCACCGAACATTTTTCAACTCCCGGCAAAGCTGAAACCGCCTTTTCAACTCTTGCACTGCACGCCGCACAGCTCATACCGCCAACACTGAATTTTTTCATCATATCACCTGCTGAAACTTTACCATTATAACATAATTATATACCTTGCGTAAGCATTTGTCAATTCGAATTCGATTTTTTGAGTTTCCCCATTTTGGGAAGAATTT